>QBYF01000003.1 GCA_003282965.1 Pelagibacteraceae bacterium AG-325-E13 | reverse complement strand
AAAAACATTTATAAAAATACTTTGCTAGCAGTTAATAAAAGTAATTTTAAGAATAAAGTATGTTATCTTCAAATGAGTTCATTTAATAAGAACCCCTCTAAATCTTTTGATTATGCAATTTTAGAAAAAACGAGCGATATAAACGCTATTAAACTTAACATTCCTTGGTCAGATTTGGGAAGTTGGAAAGAAATTCTATTGATGTACAATAGAAATAAAACAAAATATTTTAAAAAAAAGAATACTTTTTATAGACCTTGGGGCAGATATACTAACTTATTTAATGGTAAAAACTTTTTAGTCAAACAAATATACGTAAAACCAAAAGGAATTTTGAGTTTGCAGAAACATTTTTATAGATCTGAGCACTGGGTTATTACGGAAGGTGCTCCAAAAATTACATTAAACAATAATTTTTTTTTCAAAAAAACTGGTGAAACGATTTTTATTCCTCAAGGGGCCATTCATAGAATTCAAAATCTCTCTAAAAAACCAGTAAAGATTATGGAGGCACAATTAGGATCAATTCTAAAGGAAACTGACATAGTTCGATATGAAGATATTTATGGTCGAGCTAACTAATTTCTAATTCTATTGGAGTGTGATCAGAGGGTTTTGTTTTAGATCTAGGAGTTTTATTAATGTTAATTGACTTTATGTTGTCTAATAAATTATGTGAAGCTAGAAAATGATCTATTCTCAACCCATAATTTTTTTGCCAAGAACCAGCAAAATAATCCCAAAAAGTATATTCTTGTTTTGATTTATTAAAATATCTGTATAAATCACTAAATCCTAAATTAATTAATTCTCTATACTTTTTTCTAATCTCAAGCCTAAATAAAGCATCATCCTCATATCTTTTATAATCATAAACATCAATTTCTTCTGGTATAATATTAAAGTCTCCAGAAATTATCAGATTTGGATTTATTTTTATTTCCTTTTTTATTCTTTTAAGAAACAATGTAAGCCAATTTTTTTTATATTCATATTTTTCTGTATCAACTGGATTACCATTGGGCACATAAATATTAATTAATTTTGTTTTTTTTTTGCCTATTAAAATTTCACCTGTTATTACTCTTGATTGCTGAAGTTTATCTTTAATGAAATCAGTCTTAATATTTTCTATTTTAGATTTAGATAAAAAGGCTACCCCATTATAACTTTTTTGTCCAAAGACATAAGAATTATATCCATTTTCAGTAAAAGTTTGAGACGGAAAATTTTCATTTTGAGTTTTAATTTCTTGTAAAAATAAAACATCTGGTTTTGAGTTTTTTATATATTGGAGTATATTTTCAATACGAGCTCGAACTGAATTTACATTCCATGATACAATTTTCATTAGACAGAGAATGACAATCCGCATCCACAGGAAGATGATGCCTTAGGATTAGTAATAACAAAGGACTCACCGATCATTTCTTTTTTAAAATCTACAACTGACCCTGAGATAATATCTAGGGAGGTGTTATCAATTACAGCTTTACCAAAAAGTATATCTTCTTTATTAATTTTGTTATCAAAACTAAAATCGTACTTAAAACCTGAGCAACCACCACCTTTAACTGAAATTCTAAAAAATTTTTTAATTTGGTCTTCGCTTATAATTTTTTCAATTTGTTTTTTTGCCCTGTCTGTAAATTCTATTTTCTTTGTCATAATAAGTTAATTTGTAGTATATATTTTAATAGATGATTATGCAAAATAATAGGTTCTCTAAATTATCAATTTCTATTAACTCTAGAGGAAGATTTTATGCTGAAAAGAAAAGCAAACTTAGATCTCCGTATCAAAGAGACAGAGATAGAATAATTCACTCATCTGCTTTTAGAAGACTAAAACACAAAACCCAAGTCTTTGTTAATACTTCAGACGATCATTATAGGACTAGAATTACTCATTCCTTAGAGGTTGCTCAAATTGCGAGGACACTCGCTAAACATTTTAGACTAAATGAGGATTTATGCGAGACGATTAGTTTAGCTCATGACTTAGGACACACTCCGTTTGGACACGCCGGAGAAGAGGCATTAAATTATTGTATGAGAAACAACGGAGGTTTTGACCACAATATACAAACAATTAGGATAGTTACTCATTTAGAAAATAAATATTATAATTTTAAAGGGCTTAATTTAACTTTTGAGACTCTAGACGGACTAACCAAGCATAACGGCCCTATTTATAATTTAGAAAAATTTAATAACATTTTAGGAAAAAATTATTTTAAAAAAAAAATAAATTTTCAAAATAGCCCTTCATTAGAAGCTCAAATAGCATCAATTTCAGATGATATTGCGTACAACAGTCATGATCTTGAAGATGGTTTAAGAGCAAAGTTATTTAAATTACAAGATTTAAAAAACTTACCTATTTTAAATTCTATATTAAATAAACACAAAATAAAACTTAAACAATTTTCTAAAGAATTAGTATTTAGACAAATTATTAGAGATATAATAAATGTTATGGTTGAAGATATTATTGAAAATACCTCAAAGAATATAAAAAAATATAAAATCAAAAATATTAATGATGTATATAAGTCTGAATTTCCTCTAGTTCAGTTTTCAAAAAAAATGAGCTCATTTCACATAAAAATAAAAAAATTTTTAAAAGAAAATATGTACCTTAATAAGAAAGTTGTACATAAGACCAAAAATGGTAAGAAGGTTATTTCAGCTTTATTTATTAGAATAAGAAAAAACCCAAGAAAGTATATAAATATTAAAGATGTTAAAAAATTAGATATAGATAGATCTATCTGCGATTTTATAGCTGGCATGACAGATAGATTTGCAATAAATTTATACAATAAATCAAAATGAACATTTTTGAAGAATATATAAAAAAGATTACTGATCTAATATCAAAAAATAAACAATCTCTTAATTTAGACAATTTAAATAATTTTAAAGGCGTTGTTGTAGAAAGTCCACCAGCTGAATTTAATTTCGATTTATCTTGTAATGTAGGACTTTTATTGGGAAAAATTAACAAAATAAATCCGATTGAATTATCTAATAGAATTAAAGATCTAATTATAAAAGAATTAAAAGATTTCGAAAAAGTCGAGATTGCTGGCCCAGGTTTTTTGAATTTAAAATTAACTAAGAGATCTCTAATTCTAAATATTAATCAAATTTTAAAAAATAAAGAGTCTTTTGGTAAAAAAATTTCTAACAATAGCTATAATATAGAATTTGTTTCAGCTAATCCTACAGGACCAATGCATGTAGGCCACTGCAGAGGTGCTATTTACGGAGATGTTTTAGCAAATTTATTAAAATTTAACGGCAACAAAGTTGTTAAGGAATATTATATAAATGATTACGGCAATCAAATTAAAAATTTTGCAAAATCAGTTTTCTTGAGAATAAGGGAAATAAAATATAATGAGAAATTTATTCCAAAAGAGGATCTTTATCCTGGGGAATACATAATTGATATTGGCAAGAAGATTATAGAGTCAAATAAAAATGAAAAATTCGACAGTTTCGATGAAACTTTACAATTACTTAAAACAGAATCATTGAGACATTCAATGAATTTAATTAAATCAGACTTAAAAGAATTAGGAATTGAGCATGATTATTTTTTTTCAGAAACTGATTTAATAGAAAAAAAATTAGTTGATAAAGCAATTAATCAATTAAAGAAAAATAATTATGTTCAAGAAGGATTTTTAGAACCCCCCAAAGGAGAAACAGATAAAAATTGGAAAAAAACCAAAAAGTTAATTTTTAAATCAACTTTATTTGGAGATGACACGGATAGAGCAATGAAGAAAAGTGATGGGACTTGGACTTATTTTGCTAATGATGTGGGATATCATATGGATAAAATAAGTAGAAATTATAAATATTTGATAAATGTATTAGGAGCTGACCATACTGGGTATACAAAAAGAATAACCGCCGCGGTAAATGCATTATCTGATAATAAAGTTAAATTAGATTGTAAAGTTTGTCAGTTAGTTAAACTATACAAGAATGGAAAACCATTTAAAATGTCAAAAAGAGCTGGAGATTTTATTTCAGCAAAGGATCTTCTAAAAGAGGTTAATAAGGACTCTATAAGGTTTATGATGTTAAACAGAAGTAATGATGTTGAGATTGATTTTGATTTTGATAAAGTTTTAGAAAAAAGTAAAGATAACCCAGTATTTTATGTACAATATTCATTTGCGAGAATTAGCTCAATATTTAGAACTTTAAAAAAAGATATTAATGAAAAAATTAATCTAGATTTAGAAAATTTTTTTTTAAATGAAAATGAAACAAAACTTTTAAGAAAAGTGTTTGAATGGCCAAAAATTGTAGAAATTGCATCTAATAAATACGAGCCTCACAAAATACCTTATTACCTTTACGAACTAGCAACTTTATTTCATTCCTATTGGAGCAAAGGTAACAAAAATGAAAATTTTAAGTTTATTGAGGATGGTAAAATTAAAAAAGAAGAAACTCTTGCAATAATAATTCTTGTAACCGTAGTGATACAGAGAGGCATGGAGATACTGGGTGTTTCTTTGCCAGATAGAATGTAATGTATAAGATTATTAATCTTTTTTTAATAATATTTATTATTTTGTTTTTTTTTAATACATACAAATATTATTCATCCAGCAAGAATATAAAAAATATCAACTTAAATAGATCAAACATAGAAGGAATAATTAAAAAAAAAATTACTAATATTCCAATCTTAGAAAACGACACTAGCAATGTCATAGAATTTAACTCAACATTTTTTGATGAAACACAAGACAAAGAGAAAAGAAATTTTTGGGATTTATTGAAAATAGAATGAAAAAAAAAGCTATTATAATAAGCATTAAAGGTTATTACTTATCGTTTAATGAAAAAAAACTACTGTCTAAAGATAAACCCTGGGGTTTAATACTTTTTAGTCGTAATATTCGATCTCTAGAGCAGGTAAAAAAACTAATTAAGAAGATCAGGAAATTAACAAAAGATCCAAATTTTCCTATATTAATAGACGAAGAAGGAGCTGATGTTTCAAGATTGAGCAAACTTTTTGATAATAATATTTCTCAAAAATTTGTTGCAGATATTTATTCCATTAACAAAAAGCTAAGTTTAGACTTTTATAAAGAATACATTAATAATCTTATATACCTTTTAAAAAAAATTGGAGTTAATATTAACACCGTGCCTGTCCTTGATGTTCTTAGAAAAAAAACAAATAAGATTATAGGAAATAGAAGTTTTTCTGACGACCCTGACATTGTTAAATTGCTTGGAAAAATTTGTGTTAAACAATATGAATTAAACTCGTTGGGGACTGTTATTAAGCATATACCTGGTCATGGTTGCGCTTCGAAGGATAGCCACTTGAGCCTTCCGAGAGTAAAATTATACTATAAAGATTTAGATAAGATTGATTTTTTACCATTTAAATCAATTTCTTCTAGATTTGCTATGACAGCTCATATCTTGTATGAAAAAATTGATAAAAAAAATGTCGCGACTTTTTCAAAAAAGATTATCTCTGAAATAATAAGAAAAAGAATAGGATTTAAGGGAATATTGATTTCTGATGATATCTCTATGAAAGCTTTAAAATACGATTTAGTTACTAACGCTAAAAAATCACTTTCAGCAGGTTGCAATTTAGTATTATATTGTGGAGGAAATTACAAAGATACATCTAAATTGATTAAAGAAGTTCCTTTTATTGATAAATTTACTGCAAAAAAAACATCAGAATTTTACAAATTTTTAAGATAAAATCATTTTATGGAATCAAAAAACTTTGATGAGATATCTATTGATATTCCTAATTACAGTGGTCCATTGGAAGTTTTATTAGATTTAGCAAAGACTCAAAAAGTAAATCTTGCTGAAATATCAATAACATTGCTTGCAGACCAATTTTTGCAATTTATAAAAGATAATCAAAATTTAAATTTAGAAACAGCTTCAGAATATCTATTAATGGCAACTTGGTTAGCTTATTTAAAATCCAAACTACTATTACCTGATGATGAAGATGATGATTTTAAAGCTCAAGAAGTTGCTGAAAGATTGAAGCTTCAATTAAAAAAATTAGAACTAATAAGAATTCTTTCAGATCAAATGTTACAAAAAAAAAGATTAGGTGTTCATATTTTTAATAGAGGCATGAAAGGAGGAATACGCTCTATTAATACTCCTATATATGATGTTACTCTTTACGAATTACTAAAAACATATTCAATTATTCAAATTCAGAAATCTTTTCAAACAATAAATATTCCTAAATTACCAGTCTTAACAACAGAGGAAGGGATTAAACAGATAAAAAATAAACTTGATAAAATTAATGACTGGACCAACATTGATGATCTAATACCTAACTTTTATTCTAATAAGAAAATGAAAAAAACAGGATTGTCTGGTATATTTGCTGCTAGCCTTGAATTAACCAAAGAAGGCACTATAAAAATGTTGCAGGAAAAAATTTTTGATAAAGTAATGATTAAAAAAAATTAGTTAATGAAAAATAAAAATAAGAATAATATAATTTCTTTTCCACCAAGTATTTCAAAACTTGAACGCCAAGTTGAAGCAATACTTTTTGCCGCCTCTGAACCTTTAGACATAGAAACTATTGAGCAAAGAGTAAAAACTAGTTCAAATTTGCTTAAAATTTTAGAAAAAATTAAAGATAATTATAAAAATAGAGGAATAAATTTAGTTTGTATAAAAAATAAATGGTCCTTTAGAACAGCTGAAGATTTATCCAAGCTAATGTCTTTACAAAAATCTACACAAAAAAAGCTCTCAAAAGCCACCATTGAAACCTTAGCTATCATTGTTTACCATCAACCAGTTACAAGATCTGAAATAGAAGAAATAAGAGGTGTTTCATTTGCAACAAATACTCTAGAAATTTTATTAGAACTTGACTGGGTTAGACCTGCCGGCCGAAAAGATGTACCTGGAAAACCAATTCAATATGCAACCACTGAAACTTTTTTAAACCACTTTAATATTCAGAAATTATCAGATCTGCCTACTGTAGATGAGTTAAGCTCGGCTGGATTAATAGATACTTCGAGTATAGATAAATCTATATTTGGAACAGGAAAATTTTTTAAGGAACAATCAAATGAGGAGAAAAAGAACATTTACGAAGATATCGAAAATGCAATTAAGAAAGCTCCTGAAACTGATAAATAAAGATATTTATTTAATTAAAATTATTGTATATAAATAAACTATGGGAAACATTGGTTGGACAGGTATTATTATTATTGCAATTCTAGTTGTTATACTTTTTGGAAAGGGAAAAATTTCCAGCATCATGGGAGATCTTGCCAAAGGGATAAAAAGTTTTAAGAAAGGATTGTCAGATGACGGCTCTTCTAAAAACGACGATAATAATAACAACTCAGATAGTTCAAATTCCGAAAACAAATAATCTACAATGCCTCAAATTGGATGGTTAGAGATATTAGCGGTAGTTATCATTGCTATTTTGGTTTTAGGACCTAAAGAATTTCCAGTAGCCTTAAAAAAAATTGGTTCCTATGTTGGAAAACTTAAAAATTTATTTAGTAGTTTCCAAAGGGAAGTTTCATCTGTGACTAATGAAATTGATTTAGAAAAAGATTTAGATAAAGACGAAAATAAAGATAAAATAAGAAAAAATAAAATAGATGAGTAATTCTTTTACTAGTCATTTTGTTGAGCTAAGATCGAGACTGATCAAGACAATAATATTTATTTTATTTATTTTCATTATATCATATACTTTTGCCGAACAGATTTATAATTTCTTAGTAGAACCGTATGCTAATGCAGTAAAAGATGATAGTGAATCTAGACGACTTATATTTACAGCATTACATGAAACTTTTATTACTTATTTAAAAGTTGCATTTTTTGCAGCCATTTTTTTAGGTAGCCCAGTATTATTAATTCAAATTTATAAATTTATTGCTCCAGGTCTTTATAAAAATGAAAAAAAAGCTATCCTGCCATATCTAATATCTACACCGATACTTTTTTTGTTAGGTGGCTTGTTAGTTTATTATTTAGTAATGCCTTTAGCTATTAAATTTTTTTTATCATTCGAAACGATGGGATCAAACACAAGTTTACCAATTCAACTGGAAGCTAAAGTAAATGAATATTTATCTTTAATTATGAGATTAATTTTTGCATTTGGAATAAGTTTTCAACTTCCAATTCTATTAAATTTATTAGCAAGAATCGGTATAGTCAATTCTAACTATTTAAAAAAAACAAGAAGATATGTTATAGTTATAATTTTTACAGTAGCCGCAATATTAACACCTCCTGATCCAATAACACAAATTGGGCTGGCTATACCTTTATTATTACTTTATGAATTGTCTATAATAACAGTAAAGTTTACAGAAAAAAAAGATAAAGAATTAAAAGATGTATAATCTTAAAGATTTAAGGAAAAATAAATAGAGAATTAATTAATAAAAAAGAATTATTAGAACAAGAAAAAAAAGCACTATCGAAGCTGAAAGATAAAAAAAATTTCGAAAAATCAAAAAAAATATCCGACCAGATTGATAAAATTTCAGCAGACCAAAAAAAATCTCAAAAAATAATTGATAAGATAGTTCATAATCTTCCTAATATCGCACATAAAGATGTTCCTATTGGGAAAGACGAAAAAGAAAATAAGTTGATTAAAAAGTCAGGAATAATAAAAGATTTTAATTTTAAAATAAAGTCACATATTGATCTTGGGTTGAGAAATAAAGGTATTGATTTTGATACATCAATTAAATTATCTGGATCAAGATTTGTGGTTCTCAGAGATAATTTTGCAATGCTTGAAAGAGCGCTGATTAATTTTATGTTAGACACCCACATAAATCAGTTTGGTTATTCAGAGATTTCTCCACCTTTAATAGTTAATGAAGATGTGATGTTTGGAACTGGTCAACTTCCTAAATTTGAAGAGGATCAATTTGAGTTAAAACTTGATAATTCAAATGAAAGAAAATTTTTAATTCCCACGGCTGAAGTTGTTCTCACAAATTTGGCTAAAAAATCAATTTTAAATGAGAATGAACTTCCCAAAAGATTTGTTGCAGCCACACCATGTTTCAGAAAAGAAGCAGGAAGCTATGGAAAAGACACAAAAGGCATGATGAGACAGCATCAATTTTACAAAGTTGAACTTGTAAGCATTATTGACCCAAAAAATTGTATTACAGAATTGGATAGAATGTTAAATTGTGCTGAAGAAATTTTAAGAAAATTAGAAATTCCTTATCAAGTTGTTCTTTTATCCTCAGGCGATATGGGTTTTAGTGCAGAAAAAACTTTTGATATTGAGGTATGGGTGCCCTCTGAAAAAAAATATAGAGAAATTTCAAGCTGCTCATCCTGTGGTTCCTTTCAAGCAAAAAGAATGGGTGCAAAATTTAAAACCATTAATGGAAACGAATATGTTGGAACTTTGAATGGATCGGGTTTAGCAGTAGGAAGATTAATGATTGCTTTATTAGAAAACAATCAAAATGAAGATGGATCAATAAGCATTCCAAAAAATTTAAAAAAATATATGAATAATTTGGATAAAATTTGATTATTATTTTCTTGTTAAATTAACGCTTTTATTATAATTACTCTTAGATGAGCGGACAAGGAATAGCACAATTCATACCACTAATTTTAATATTTGTAATTTTTTACTTTTTTTTAATTAGACCACAACAAAAAAGAGTAAAAGACCACAAAACAATGGTTGAGTCTCTAAAAAGAGGAGATGAAATAATTACATCTGGAGGAATTATAGGAATTATAGAAAGAGTGATGGAAGATGATCGTATAGAAGTTGATATTGGAGAAAATGTTAAAGTTCAGATTATAAAATCAACAATAACGAGTTTGCTTAAAAAAGAAGAAATAAAAAAATAATTCTTTTTCGTGCTTAATTTTTCAAAAATAAATATTTTTTTTATTTATTCTATTTTTTTATTTGTATCTCTTTTTTCAATACTGAACTTTCAGTCGAATGAAAAATCATTTATAAAAAAGAAAGTAAATTTAGGATTAGATTTACAAGGTGGATCTTATCTCCTTTTGGAAATTAATTCTGATCCATTAATTAAAGAAAAGATTCAATCAAAAGTAATTCCTTTAAAAAAACTCTTAAAGGACAATGAATTAAATTACTCAAATTTTGAAATTAGTGAAAAAAAATTAACTTTTTTCGTAGATAATACTGACAAGCTTGAATTATTACTTTTTTCAAAAAAAGATAACTTTTTAAATCCATACATAGATAAATACAATTCATTTGAACTAGACTTAAAGATTTTGGAAAATAATAAAGCAGAGGTTATATTTTCTAAATTTGGTTTATTAACTATTAATAATTCAGCCTTAAAACAATCTATTGAAATTGTTAGAAGGAGAATTGACGATGTTGGAACAAAAGAGCCAACAATTTTACAAAGAGGTGATAAAAGAATTTTAGTTGAATTACCCGGCTTAAAAGACCCAGAGAGAATTAAAAGTCTTTTGGGTAAAACAGCTCAATTAAATTTTCGATTAGTTTCCGAAAATGAAGAGTTTGGTATTGATAAATTAACTTCAGAAGATGGAGAAGAATTAAATATTAGCAAGAGAATTATAATGAGTGGTGAAAATCTAATAGATGCTCAACCTAATTTTAATAATCAATCAAATCAACCTACAGTTTCTTTCACTTTAGATAGATTGGGAGCACAAAAATTTGGAAGAGCTACCTCAGATAACGTAGGAAAAAGACTAGCTATTGTTCTGGATGGAAAAATTGTTAGCGCACCTTCTATAAATGAGCCTATAACTTCAGGTAATGGAATGATATCAGGAAATTTTTCATTTCAAGAAGCAACAGATCTTGCTTTGTTATTAAGGTCAGGAGCTTTGCCTACCCCCCTAGATATTGTTGAAGAAAGAACAGTTGGTCCTGATTTAGGAGAAGACTCCATAAATTCAGGAATAACATCTTTAATTATTGGATTCATTTTAGTTATTTTATTCATGATTTATAAATATAAAATTTTTGGCTTGATAGCTAATATAGCTTTGATTGCAAATTTGATTATGCTTATTGGAGTTCTTACTATTTTAGAAGCAACTCTAACGCTACCAGGAATTGCAGGAATAATTTTAACAGTTGGTATGGCAGTTGATGCAAATGTGCTTATTTTTGAAAGAATTAAAGAAGAGCTTAAAACAGAAAAATCTCCAATTCATGCATTTGATATTGGTTATACTAAAGCAAAAATTACTGTATTAGACGCAAATATAACAACCTTAATTGCTGCGGTTATACTTTTTGCTTTTGGATCAGGTCCAGTAAAGGGTTTTGCTATTACACTAGGAATAGGAATAGTGACAACTTTATTTTCTGCATATTTTCTAGCTAGACATTTAACTTCAGTGATTGTTTTAAATAAAAAAGAAGGGGAGGTAAGTCTATAATGAATACTAATATAGATTTTTCTTCCAAGTTTAAATCTGCAAATTTTTTATCTTTATCTTTATTTGTAATCAGTATTTTGTTTATCATATTTAAAGGCCTTAACTACGGTATTGATTTTAAAGGAGGAACTTTAATAGAACTAAGATCACAAAGTAAAAATGTTAATATATCAGAGATCAGAACTTCTTTAGGCTCCATGAATTTGGGAGATATAAATGTCAAACAATTTGGAAAGGAAGGTGATTATTTGATTAAGGTAGAACAAAAAAGAGAAAATAATAATGAGCTAATACCTGAAATTAAAAAAATTTTAACTAATAATTTAAATGCAGAAATAAATTTTAGGAGAGTGGAAAATGTCGGACCAAAAATAAGCTCAGAGCTTTTACAATCAGGAATAATTGCCATCTCTTTATCTCTAGCAGCTATGCTTTTTTATATTTGGATAAGATTTGAGTGGCAATTTAGTATTGGATCAATCGTTGCATTATTCCACGATGTAATAATTACGATAGGAGTCTTTTCAGTTTTATCTTTGGAAATTAATCTCTCGATTATTGCCGCTGTTCTTACCATTGTAGGTTATTCCATGAATGATACAGTAGTTATATATGACCGTATTAGAGAGAACTTGAATAAGCATACAAGACTAAATATAAATGAAACGGCAAACCTTTCAATCAACGAAACTTTATCTAGAACCATTATAACTTCTTTAACTACTTTGTTAGCTTTATTCTCTATTTATATACTTGGAGGAGAAATTCTAAGAGGTTTTGCTTTTGCAATGATTTTAGGAGTTTTAATTGGAACATATTCATCGATTTTTGTAGCCGCTCCAGTTTTAAAGTTTTTTAAAGTTAGTTATAAAACTCTTGAAAAAAAAGAAGAAAAAATAGTTCCTTAAAAAACTAATATAAATTTTGAGCTGCCACCATAGATAGTAGCATTGGAAAAGAAAGTAACGTATTTGCTCTCGAAAACAACATAGCAGTTTTAGCTGATTGAGCTTTTTCTTCAGGAGAACTTTCAATCATGCCAAGAGCTTTCTTTTGGTTTGGCCAAATAACAAACCAAACGTTGTAGGCCATGATAATTCCTAACCACATTCCAATACCTATAGCTGTATTTTTTCCAAAACCACTTCCAATATCTAAAGTCATAGCTTGATGTAAATATCCATTTAGGTAAGCAACTATAAGTCCTGTAATTATTGTTCCTAGTGCAGCCCATCTAAACCAGAATAATGCTTTCGGAGCTATTACTTTACCTATAGCTGGTTTTTGCTCATCAGGAATGTTGGGCATCGAGGGAATCTGAACAAAATTAAAGTACCAAAGTAAACCAATCCACATAATTCCAGTTAACACATGAAGATATCTGAACAACCAACTAAAAAAATACCTATCAAAAGCAAAACCATCTCCTCCAAAATGAAGTCCTAAGAGTAGCAATATTGCTAACCCTAAAGAAATATGAATTGTTTTAGATAGCGATTGTAGTATTGAAACCATGATTCATTATACCATAAATTAATTTTTTAAGCTGTTTTTTTCATATTAGAATCACCTAATAATTCTTTGATAAATCTACCTGTATAACTATCATTGTTTCGTGAGACTTTTTCCGGGGAGCCCTCAGCTATTATTTTTCCTCCATTTACTCCACCCTCAGGACCCATATCAATTATATGATCTGCTGTTTTAATAACATCTAAATTATGTTCTATGACAACCACAGTATTACCAGTATTTGCAAAAGCTTGTAAGATTTCTAACAATTTCTTAATATCATGAGAATGTAAGCCTGTAGTTGGTTCATCTAATATATACAATGTTCTTCCAGTTGGTCTTTTAGAAAGTTCTTTAGCTAATTTAATTCTTTGTGCCTCTCCACCTGAAAGAGTAGTTGCTTGCTGACCTATTTTCATATAACCCAAACCTACATGCTTAAGAGTGATTAATTTAGATTTTATATTTTGTATATTTTCAAAAAAAACACACCCTTCGTCAACTGTCATATCCAAAATGTCAGCTATATTTTTATTTTTAAATCGAATTTCTAGAGTTTCTCTATTATATCGAGCTCCCTTACAAGTATCACAAGGGATAAAAACGTCAGGGAGAAAATGCATTTCATAAGTAATAACTCCATCTCCCTCGCATGTTTCACATCTACCGCCTTTTACATTGAAAGAGTATCTTCCAACTTTGTATCCTCTAGCTTTTGACTCGGGTAAAGCAGCAAACCATTCTCTTATAGGACCAAAGGCTCCTGTATAAGTTGCTGGATTTGACCTAGGTGTTCTACCAATAGGCGACTGGTCAATATCAATTATTTTGTCAATTAATTCTGTTCCTTTAAATCCCGTAAAAGCCTTAGGCACTTTTCTACTTTTATTTTTATTCAACATAAGGTTAAATGCGTTATATAAAGTTTGTAGTATTAAAGTTGATTTTCCACTTCCAGAAACACCAGTTACGCAAGTAAAAGTTCCTACTGGTATTTTTAAATTTACTTTTTTTAAATTATTTCCACTAGCACCACTAATTTCAATAAATCTTCCATTTTTTGCTGTTCTACGTTTTCTTGGGATAGATATGAACTTCTTACCCGAAAGATAATCTCCAGTAATACTATTTTTATTTTCTGTAATTTGTTTAACATTTCCCTCAGCAACTATCTCTCCACCATTCAAACCTGCTTCCGGGCCTATATCAATGATATGATCAGAACTTTCCATTGTCTCAATATCATGTTCAACAACAATTACAGTATTTCCTAAATCTCTTAATTTTTTTAAAGCAGTAATCAATTTTTTGTTATCTCTTTGATGAAGTCCAATAGAAGGTTCATCCAAAACATACAAAACTCCTGTTAGTCCAGATCCAATTTGAGAAGCTAACCGAATTCTTTGAGCCTCACCTCCAGATAAAGTTCCTGACTCTCTTGATAGTGTCAAATAATTTAATCCTACATTTAGTAAAAAATTAAGTCTTTCGTTAATTTCTTTTAATATATGTTGTGCAATTTTATTTTCTCTATCAGTTAAAACATTTTCCAAATTTGAAAACCACTTTTGTGCCTCATCAATGGATTTATTTGTTATCTCGCTAATATTTAAAGAATTAATCTTTATACACAATGCTTCATCTTTTAATCGCATTCCTTTACACTTTTCACAATTTGACTCACTTTGAAATTGAGAAATTTCTTCTCTTTTCCATTCACTTTCAGTTTCCAAATAACGTCTTTCTAAATTGTTTACTACTCCTTCAAATGTTTTTTTAGTTGTATATGCTTCATAACCATCATCATAAGAAAACTTTATTTCTTCATCATCTGACCCGTATAAAATTACATCTTGAACTTTTTTCGGCAATTTTTTCCAAGGATCTGATAGTAAAATTTTATAGTGCTTAGCTATAGATGATAAAGTTTGAGCATAATACATAGAAGTTGATTTTGCCCAAGGTTCAATTACCCCATCTTGTAAACTTTTCTTAGGATCAGTGATAACTAAATTAGGATCAATATTTAGATTATGCCCGATACCCTCACATTCTTCGCAAGCACCGAATGGTGAATTAAATGAAAATAATCTTGGTTCAATTTCCTCTATCGTAAAGCCACTTTCTGGACATGAAAATTTTGAAGAAAATGTTATACTCTCTAACTTTCTAAATTTTTTAGGCAATGTTTCATTTTCATATTCTACAATTAATAGACCATTAGATAAATTTACAGATGTCTCTACACTATCTGCAAGTCTGTTCCCTAATTTAGAATTTAGAACTATTCTATCTACTACGATTGAAATATCATGTTTAATTTTCTTATTTAGATTAGGAAAATCGTCGATATCTAAATATTCACCATCAACTTTAATTTTAGAAAAACCTCTTCTTTTAAAGTTTAATATATCTTTTTTATATTCACCTTTTCTTCCTCTAACTATAGGCGCTAATAAATATATAGTGCTATCTTTGGGTAATTTTTTGATTTTATCGACCATTTCACTAATAGGCTGAGAAACAATAGGTTTCCCAGTGAAAGGAGAGTAGGGAGTTCCAACTCTTGAAAATAATACACGCATATAATCATAAATCTCCGTTACAGTTGCTACTGTAGATCTAGGATTTTTCGAGGTATTTTTTTGTTCAATAGAAATAGCTGGGCTTAATCCCTCAATTAAATCAACTTTTGGTTTTTTCATTTTATCCAAGAATTGTCTTGCGTAAGAAGAAAGACTTTCTACATAACGTCTTTGCCCTTCGGCATATATTGTGTCAAATGCTAAAGATGATTTTCCAGAGCCAGAAAGACCCGTAATGACAATTAATTTCTCTTTTGGTATCTCAAGAGAAACATTTTTTAGATTGTGTTCTTTAGCGCCTTTTACAACGATTTTTTTCAACATATTTTTTTATAAAATAATAATGATCTTATATTTATTAATCAATTATGATATAAATATTCAACTTTTAATAAATAAAAATCAAAAATTTAGTCAAAATATTATGGCAGGAAGTTTAAATAAAGTACAATTAATAGGTCGTTTAGGCGCAGATCCAGATATCAAACAAATGGTTAATGGCAAAAATGTCGCTAGATTAAGTGTAGCCACTAGCCAAACCTGGAAAGATAAATCTACTGGAGAGCGAAAAGAGAAAACGGAGTGGCATAGGGTTGTAATTTTTAATGAAGGATTAGTAAATGTTGTTCAACAGTATTTGAAAAAAGGAGCAAACGTTTATGTCGAGGGTCAGTTGAGCACCAGAAAGTGGAAAGATGAGTCTTCTGGACAAGACAAGTATTCCACAGAAATAGTTCTTCAAGGTTATAATTCTAGCTTAACAATGCTTGATAGTCGAAACAGCAAAAATGAGCCATCGAATTTAGTAAAAGAAAATAAAAGCTCATTGCCAAATGATAATCTAAATCAAGACAATTCTGATTTAGATGATGAAATTCCATTTTAATTTCTATGGAAAAATCTAGTATAGAGAACAAATCCTTTAAACCTATTTTCGTTCAAGATGAAATGAGCTCATCATATTTGTCTTACGCTATGAGTGTAATAGTAAGCCGAGCTTTGCCAGATGTTAGAGATGGGTTAAAACCAGTACATAGAAGAATTATATATGCCATGTATAAAGGTGGATATGATTGGTCAAAGCCATTTAGAAAATCAGCAAGAATAGTTGGAGATGTTATTGGTAAGTACCATCCTCATGGTGATCAATCAGTATACGATGCTTTAGTTAGATTAGTTCAAGATTTTTCTATGAGTTTACCATTAATATCTGGTCAGGGAAATTTTGGATCTATAGATGGAGATCCTCCAGCAGCTATGCGTTATACTGAAACAAAACTAGGTAAGATTGCACAGTTTTTAACAGAAGATTTAGAAAAAAATACTGTGAGATATAGAAATAATTATGATGAAACTGAAAAAGAGCCAGAAGTTCTTCCGTCCCAGTACCCAAATATATTAGTTAACGGTGCAGGCGGTATCGCCGTAGGGATGGCTACAAGTATACCTCCTCATAATTTAAGTGAAATTATCAATGCTACAATCGCTTACATAGGCGATAAAGATATTACAATAGGTCAACTAATGAAGCATGTGCCGGGTCCAGACTTTCCAACAGGAGGAATTATTATTGGAAAAGATATCTTAAAACAAGGATATAACAAGGGAAGAGGTTCATTTAAAATTAGAGGAGAAATAGACTTAGAAGAAAAAAAAGGTGGAAGAGAATGTTTAATAATTAAATCAATCCCATATCAAGTAAATAAATCAATATTAATCGAGAAGATAGCTCAATTAGTGAGAGATAAAAAGATTGAGGGAATTAGAGATATTAGAGATGAGTCAAACAGAGAAGGAATAAGAGTTGTAATCGAACTTAGAAAAGCAGTTGAACCAGAAACTATTAGAAGACAATTATATAAATTGACTAATATAGAAAGCTCTTTTGGTTTTAATACACTTGCTATAGTAAATAACAAACCAAAAATTTTAAATTTAAAAGAATTTATATCTGAATTTTTGAAATTTAGAGAAGATACAGTTACTAAAAGAATAAAATTTGATTTAAATAAAGCTGAAGAAAGAGCTCACATTTTAATCGGTCTAGCTACAGCAGTAGAAAATATTGATGATATTATTAAGATAATCAAAAATTCTAAAGATACGGAGATAGCAAAAAAAAATCTTCTATCAAAAAAATGGAAGATTAAAAAAAGTATTAAATTAATAAATTTAATTGAAAAGAAAAAAAGTATATCTAGCTATCAATTATCTTTAAATCAAGTAAATGCTATTTTAGAGCTAAGATTGCAAAAATTAACAGCTTACGGAATAGGTGAAATAGAGTCTGAAATTACTAAATTATCAAATTTAATAATCGAATATAATAAGATAATAAATTCAAAAAAGGAACTTTATAAACTTATTACTAAAGAACTAGAAAATATAAAAGAAAAATTTGGATCTCCTAGAAAAACAAAAATTATAGATGCTGTTTTAAATTACAATATTGAAGAAACTATTCAAAAAGAGTCTGTAGTTATAAGTATTACAAACCAAGGTTATATCAAAAGAAGTCCCCTTAATTCTCTAAAAGTACAGAAAAGGGGCGGGAAAGGCAAAACAGGTATTTCAACAAGAGAAGAAGACTTCGTAGTTCAAATATTTACTGCTAATACCCACACACCAGTTTTATTTTTTTCAACACAAGGGTTAGTCTACAAGATTAAAGCTCATAAAATTCCAGAAGGAACTGCAGCTTCAAAAGGCAAATCTATATTCAACATATTACCTCTTAAAAATCACCACTCTATTAGCTCCATAATGCCTTTGCCAGAAGATGAGTCAGAATGGAAAAATATGATGATTATTTTTGCTACAGCAAAAGGAAATGTAAGAAAAAATACTTTGGAAGATTTTATCAACATTAATAATAGTGGTAAAATTGCAATGAAACTTGATGAAGATGATAAAATTATTGGTGTTAAAATATGTAAAGACGATCAAGATGTTTTACTAAGTACTAAAAATGGTAAATGTATAAGATTTAAATCCAAAAAATTGAGATTATTTAAAGGTAGATCTTCAAAAGGTATAAAAGGAGTTAAATTAAGCGATCAAGATAAAGTAATTTCATTATCAGTTTTAGATAATTCAAACATTAGTCCAAAGATCTTGAAAAAAGATAAAAAAATTAAAAATGGTGTTGATAGTTTCATTTTATCAGTATCAGAAAATGGTTATGGAAAGAGATCTTCTTACTTAGATTATAGAGTCACTAATAGGGGTGGGAAAGGAATAATCGGTATAATTAATTCTCCAAGAAATGGCAACATAGCCGCATCCTTGGTTGTGAAAGAAAATGATGAGATTATATTGTCCACTGATAAAGGAAGTATTATGAGATGTGCTGTAAAAGAAATAAGAATTGCAGGTAGAAACACTCAAGGAGTAAGAATTAAGAAACTTTCTGGGAATGAGAAAGTTGTCTCTGTTATTAAAATAGAAGATAATATTCAATAATTATGAAAACAGCAATTTATCCAGGGACGTTTGATCCAATTACTTATGGTCATATTGATGTAATTAAGAAATCTTTAAAAATTTTTGATAGAGTTATTGTTGCTACAACAGACAATATTAATAAGAATTATTACTTCTCTATAGACGAGAGACTTTCGATAATTAAGAATTCATTATTTAAAGACTTAAGATTAAATAAAAATAAGATTAAAGTCATTGCATTTGATACGTTAACAATTAATCTATGTAAAAGATATAAAGCTTCAGTTATAATTAGGGGACTCAGAGCTGTTTCAGATTTTGAATACGAGTTTCAATTAGCAGGAATGAACAAGAAATTAAATAACTATATTGAAACTATGTTTTTAATGTCAGATGTTGAAAATCAGATCATTTCATCTAAATTTGTTAAAGAAATATCAAAATTAGATGGTAATATTAATAAATTTGTAACTAAATCAACAGTGAAAATGCTTAAGAATAAATTTTAATGAAGAAATTTATCTATTTATTTATATTGTTATTTAGTTTAATAAACACCCATTTAATTGCAAAGGAAAATATAATGATTTTAAAATTAAAATATGGAGAGGTTCAAATAGAATTGTATCCTGAAAAAGCTCCTAATCATGTGAAAAGATTTATAGAATTTGCAGATCAAGGAAAATATGACAACGTTGTTTTTCATCGCGTGATTGACGGTTTTATGGCTCAAACAGGCGATGTAAAATTTGGAAACACTAATAGTCCGGATTTCAATTTATCGTTAGCTGGAACAGGAGGTTCTGAACTTCCAAATCTAAAAGCTGAATTTTCTGAAATTGCCCATACTAGAGGAATATTATCTGCCGCAAGATCAGCCGATCCAGATAGTGCAAATAGTCAATTTTTTATTTGTTTTGAGTCCGCTCCTCATCTTGACAGACAATATTCAGCTTTTGGTAAAGTTATTAAGGGAATGGAATTTGTAGATATGATTAAAAAAGGTGATCCTAGTAGCGGATCTGTAGCAAACCCAGATAAAATTATTTCTCTTAGATCAAAGTAAATTTAATGCAAAAAGAGGAATTTTCTTTTGAGTTATTAGCTCAAGAAAATAAAGCAAGATTAGGTAAAATCTCTACACCTAGAGGAAAAATAGATACGCCTGCTTTTATGCCAGTTGGGACACTGGGAACAGTAAAAGGAGTTTTTGTTGATGATCTATTGAAAACTGGAACTCAAATTCTTTTAGGAAACACCTATCATTTATTACTTCGACCTGGGATTGATATTCTGAAAAAATTTAATGGTCTTCATAAGTTTATGAATTGGGACAAACCGATTTTGACTGACTCTGGGGGATATCAGATTATGTCTTTATCAAAACTTAATAAAATTGATAAAAATATTGGTGCGATTTTTAAATCCCATATCGATGGAAAAAAAATTATTTTAAGTCCAGAAAAAAGTATTCAAGTTCAAAAATCTATCAACTCAGATATAATTATGGTTTTAGATGAATGTCCTAAATTAACAAAAGATAAAAAAATTATATCAAACGCTATTAATGTATCAACTCATTGGGCTGAACGTTCTAAAATTGAATTTGGTCATGATAAATCAAAAGCATTATTTGGCATAGCCCAAGGGGGTCTCCATAAAGATTTGCGTCAAGAAAGTATAGAAAATTTAATCAATATTGGTTTTGATGGTTATGCTATGGGAGGTCTAGCTGTAGGAGAGACTCAATTTCAAATGTTTAAAATTTTAAATGAAACAACGCATTTGCTACCAGAAGATAAACCTAGATATTTAATGGGAGTAGGTACTCCATCCGATATTTTAGGAGCTGTAAATTATGGTATTGATATGTTCGATTGTGTTTTACCAACTAGATCAGGTAGAACAGGATTAGCTTTTACCTGGCAGGGAAAGCTTAATATTAAAAATTCTAAATATCAAAATGATAAAACGCCTTTAGATCCAAATTGTGAATTAAAAGAGCTAAATAAATACTCAAAAAGTTATTTAAATCATTTAATAAAAACCAACGAAATGATGGCTTCAATGTTGATTTCGTTACATAATATCAATTTTTATCAGCAATTTATGAGTGAAATCAGAAAAAATATTCAGGGCGGCACTTTTGCTACTTTTTATAAAAAATATATTAACTATTTTAATTAATAATTATTTGAAATTCTTTCAATATATATATAAAAGAGAATTTCTTTAAGGGCCCTTAGCTCAGTTGGTAGAGCACCTCCCTTTTAAGGAGGGTGTCGATGGTTCGAGTCCATCAGGGCTCACCACAAATTAAATCTTTATTGGTGGGTATTTTATTATTACTTCATTTATCCAATTATTAAGATTTTCAATTCTTTTTTTACTTGAGGGGTGAGTGCTTAAAAAAGCAGGTGGTTCTTTACCTTTATTCTTGTCCGACATTCTCTGCCATAATTTTACCGACTCCCTTATATCGTAACCTGCTAAAGATGAAAAAATTAAACCTAAGTAGTCCGCTTCAGTTTCTTGTTTTCTACCAAATGGATTAAATATTCCTATTCTAAATATATCCATACCAGTATTCTGACCAATAGTATTTCGAGTTCTGTTGATTGCTCCACCTAAGAAAATATCAGCTACAGTTGTTCCCAAATTTATAGTCATTGCTTGACTTGCTCTTTCTACGGAGTGTTTTGCAACTGCATGTGCAATTTCATGACCCATAACAATTGATAAAGCATTAGTATTTTTTGTAATCTTTAATAAACCTGTATATACTGCAATCTTGCCGCCAGGCATACACCATGCGTTAACAACTTTATCATTATCAACAAGAACATAATCCCATTCAAAGTTTCTTGTTGGATCTTCTTGATTTTTATTTTGAAAGAAAGTGCTAACAGACACTTCAATTCTTTTTCCTATTTCCTTAACTTCTTTTAGTTGAGGCCCATCATTTATAAGTTTTGCTTTACTTCTAAACTGCTCGTAAGCAGCAGCAGCCTGTTGATTAATTTTATATTCAGGGATGATTGAGAGTTGTTTCCTATCTGTAATAGGCACAGTAGAACAAGAAGGGAGAATTAATGAACAACAACTGCATCCAAATAAGCCAAGAAATTTTCTTCTATTTATGTTATACATAATTAAGACTCATGATTTTAAATAATAAATTATTAATTGCAATTTTTATCTTAATACTAGTGTTTATTGTTTATTCTAGCTACTCTTAATTAATGACAAAACCAAATAAAAAATCTTTTTTTGCAAGACTACGTAATAATTTTATAGCTGGCATAGTTGTATTAATACCAATAGGAATAACTCTATATTTAACTCTTTTTTTTATAAAAGTATCAGGAAGAATTATACCTAATAGAATTAATCCTAATAATTACCTCCCTTTTGATATTCCAGGTTTAGAAATATTAATTGCATTATTTCTTATTACTTTTGTAGGTTGGTTATCTCTTTCTTTTATCGGAAAAAAATTTTTTGAAATATTCAATAATTTTTTAAAAAAGATACCTATTCTTAGAACAATATACTCAGCTATCGGTCAGATGACTGAAACTTTCACAAAAACAGATAATAGTGAAAAAAGCGTTGTCTTATTAGAATATCCCAGAAAAGGTATATGGGTCGTAGGATTCGCAACAAAAGAAAATAAGGGCACTATTAAAGAAAAAGTTAAAGAAGATTTGGTAAATATTTTTGTTCCTACTACTCCAAATCCTACAAGTGGATTTTTGTTAATGTTGCCAAAAAAAGATCTAATATATTTAGATGTTTCGTTTGAGCAGGCCTCAAAATTTATTGTTTCAGCCGGCACGACAAATATTGATTAAATTTCTCCAACATTAATAATTTCTGCACGATCAAATAATTTTAACAAAAAAGAGTATTTATCTTCATTAATGTTAATCTCATTGCTGAAGACATATTTTTCGGCTAATTTAAATAAATCTTCATGAATAACAGGATCTGCAAATCTAAAATTTTTTATTCCACTTTGTTGATATCCAATTAAATCACCAAATCCTCTTAATTTAAGATCTTCCTCAGCGATATAGAAACCATCATCAGAACTTTTTAAAATTTTTATTCTTTTAATTGCATTTTTACTTAATCCATCTTTAAACAATAAAACACAGGTTCCTTGTTTTTCTCCTCTACCAACTCTTCCTCTTAATTGATGAAGTTGTGCAAGGCCAAATTTATTAGCATTTTCAATAACGATTAAATTTGCATTAGGGAAATCGATACCAACTTCTATAACAGTTGTTGAGACAAGAATTGATATTTTTTTATCTAGAAATTTTTTTAACACAATTTCCTTTTCGTTTTTATCTAAAGCACCATGAATCAGCCCAACCTGATTCGGAAATTTTTTATTTATTAAATCGAATTTTTTTTTAGCAGATGAAAAATCTAAAAAAGATGACTCTTCAATTAAAGGGCAAACCCAAAAAATTTGATTTTTATTGAGTATCTGTTTTTTTAAAAATGGCCATAATTCATTAACTTTTTTTTCAGGTTTACTAATTGTATTAATTTTTTTTCTATTATTAGGTTTTTCTGTTATTTTTGAAATGTCCATATCTCCATATAGTGACATCATCATTGTTCTTGGTATTGGTGTTGCAGACATTAAGAGCACATCACAATTGTTACCACCTTTTTTTGCAAGTTCAGATCTTTGTTTCACACCAAATTTATGTTGTTCATCAATGATTGCGAGACCTAATTTTCTAAAATTAATTTTTTTTTGAAATAAAGAATGTGTACCAATTATGAGATTTGTTTTACCTTTTTCTAAATTTTCTAATATTTTCTTTCTTTCTTTAATTTCAGTTTTACCTGTAAGTAAATCAATTTTAAAATTTGTATCTTTATAAATCTTTTTAGCCAATTCAAAATGTTGTTTTGCTAAAATTTCAGTTGGTCCCATTAAAGCACATTGATAACCACTTTCAATAACGTTTGAAATTGCTAATAAAGATACAATTGTTTTTCCAGATCCTACATCTCCTTGAATTATTCTAAACATTCTTTTTTCACTGTTAAGATCTTCATTAATTTCACTTAAAACCTTCTCTTGACTTTTTGTTAGACTAAATGGAAGCCTTTTTTCTATAAAATTAGATTTTTCTTTTATAATTTTTTTAGATAATTTATTTTTTTTTATTCTTTTTCTGCTCTCTGATAATGTAAAAAAATTGGCACAAAGCTCATCAAATACCAATCTTCTAAAACTTTTGGATAAATTATTTTTACCATCTTTAGATTTATGCAATTTGTTTATACTTAAATTCCAACCTAATAAATTATGTTTATTAATATAATCTTCATCTAGCCAATCTGTAATAGAGGGAATTTGGTTAATTACTTGTTCACTTATTGATCTATATTTTTTTTCATTTATTCCCTTTGTTAGGTTGTACTTTGGAATATTTTTCACTACATAATCTTTATTATCTAATGTTGTTACATAATCTGGATTTGTAATTTGATAATTCTTATTAAAATAATTTATTTTTCCGCTTACGATCACCCATTCATTCAAGGGAAATAGTTTTCTTAGATATCCTTCACGACTATTAAAATAAGTAATGTTTATTTTTCCAGTTTCATCCTCACATTTAATCGTATTTGGAAGATTTCTGACTCTAGGAAAATTTAATTTCTTAACAATTACTTTTATGGATTGTATTTTTCCCACTTCAAGTTCGTTTAGTTTATATAATTTTGATCTATCTGTTTCAGAGTAGGGTAAATTTAAGATGATATCTTTGACTTTCTCAATTTTCTTCTTTTTTAAGTATTTTGAGAGTTGAGCACCAACTCCTTTTAACTTATTTACATCATTGAAAATAAAATCTTTTTTCATTTAATTATTTAATTTATGTATAATACACCTTTATGACTGACAAATTAGAAATTTTAAAAAAAAGATTAATTTATAGAGCCTCTTACAGGGGCACTAAAGAAATGGACATCTTATTAAGCGCTTTTGTTAATAAATATATTGATTCTTTCGACGAAGCTCTTCTATCAGAATTAGAAACTTTTCTAAATTTTGAAGATGAAATAATTCTTAATTATTATAATTACAATATTATTAAAAAAAAAATTGATGAAAATAAAGCAGCCAGGATATTTAAAAAATTTAAAATTTAATGGCGGAGAGGGTGGGATTCGAACCCACGAACGAGTTGCCCCGTTGCTGGTTTTCAAGACCAGTGCTTTCAACCGCTCAGCCACCTCTCCTTGAATTAATTAACTACCTTTATTACTATCAAAGCACTTAAATAACAATATTCATATAGATTATTTCAAAAGCTAGTTAATATCTCTCATTTATGATATTCAAAAAAATGCTTAAAAACTTAATATCTATTAATTTTGTAATATTTTTATTACTTTTTTCATCCAACTCTTTTGCTAATAACTTAGCCTTTGAGTCTTGGGTTAATAATTTTAAAAAAGAAGCAATTAATTCTGGTATTTCCAAAAATGTAGTTAACGAAGTTATGTCTCAAGCTAAATTTTTACCAAAAGTAATTGAGTATGATAGGTATCAACCTGAATTTTATGAAGATACTTTTACATACATTAAAAAAAGAACAAGTTCGAAAAAAGTTAAAAAAGGTTTGGCGTTATATAAAAGGGAAAAATTAATAATTGATAAAGTAGAAAAACATTTTTTAGTAGAGAAAGATTTGTTATTAGCTCTCATGGGCATAGAAACAAATTTTGGTAATTATTTAGGAAAGATGGATATTGTTTCTTCATTAGCTACTTTAAGTTTTGATGAAAGAAGAAGTGAATTTTTCACTAAAGAGTTATTAATTCTTCTTACACTAATAGATAAAAATATAATCGATAAAGATATATTGTTTGGATCTTGGGCAGGAGCTTTTGGAAATTTTCAGTTTATGCCAAGAACAATTAAAGAATATGCAATTGATTATAATAATAACAAAACTATAGAGCTAAAAAGCGTTGAAGACTCCTTCGCTTCTGCTGCAAACTATTTAAATAAAATAGGCTGGAAAAAAAATAAGCCTTGCTATACAAAAATTGAGCTAAATAACGATATACCTAAAAAATATTTAAATTCATCAGCAAGAAAGATTAAAAATAAGAGAAAAGCAAAGTTTTTTAAAAAATATATAAAACAATCGAATAAACTAAATATTAATGACAACTTAGTATCAGCAATTATCACTCCAGATAAAGATATTATACCAGGCTCTAATACTTATACCCCTGCTTATTTAATCTATGAAAATTATGAAAAAATATTAAGTTGGAATAGGTCCCTAAGGTTTGCTCTTGCTGTTTGTACACTTAAAGATAATTTTAAAAATGAAATATAAATTAATTATATTATTTTTGTTATTGATATCCTGTGCTCAAAATTACAGTAAATCTGAGCTGAAAAAACCCTTTAACTCAAAAGGTTTTGCTTATATTTATAATCATCAAGATTTTTTAGATAAAACAATCAAAAAAAAATTAGATGATACATTACTACAAGTTGCACATAGCAAATTAAGACCAGGCTCTTTAATCAAAATAATTAATATTAAAACAAATGACTCAATTATCTTAAAAATTAATAAGCGATTTGATTATCCTGAATTTTACAAGTTAATTATAACACAACCTGTTGCTGATGAACTTAATCTTCGGAAAGATTTACCTCTTATCGAAGTAATTGAAGTAAAAAAAAATAAGTCTTTTGTGGCAAAGAAAACTAAAATTTTTAAAGAAGAAGAAAAAATACATAGCAACGCTCCTGTAGAAATAGTTACAATTAACAATATATCAAAAGATAAGAATAAAAAGAATCTAGTTCATAAAGATAAATTTTATATTATTATAGCTGAATTTTACTCTAAAAACTCTGCGTCTCTTTTAAAAAAAAGAATCACCCAGGAATTATTTAATTTTGACAGCAAAAAGTTGTATATTAATCCAAAAAAATCAAATAAAATAACTCTGATGTCAGGACCTTATAACTCTATTAATTTAATGAAAAATGATTACATTCAACTCAAAAATTTTGGTTTTGAAGAATTGGACATAAGTATTAATGAATAAATTTATAGCTATATTATTGTTTTTTTCTCTTAATTTTACATCATTTTCTTTAGCTGAAAACTTAGTAAATGCCAGGACTGCTATAGTTGTTGATTACCACTCAGATAAAATATTGTATGAGCTTGATCCAGACGCTCAAATTTATCCAGCTTCTATGACTAAAATCATGACTACAATTGTTGCTTTTGATTTAATCGAAAATAAAAAACTTTCATTAGATGATAAATTTATTGTTTCCGAAAATGCTTGGAGACTTTCTGAAAGTGGTTATTCATCTATGTTTATTATGGTAAATGACGAAGTATCTGTAGAGGATTTATTATATGGGATAATTATTGCATCAGGAAATGATGCTTGTGTTGCTTTAGCTGAAGGTATCGCTGGTTCCGAAGAAATTTTTGCAGAAATGATGAATGAAAAAGCTGCTGAAATTGGTATGTCTTCAACAAATTTCTCCAATTCATCAGGTATTAATGATCCAGAGAATTATTCAACTGTAAGAGATATCGCTTTAATGTCAAAATACTTAATTAAAAACTATCCTGAATTTTATGAATGGTACAAAGAAAAAACTTTTACCTGGGATAGAACTGGAGGAGATCCAATAACTCAAGGAAATAGAAATCCTTTACTTTATAAAAAAGTTGGTGTTGACGGCATCAAAACAGGTTACTTGGCCGTAGAAAAATATTCTTTAGCAAGCTCAATGCTTAAAGATACAAGAAGAATAATTGCTGTTGGTTCTGGTTTTCCTACTAAAAATTTGAGAAGCACACAATCTTTGAAATTATTAAATTGGGGTTTTAGAAATACTAATACATATGAAATTTCAAAGAAAGGAGAAACTTATTATGAATTAGATGCTTGGTTAGGAAAAAAAAATAAGATTAAAGCTATACCTAAAGAAGACTACTATCTTACTCTCGATAAAAAAAATATCCGACATTTAAAAGTTCATTTAGAATACGAAGGTCCCATCAAAACACCAATTCAAAAAGACCAAAAAATAGCTAACTTGATAGTTTCTGATAAAGATGAAATTATTAAAACTTTGCCCTTATATGCTTCAGAAAAAGTTTCTAAAGTAAATTTTTTTAAAAGTTTAATCACATCTTTAAATTATTTGATTTGGGGAGATGTATAAAAAAAAGCCTTTCTTTATAGTTTTTGAAGGCGTTGAAGGTTGTGGAAAATCTTATCAAAGTAAAAAACTCGTTTTAAATTTAAAAAAAAGAGGAATAGCCTCAATCCTTACTAGAGAACCTGGAGGAACCAGAAGCGCTGAGTCAATAAGATCATTAATTCTAAAAGATTATTTTAATAAAAAACAAAAAGAAAAATTTGATATTTATACTGACACTTTATTATACTTAGCTGCGAGAAACGAACATATAAAAAATAAAATCAAACCAGCTCTAAAAAAAAAAAGAATAGTAATTTGTGATAGGTTTATTGACTCAACAATTGCTTACCAAGTTTATGGAAAAAAAGTTAAAAAATCATTTATTGACAATATTCATAAATCTATATTAAGAGGAGTTAAATCCGATATTACTTTTGTTTTAAAAGTTTCATCAAAATCCTCAAAATTGAGATTAAAAAAAAGAAAAACTAAAAATAGATATGATAATTTTCCTCAATCTTTTTATACTAAAGCTCAAAATTCTTTTTTAAAAATTGCAAAAAATAAAAGAAATTACTTTGTGCTAAACTCATCGTTAAATAACAGTGATTTAGAGAAAAAAATATTCAGCATAGTTAGTAAATTTCTTAAAATCAAATGAGCACATCTGAACACATCGATCCTAAAAATTCTTTAAACCTATATGGTCTTAGAGATAAACTTGATTTCTTAATAAAATTACATAATTCGAAAAAATTACCTAGAGTTTTAATGCTTACTGGAAAAAAAGGAATAGGAAAATTTACTCTTATTAATCATTTTTTAAATTATATTTATGATAACGAAAATTACGATAGAATAAACAATTCAATTAATAGCAAAACACAATTCTACAAACAGTATTTAAATAATATGTTTCCAAATATTATACATCTTAAAGGTGATAATTTTAGAAATATAAGAATAAATGATATACGTGATTTAAAATCAAAAATACTTAAAACTTCTATGCTGGAAAAAAAAAGATTCATTATTTTAGATGATATAGAACTATTTAATACTAATAGTTTAAATGCACTTTTGAAAATAATCGAAGAGCCTTCTTCTGAAAATTATTTTATTTTAATTAATAATAAAACCAAATCTCTAATTGACACCATTCATTCTAGATCTCTGGAAATAAATATATCTATGACCAATGAAATGAGAATAAAAGTTATTGAGTCTCTAATTAAAAAAAATGATTTAGATATTTTTATAGATTTTAACTCATTAAGCTTAACTCCAGGAGATTTTTTATCTTTTAATGAAATTTGCAAAGAAAACGAAATCAATATTGATGATGATTATTTAAGAAACTTAAAACTTTTGTTGTCCATATATAAAAAAGATAAAAATATTAGTATAATTAATATGATTCTTTTTTTAACAGATTATTATTTCTATAATCGTAAAGAAAAAAAACAAGACAACTTAGATAAAGTAATGAATGATAAATCCTATGTGATAAATAACATTAATAAATTTATTAATCTTAACTTAAATCAAACTTCATTAATTAATTCTATAAACAATAAACTATTTAATGGGTAAATATTTTTATATAACAACCCCCATATACTATCCATCAGGTAAACCTCATATGGGCCATGCGTACTCTAGTATTATAGCAGACATTTTTGCAAGATTTAAAAGATTAGAAGGTTTTAATGTTTTATTTTTAACAGGAACAGATGAACACGGTTTAAAAATCCAAAGAGAAGCAGAAAAAAATAAAAAGAAACCTAAAATTTTTTGTGACGATTTATCAAAGAATTTTAGAGATTTAACGAAAATATTAAATTTATCGAATGATGATTTTATCAGAACTACAGAGTCTAGACACTATAAATCAGTTAATGAAATATGGAAAAGACTGATAGACTCAGGGGATATATATTTAGATAAATACAAAGGTTGGTACTCAGTTTCAGATGAAGCTTATTATGATGAAGATGAAATTGAGTCTTCAAATGGAAAAAAATATTCTAAAACTTCCGGATCACAAGTTGATTGGGTAGAAGAAGAATCATATTTTTTTAAATTATCAGCTTGGACAAAAAAGTTATTAAAGTTTTATGAAGAAAATCAAGATTTTATTTTACCAAAATCTAGAAAAAATGAAGTAATAAATTTTGTCAAAAAAGGATTAACTGATTTATCAGTAAGTAGAACATCTTTTACATGGGGAATACCTGTTCCCAATAATAGTAAACATGTGATTTATGTTTGGTTAGATGCGTTAACCAATTATTTAAGTGCTATTAATTTTCCCAACACAAAAGATTTAAAATATAAAAACTTTTGGCCTGCCGATGTCCATATAATTGGAAAGGATATTTTACGATTTCATGCTATATATTGGCCTGCTTTTCTACTAGCAGCCAAACTACCTGTTCCCAAGAGAGTATTCGGACATGGATGGATACTTTCAGATGATAAAAAAATGTCTAAATCACTTGGTAATATATTGGATCCTATAGAAATAATAAAATCTTATGGAGTTGATCAGCTACGATACTATTTGATCAAAGAAGTTTCTCTAGGAAATGACGGCACTATTTCAATGGAAAATTTAAAGAATTGTATAAATAATGATTTAGCAAACAATTATGGTAATTTATGTCAAAGGGTGTTTTCATTTATTAAAAAAAATTGTTCAAACAAGATTCCTAAATCAACATTGATGTCTGACGAAGATAGTGAATTAATAAATAAATTAAAAGATAATGTTCCTAACTTAATTACCTTGATAAATAATCAAAATTTAAATGATTTTATCAAAGAAATAATAAGTTATTCATTTGATGCAAATAAATATTTCAATGACTCAGAACCATGGAGCGTTAAAAAAAAAGACCCTAAAAGAATGGAAAACATATTATTTACTGTATGTGAACAAATAAAAAATATAAGTATTTTACTGCACCCGATTATTCCTATATCAACTAAAAAAGTTTTAAATTCTATGAATATCAAGACAGAAAAAATTTCAATAGAACAAATCAACAAATTAGATTGTTTCGATCATGATTCAGAATTGAAAAATTTTGAAATTTTATTTAATAAAGTTGAAAATGATAATTGATTCTCATTGCCATCTTACTTATGAACCAATGTCATCTTCCTTGGAAGAAACTATAAAGAGGGCTAATAAAGATGGCGTAGAATTTCTACTAACAATATCTACAGAAGATAAAAGTTTCTGTAATATTTTGGATATTTTAGATAAATATAAGTGTGTATATGGTTCTTATGGAATACACCCTCATGAAGCTAAACAACATAAAGGTATTAAGTTTGAAAATATAATCGAAAAAGTAAAACAAAATAAAAAGATTATAGGAATAGGTGAAACTGGATTAGATTTTTATTACAATCATTCAGAAAAAAAAGATCAAATAGAATCATTTTTAGAACATATAGAGGCATCCCAAAAAACTAATTTGCCAATTATAGTCCACACACGCTCTGCTGAAGGTGAAACGTTTGAAATATTACAAAAAGCAGTAAAAAAAAATAATCTTAAAATTTTGATACATTGTTTTACTGGTTCAAAAGATTTTGCTTTCAAATTACTGGATATCGGAGCTTATATTTCTGCAAGTGGTGTTGTTACATTTAAAAAATCAAAAGATTTGGCAGATACTTTTAAAGAAATACCCTTAAACAGACTTTTAGTCGAAACAGACTCACCGTATTTAGCTCCTGAACCATTACGAGGAAAACCAAATGAACCTAGTTATATTATTCATACTGTAAAATTTTTGTCCGAACTTAAAAAAGTTTCTATTGAGAATATTTCGGATTCTACATCTAAAAACTTTTTTAATCTATTTGGGAAATTGAGTTGAAGAATAAGTTTACCATTCTTGGATGTGGCAGTTCTTTGGGAAGTCCCTGGATTACAAATTATAAAGGAAAGCTAAAAAATAATATTAAGAATATTAGAACAAGATGTTGTGCGCATATACTTTATAAAGGATTATCAATTTTGATAGATACTTCGCCTGATATTAAATACCAATTTCTTAAAAATAAAATTAAATCTTTAGATGCTATTATGTTCACCCACGAACATGCTGATCAAACATCAGGAATTTTTGAGATGAGACCTTTTTATTGGATAAATAAAAAAAAAATCCCAATTTATGGAAGCAAAAAAACTATTAAAGCTTTGCTAAAAAAATACACATTCTGTTTTAAGGCTAAACAAGGCTATAAACCCATTATGAAAACAAATGTTGTAAAAAAATAATTTCTTAATAAAATTAAAAAACAAAACTTTAAAAGTAAAAGCTTTTGATGTTATTCACGGTATGATTAAAGCAACAGGATACCTTTTTAATAATGTGGCTTACATAAGTGATTGTAATAAGATACCCAATTCATCTCTAAAGAATTTATATAAACTCGATTTTTTAATAATTGATTGTCTTAAAATGGAAAAACATCCATCTCACTTTTGTTATCAAGAAGTTTTAGATTTAGTCAAACTAATAAAACCTAAAAAAACTATTTTAACAAATTTACACACAGATTTAGATTATGAATCATTGAACAGAAGATTACCAAAAAATATAGTTGCAGCGTATGATGGTATAAATTTTAGTTTTTAATTTCAGCTTCGATAATTTTTATAAATTTTTTTGAACTTGGCTTGGTGAATGAAGCAAATGTGTCTACTACTTTTCCTTTTTTTCCAACTATGATTTTGTGAAAATTCCATTTCGGTATAGCACCTATTCCGTGATTGTCTTTAGCCCATTTATAAAAAGGATGAGCCTCTTTTCCAATAACATTTGTTTTAACTGCCATAGGGAAGTTGATACCAAAATTAGTTTCACAAAAATCTTTAATCTCTTTGTTAGAACCAGGCTCCTGTTTAAAGTTATTTGTAGGAACACCAATTATGACTAGATCTTTATCTTTATATTTTGTCCATAATTCTTGCAAATCTTCATATTGAGGAGTGTAGCCGCATCTACTTGCAACATTTACAACTACTATTACTTTGTTTTTAAATTCATCTAAATTAATCTTTGCGCCATCTATACCTTCAAATGAATAATCATATGCTAAATTTGAATAATTAGCTGATGCAGCATTAAAAAAAAAGATCATAAGTATAAAAAAAAAAAATTTTTTGATCATTTAAAGATTTTAAAGGCTTTAAGAAATGCATCCATAGGCAATATGACACAATTCAACCTACTAATGTTTTTTTTATTAATTAACTCATTAAATTCTTTAAAATTATGTGGAAAGTTAAATTTTATATCCTTTTTAATCTTTTTAAATTTCTCAATTTCTTTAATTAAGACTTTAATTTTTACACCCTTAACTTTTTTTGAAAACAAACTTGCTGATGCTTCACACAAAATACATGATTCAGTTTCATATCGAATAGATTTTATTTTTGAATTATCAGCAATGAATTCCATTTTAATGTGATCTCCACATAAAGAATTTTTGGCAAAAGATTTATGTGTATATTTATTTCTTAGGCCTGCATTATTAGTGGATGAAGCAATCTTAATAATTTTTGAGTCGATCATTTTTTTGAAAAAATAAGTAACAAAAAGTATCCAAATAGAGTGGAAAGCAAAGATCCTGCTAATACGCCGATCTTAACTCCATCCATATATTCCATATTATTAGCAAAAGCTAAATTTCCAACAAAAAGGCTCATAGTAAACCCTATACCAGTTAAAATTGATACAGCATAAAATGCAGGCCAAGTAGAGTTATTAGGTTTATCTGCAAACTTTAATTTTACTGAAATGTAAGAAAGAACAAAAACTCCAATTTGTTTTCCAAAAAACAATCCAAGTACAATACCAAGTGGAACGGGGTTTAATAATGTTGCAAATGTTAATCCTTCTAAAGACACCCCAGCATTGGCGAACGCAAAAACCGGCATTATCCCAAAAGCCACATAAGGTGAAAGATTATGTTCTAACTTTAATAATAATGATTTTTTATTATTTTTAATATTATGTGGGATTGTAAGCGCCAGTATTACTCCGGCAATTGTTGCATGTACTCCTGATTGATGTGTAAAATCCCAAAGAAATATACCAACTATTAAGTAAGGTAAAAAAATTTTAATTTTGAATTTATTTAAACTTATCAACAGTATTACTGAGGCTAACATTAATGCCAAATATTTTATTTCAATATTTCCAGAATAAAAAAAGGCAATGATAACAATTGCACCTAAATCATCAATTATAGCAAGTGCAGTTAAAAAAACTTTTAAGGAAATTGGAACTCTTTTTCCTAATAACGATAACACTCCCAAAGAAAAAGCTATATCAGTAGCTGATGGTATAGCCCATCCATTTAATGTAGCGCTATCAGAATAATTTACTGAAACATAAAAAAGCGCTGGCACTGCCATACCGCCCACAGCCCCAATAATTGGCAACATTGCTTGTTTTGGATTTGAAAGTTCACCCTGTAAAAATTCTCTTTTAATTTCTAAAGAAACAAAAAAGAAAAATATGGCCATGAAAACATCGTTAATCCAATGTAGAACGCTTAGCTTTAATCCAAACTCTTTAGTTCCAAGTGTAATATACTTTTCTAAAGTAGAAAAATATATTTCACTTAAACTTCCATTACTTATTATTAAAGCAAGAATAGCCGCAAAAAGTAGAATTAATCCAGAAGCAGCTTCTAACTTAAAAAAATATTTAAAAGGTTTTGTAATGTGTTGGATCATAGCTATTATTTACTTCTATAGAGACCATCTTTCAATTGCCAAAAAGGTATATTTAACCTATAAAAACAGTCAATCGGGGCGTAGCGCAGCCTGGTAGCGCATCTGGTTTGGGACCAGAGGGTCGCAGGTTCAAATCCTGCCGCCCCGACCAATTCGATATGAATATTAATAAAGTTGTTGTTATAGGTTCTGGTACTATGGGCAGTGGAATTGCCGCGCATCTTTGTAATGCTAATATTCCTGTTATTTTATTAGACTTGAAAACTGAAATTGCTGAAAAAGCTAAAGAAAGAATATTAAAATCTCGACCACCATTATTATTTGAACAATCAAGAATTAATAGTCTTAAAACTGGAAATATTTCAGATGACTTTGAAAATGTTTCTGATGCAGATTGGATTATTGAAGCTGTTGTAGAAAGAATAGATATTAAACATGAAATTTACGATAAAATTTTTAAAAAAAGAAAAAAAGACTCTATAGTTTCGTCAAATACATCAACGATACCATTAAAAGTTCTTTCTAAAAAACTTTCAAGTGCAGATAAAAAAGATTTTTGTATAACACATTTTTTTAACCCTGTTAGATATATGGGGCTATTGGAAATTGTTATAGAACAAACAAATGATAAAGATAAAATTAGTTTACTAAAAGACTTTTGTGAGAGTAAATTAGGAAAGGGTGTAATTAAATGTGGAGACACGCCAGGTTTTTTAGGCAACAGAGTGGGGGTTTATGCAATGCAAATTGCGATGACAGAAGCAATTAAAATGAATTTATCAATAGAAGAAGCAGATGCAGTTTTCGGAAGACCGATGGGTATTCCAAAAACTGGTGTATTTGCATTATATGATCTAATAGGCATTGATTTAATGTCGGATGTATTAAAAAGTTTTAAAAAAGAATTATCAAATAATGATGATTTTCAAAAAGTAGTTGAAGGTATACCTGTAATACAAAAATTAATTGAAACAGGATATACAGGCAGAAAAGGTAAAGGAGGCTTCTACAGAATAAACAAATCAGATGGAAAAAAAGTTTTAGAGGCTCTTAACTTAAATGAAAATGAGTATTACCCTTCAAAAAAAATTGATTTACAAATTAAAAAAATTAATCTTTTAGAATTAATTAATAGAAAAGATAAATATGGTATATACGCTTGGTCAGTAATATCAAAAATTATATTATACTCATCATCTCTAGTTCCGCAAATTACTAAAGAATACAACGATATTGATGAAGCATTAAGACTTGGTTTCAATTGGTCGATGGGTCCATTTGAAATGCTCGAGTCTATTGGTTTAGATAATTTTTTTTCAAAGATAGAAAAGATAGATAATAATAAATTTTTAGAAAATTTAAAAGATAAAGGCTTAAAAAATTTCTATGATGAACGACAAAAATATACAGAAATTGAAACTTTAGCTAAATCAAAAAGATCAGTATTAAAAGTAGATAAAAATAACTCTGCTGAAATTTATAGATTTAAAGATTTCAATATAGTTGAGTTTAATACCAAGGCTAATGCTTTAGACTACAACTCAATGGATGCATTAATGAATGCTACGGATAAACCATTAGTAGTAATTAACGAAAGTATGCAGTTTTCTGCAGGCGTTAACTTAAATTATGTTATGGAATTTATTAAAAATAAAGATTTGAAATCTGTCGAAAAATTTATCAAATATTTTCAAGAAACATGTAAGTATTTGAAATATTCTGATAAACCAGTTGTATCTGCTCCTTCAGGATTAGCGTTAGGAGGAGGAGAAGAAGTCGTGCTGCAAAGTAACCATGTAGTATCTCACACAAATATTGTTATGGGTTTAGTGGAAACTATAGTTGGATTAGTTCCAGCCGGAGGTGGTTGTAAAGAACTTTTGTGGAGATGGTCTCAGACTGACAAAGCTAAAAATAATCCGGATTATGCTCCATTACAAGTTTTTGATATTATTGGTTACGCTAAAACTGCTACTTCACCACAAGAGGCCCAACCTTTATTATTTTTAGACAAAAATAGTGAAATAATAATAAATAGAAATAATCTTTTGCCCTTCGCTAAAGCTTATATTAAAAATAATAGAGATTTCACTCCCCCAAATGAATGTAAATTCAGACTATCTGGAGGACAAGTTAGAGAAAAAATGATCAAAGTCCTGGAAGATTTATATAATAATAAGAAAATTTTGGACCATGGTATGGAAGTTGGTAAAGAATTAGCATATGTTTTAAGTGGAGGAGATACTGATTTAAAAAAGGAAGTATCTGAAGATCAGATGTACAAATTAGAATTAAATAGTTTTATGAAGTTAATAGAAACTGAAAAAACTCAAAAAAGAATTTCGTATACTCTTAAAACTGGGAAACCCTTGGTAAACTAGATGACTATGTATAATGCTCCAGTTGAAGATATGATGTTCTTATTTGAAAATCTAAAGGATAATAAAAACTATAATGAAATTGAAAAATTTAAAGAAATTAATTCAGATTTAGTTAAAGATATTCTAGATCAAGCCGCAAAAATTAACCAGGAAATAGTCCACCCACTAGCTAAAATAGGAGACGAAAATCCATGTGTATACGAAAATGGAATCGTAAGGTCGCCGCCCGGATATAAGGAAGCCTATACCAGGTTTATTAACGATGGATGGACATCTTTATCTTGCGACCCAAAATATGGTGGTCAAGGTATGCCAAAAACAGTGAGTACTTTTTTTGAAGAAATGTTATCTTCTGCAAGCTTGTCCTTCAAGTTATACAGTGAATTAAGTATTGGTGCATACAATTGTATACTTCATCATGCTGATCAAAAAATTAAGGATATTTTTTTACCTAAAATAGTTGAAGGAAAGTGGAGTGGCACTATGTGTCTAACCGAATCTCAATGTGGAACTGACTTAGGTTTAATAAAAACAAAAGCTGTTAAACAAAATGATGGATCCTATGCAGTAACAGGACAAAAAATTTTTATTACTTCAGGTGATCATGATCTTACTGAAAACATTATTCATCTTGTTTTGGCTAAAATCCCAGGCGGCCCAACTGGTACAAAAGGAATTAGTTTATTCTTAGTACCAAAATTTAACGTAAATGAAAATGGATCGATCGGAACTAGAAATGGAGTAAATACTTTATCGATTGAGAGCAAGATGGGAATTAAAGGATCGCCTACTTGTGTACTTAATTTTGATAACGCAAAAGGTTTTTTAATAGGCCAAGAAAATAAAGGATTAAGCTCAATGTTCACAATGATGAATCTTGAAAGAATTATAGTAGGAATACAAGGTTTAGGAATAGCTGAAACTGCTTACCAAAATTCTCTATCTTATGCTCAAGAGAGAAAACAAGGAAAATCTAATAATAATAAAGATAATAAAACTGACGAAATAATTAAACATGCAGATATTAGAAGAAGTTTGCTGAACATGAAGTCTATTATTCAAGGACAAAGATCATTAGCATTTTGGTTATCACAGCAGATAGATGTGAGCTTAAATCATACAAATGAAAAAATAAGAAAAAATGCAGAAGATCTTGTTTCTTTGATGACACCAGTGGTTAAATCTTTTTTCACTGATATGGGAACAGAAATAACAAATGAAGCTATTCAAGTATTTGGCGGCTACGGTTATACAAAAGATCAGGGTATAGAACAATTGTATAGAGATAACAGAATAACACCAATATACGAAGGAACAAACTCTGTTCAAGCAATAGATTTAGTTTTTAGAAAAGTTTTGAATAATAAAATTCTTCTTAATTTTATTTCAATTGTAAAAGAAGAAATTAAGATAAACCAAGAAACAAGCGAACTTAAAGAATTTTCAAAAATATTAAGTAATAATTTAAGATTATTAGAAGATTTCTCAACTTTACTGGAGAAAATGAACAAAACCAACAAAGATGATGTAAGCGCTGCTTGTAATGATTTCTTGAAAGTGCTTGGATATATTTCTTTAGCGTTCTCTTGGTTTAAAATTTCAAAAATTAGTTTTAAAAAAATTAATGATAATAAAAGTTTCTATGAAGAAAAAATTAATACTGCTAAATATTTTTATGATAAGATTTTACCAAGAGCAGAAATGCATTATAATTCTGCGAAATCAGGAAGCAATATTATCATGAATGCTAAATTTAATTAAAAATGAGCTCTTACGAAAAAAATTTAGAAAAAAACCCAGCAAATTTTGTACCTTTAACACCATTATCATTTTTAGACAGAGCAAAGGATGTCTATCCAAATTATGAAGCAATTGTCTATGAGGACAGGAAATATACTTGGATAGAAGTTTATAAAAGATGTGTAAAATTTGCTAGCGCATTATCTAAAATAGGAATTAAAAAAGGAGATACAGTTTCTTTTTTAGCTTTTAACACACCTGAAATTTTTGAAGCACATTATTCTGTGCCTATGACAGGAGGAGTATTAAATACAATAAATATTAGGTTAGATGCTAAAACTATTTTATATATTTTAGAACATAGTGAAGCTAAAGTTTTAGTTGTAGACAGACAACTTCATAAGGAAGTTAAAAAAGCATTGAGCAATTTTAAAAAAAAGATAACCATTATTGATATTGCTGATAAATTTGCCGACCAGTCAAAGCTAGAAAAAATTGGAGAGTTTGAATACGAAGAGTTTTTAAATACCGGAGACGAAAATTATAAATGGAAGATGCCAGATGATGAATGGCAAGCCATATCTCTTAGTTATACGTCTGGTACAACAGGAAATCCAAAAGGTGTGGTTTACCATCATAGAGGAGCTTACTTGATGTCCACGGGAAGCGCTACTGCATGGAATATGCCTAACCAATTAAATTTCTTAACTATAGTACCTATGTTTCATTGTAATGGATGGTGCTATCCTTGGACAGTACCCATGTTAAATGGAAGAACAGTTTGTTTACGAAATATTGATATCAAAAAAATATTTGAACTTATCGATAAATACAATGTCACTCATTTTGGTGGAGCACCTATTGTATTAAATATGATAACAGGAGCCCCAGATGCAGATAAAAGGAAATTAAAACACAAAGTTTATGTATTAACCGCAGGAGCACCTCCTCCAAGTATAATCTTTAAAAAAATGAAAAGTCTTGGTTTTGAGGTTATGCATGTTTACGGTTTAACCGAAACCTATGGACATGTAACTCAATGCGCATGGAATAATGAGTGGAATGAGCTTGATGAAGATAAACAAAACGACATAAAAGCAAGACAAGGAGTTAGATACCCGAACACAGAGGGGATAAGAGTTATGAGTCCTGAAACAATGAAAGAAGTTCCTCGAGACGGAAAGACAATTGGAGAAATTATGATTAAAGGAAATGTTGTAATGAAAGGTTACTTCAAAGATAAAGAAGCAACTGACAAGGCCATGAAAAACGGGTGGTTCCACTCAGGGGATTTGGCAGTAATGCATCCTGATGGTTATGTCAAAATTCAAGATCGATCAAAAGATATCATTATTTCTGGTGGAGAAAATATATCATCTATTGAGATTGAAAACACTCTATCTAAGCACCCTTCCGTATCTATAGCAGCAGTTGTAGCTAAACCAGATGAAAAATGGGGCGAAGTTCCCTGTGCTTTTATAGAAACAGTAAAAGATAAACCTGTAACAGAAAAAGAACTAATATCTTTTTGTAAAGAAACTTTAGCAAACTTTAAAGTTCCTAAAAAAATCGAGTTTTGTGATTTACCAAAAACATCAACAGGAAAAATTCAAAAATTCGAATTAAGAAAAAAAGCTAAAATAATTAACTAAAAATATGACCAAGATATCTATAGATTTATCATGGAAACTTGGAGATGGTAAAATGACTCCTGGTAATTATTCAAATCAACATCAAATTACTTTTACTCCTAATATTAAGATTACTGGTGACTCAGCGCCAGATTGGAAAGGCAACGAATTAAACAGTAACCCTGAACAAACATTAGCAGCTTCTTTAAGTAGTTGCCATATGATGACATTCTTAGCACTTGCAGCAAAAATGAATTGGCCCGTGTTAAGTTATAATGATAATGCAATTGCTACTTTAGGGAAAAATTCTAAGGGACAAATGTCTGTTATTAAATTAGAATTAAATCCAATAGTTAAATTTTCTGATAAGTTTAGTGTTAATCCTGATGAAATGAAAAAAGTTCAAGATAGAGCTCATAGATATTGTTTTATAGCTAACTCTTTATCGGAAGAAGTTAAAGTTTTAATAAACTAGAAACAATGAATATTAAAATAAAAAATACTATTTTAAAATCTTCATTAAATCCAGACGGGATTTTAAAACTTACTCTTAACAGTCCTCATAACCATAATGCTTTGTCTGAAGAAATGATGCTTAATATTCAATCTTCTTTAGATGATTCAATTAACAATAAACAAATCAGGGTAATAATAATTTCATCTGAAGGACCCACATTTTCTGCTGGACATGATCTAAAAGAGTTAACTTTAGGTCGCAAAAATCCTGATAAAGGTAAGGCCTACTTTAAAGAAATAATGACTAAATGCTCAAAATTAATGAGTACAATAGTAAAAAATCCAAAACCAATAATTGCTGAGATTTCTGGTACAGCTACCGCCGCAGGATGTCAGTTGGTTGCTAGTTGTGATTTAGCCTATGCGAGTAAATCTGCCAAATTTGCTACTCCAGGAGTAAACATAGGTTTATTTTGTTCAACTCCAATGGTAGCGGTATCGAGGAATTTATCTAACAAACATTCAATGGAAATGCTTTTAAGCGGCGAACTTATTTCAGCAGATAAAGCTGAGAAAATTGGATTAATTAATAAAGCTGTAGAAGATTCATTGTTAAAACAACATACGTTTGATGTGGCTCTTAAAATATCAAAAAAAATCAGCAATAACCCTAAAAATTGGCAAAGAAGCATTTTACAATCAAATTGATATGACTTTATCTGAGGCCTACGACTATGCATCAAATGTAATGGTAGAAAATATGTTAAAATTAGATGCTGAAGAAGGTATAGAAGCTTTTATTGATAAAAGAAAACCTAATTGGCAAGATAAATAATTTTTAACTCTAAGGGGATAAAATTTGAATTTCGAAATAAATAAAAATATAGTTTTTTCAATGGATACAGGAGAGGTCTTTGATAAAAATAAAAAAACAATTATTCTATTGCATGGCAGCGGGCAGTCTCATGTCGTTTGGTCTTTAACAACACAATTTCTTTCAGATCATAATTATAATGTTTTTGCAATTGATTTTCCAGGTCATGGTAATTCAGAGGGTAAGTCTCTAGAGTCAATAGAAAGTATGGCTGAATGGTTACATGAAATAACTATCAAATTAGGAATTGATAAAGTTATTTTAATAGGGCATTCACAAGGCTGCCTTGTCGCTTTGGAGTACGGAAATAAATACTTATCAAATATTGAAAAAATAATTTTTGTAGCTGGATCATATGAAATTCCGGTTAATAAAAGTTTAATAGATTTAGCTCTATCAGGAAGCATGGAGTCAATAAACTTAATGATGAAATGGGGTTATGGTAATTCAAAACAATTTATTGGAGGAAACCCTTTACAAAAGATATTAAACTCTCCAAGAGAGATAAGAGAAGTTCTAGCAGTCGATTTAATAGCTTGTAATAATTATAAAAATGGTAAAAACGCCATTAAGAAGATAAATTGCCCAACCTTTTTTATTTTTGGAGAATTGGATAAAATGATAAAAGTTGAAAAAGGAAACGAATTTGCAAGATTAATAGAAAATTCGAAGACTCATATTATTAAGAATTGTGGACATATGATAATTTTAGAAAACGCTTTTGAGATGAGAGAAAAAATAATTAATTTTTTAAAAAAATGAAAAATTTTCCAATAGCTAAATCTAAGCGTGTAAGAAGCACTCCTTTTTCTGAAAGAATAGAAAGTCAAGGTGTAAAAGCTTATACGGTTTACAATCATATGCTTTTACCGACTTTCTTTACCTCATTAGAAGAAGAGTACAATCACCTTAAAGAACATGTGCAACTTTGGGATGTCTCTGTACAAAGGGAAATTGAGATTTCGGGAAAAGACTCATCGGAATTAGTTCAACTGATGACCTGCAGAGATTTATCAAAAGCAAAACCAGGTATATGTTACTATTCTCCACTAGTAGATCTTTATGGGGGGTTAATAAATGATCCTTTAATTTACAAACTTGAGTCGAATATTTGGAGAGTTTGTATAGCAGATTCTGATGTATTACTCTTTGCAAAAGGAATAGCGGAGGCAAGAAATCTAAATGTTAAAATTTTCGAAGCAAAAATTGATACTTTAGCAGTTCAAGGACCAAAATCGTTGAAGTTAATGGAAAAAATTTTTGGAAGTAAAATCGTCGATCTAAAATTTTTCAGATATGATTTTTTTGAATTTAAAAATAACAAATATTTAATTTCAAGATCAGGATATTCAAAACAAGGAGGCTACGAAATCCACATAGATAATCTTAAGGCTGGATTAGAACTATATGATTATTTTTTTAAAGCAGGAAATGAATTTAATTTAAAGCCTGGTGCTCCTAATCTTATTGAAAGAATAGAAGGTGGTTTATTGTCATATGGTAATGATATGGATATTGGGGATAATCCTTTCGAATGTGGATTTGATAAATATGTTAACTTAGAATCAGATATAATCTTTCTAGGAAAAGAAAACTTAAAGAAAATAAAAAAAGAAGGAATTAAAAAAAAACTTATGGGTGTAAAAATAGAAGGCAAGTCTGTAAATTTAACTAAAGGATTACCAATTTTAGATTTAAAGAGTAATGAAATAGGGGAATTAAGATCTGCTGCTTACTCACCTAAATTTAATAAGATAGTGGGTATTGCTATGGTAAAAAAAGATTATTGTAATATTGAACAAAAGTTTAAAATAGAATTAGAAAATACTTTGGTTTCAGGAGAAATTTGCAATTTACCTATTTGATAGATTATGAAAAAAGCTAGAATTTATATACCTACGAAAACAGCTATGCAATCGGGTAGGGGAAAAACAAAAAAATGGGTCTTAGAATTTGTAACTAAAGATACTTCAATTAATCCATTAATGGGATGGGAAAGTTCCACTGATACACTCGAGGAAGTGATTTTAAGATTTTCATCTAGAGAAAAAGCAATCGAGTACGCTGAATCAAACGATATATCTTATAAAATTATTGAACCTAAAAAAAAGGAATTTGTCATAAAATCATATGCAGATAACTTCCTCAAAAATTAATTATGTGGCGTAGTTTTTTTACTGAAAAAAAATGGTTAGTTTGGTCATGGGGAGGATTTGCTTTTATTATTTTATCTCTTTTATCCCAAACTTATATAGATGTTAAAATCAATGAATGGTATAAAGGTTTCTACGACTTGCTTCAGGAAGCTCCTAAAAGAGAATTGTCAGAATTTTATGATGGAATAATGCTATTCATGAAATTAGCTATTCCATATGTAATTATTTATACAATTACTAATTATTTTACTCGTTTATGGGCTTTTAGATGGAGAGAAGCAATGACCTTTTCTTATATGCCTTATTGGAGAGCAGTAGACGCGAAAGTCGAAGGAGCCTCTCAAAGAATACAAGAAGATTGTATGAATTTTGCTAAAATCGTTGAAAGCTTAGGTCTTCAAGTAGTTAGAGCAATAATGTTATTAATAGCTTTTTTACCTATTTTATGGGGGCTTTCATCTAATGTAGTAATTCCTTTTTTTAAAGATATTTCTGGTTCTTTAGTTTGGGTATCTTTAGTAGCAAGTTTAGGTGGACTTATTATAAGCTGGATAGTAGGAATAAAACTTCCTGGTTTAGAATACAATAATCAAAAAGTAGAAGCAGCATTTAGAAAAGAATTAGTATACGGCGAAGATGATAGAAGAAATTATGCTCAAGCACCTACGATTTTACAGCTTTTTACTGGAATAAAGTTTAATTATCATCGATTATTTCTACACTATGGCTATTTTGACTTATGGTTAATTATGTACAACCAATCAATGATAATAGTTCCTTATCTTTTAATGGGTCCAGGTTTGTTTACAGGCGCTATGACATTAGGAGTTCTAATTCAAACTTCTAGTGCCTTCAGAGAAGTTCAAAGTAGCTTTTCGTTGTTCCTACAAAACTGGACTAGAATAACTGAATTAAGATCTATTTATAAACGTCTTATGGAATTTGAGACTGCTATAAATTTTAAAAAGAAGTTGAGAAAACCTAGAAAATCTGATGTAAGAGCTTAATGGAGCTCTATCTAAAACTCATAGACGTATTATTTCCAGTTTTTTTTGTTATTGGTGTAGGATATTATCTTGGAAAAAAAGATCCAAAATTTGATACTAAGTTTATAACAAATTTTGCAGGAAATATTGGTACACCTGCTATGATCTTTTACACAATTACAACCACTGGAATTACTTTAGGTATATTTATTGAATACTTTATTTATTCTTTAATAATAATCGGTGGTTTTGCCATAGTAGGATTAATATTTCTTTTCATTCTTAAAAAGGATGTCATTAGTGAATTACCACCTCTAATATTGCCAAATACTGGAAATATGGGTGTTCCAATATGTCTTTTTGCTTATGGAACTAGCGGGCTAGGGGTGGCATCCGCTGTTGCTTCAGTGATAATACTTCTTCACTTTACCTTAGGTGTTTTACTAGCTAAAAAAAGTTTTTCTCTAGAAATACTTATTAAAAATGTTCCTATATATGCAATTATAGCTTCTGTTATCTTTTTATATTTTAAGTGGGATGTTCCTGGATATATCGAAAATACCACTTTTCTTTTGACCTATACGACTATTTTTTTAGTACTAATGTCTTTAGGTATCGCATTATCTAGATTTCAAGTTGTTTCCTGGACAAAAGCCTCAATATTAGGGGCGGTAAGAGTTATAATAGGTCCAATTATCGGATTTAGTTTAATAAGATATTTAGGTTTAGAGGGATTTCCAGCAGGCGTTTTATTAATACAATCAGCTATGCCTAGTGCAGTTCTAACTTACTTAGTTGGATCAATGTATTCAGAAAAAAAAGTTGTAGATAGTGTTGCGAGCGTTATTGTTACCTCCACTGTAATGTCTTTAATTACAGTTCCTATAGTTGTTTTTTATAGTCTTAAATATTTTCAATAAATACAGTTAGTTACATCACGTTTTTAATGTAAATAATTAATATATAGGTCAGTATAGTTTACTAATAAATAAAAAAAGATAAATAAAAGCTGAAAATATTGACATATTTAAGCATCATATTATGACTAAAAAATTAAAATAATCATATTATTATAAAATAAAAGCTTAAATAAATAAATTTTTAAATAAATAAGACAAATTATAAAGCAATACCAACGATTTTAGTTCGGTTAAAAGCCTTAAATATCAACAATTCTAGAAGCCTTGCAATAAGAGAATATGCCGTTTAAACGGCCATAGATGGTCTAATTTTTTCGATTGTATGTTGTATAGTACAACTGACTGGGGAATTTGTAAATTTAATAATGTAAAAGGGTAGATCTGCTCAATCGCCCGTAAAATAACAATTCTAGAGGATTATACCCTCCTTTTTTAAAAGTTTTTTCTTAGTTTTGAGTCCACCTTTACCAGAGTATCCTCCTAGCGATCCATTAGATCTTATAACCCTATGACAAGGTATTTGGGGAGAATAGGGGTTTTTAGCTATCGCATTAGCAACGGCTCGGACTGCTAGAGGCTTTCCAATACCTTTTGCCACTTGTGAATAGGTTTTTATGCTGCCAACCGGTATTTTCTCTAAATATCTCCATACTTTTACTTGAAATTTGGTGCCCTCTAGCTTCATTAATCAATAATCAGATAAATTGTTAGAGAAATACATATAATAAGGGTTATTATTAAGCCAAAAGCTATCGATTTTTTGCCTTTAGAGCTTGAATTGGTCCAGAAATACGAAATTCCATAAACTGCAGCTATAAATATTGCTATGGGAAGGATGAATTTTATCATTTAGGCTTTAAAAAGTTCAATTTTTACGCTCGTTTTGGCTTGATTTGTTAAAATTTGCAAATTGCTTAGAACCCTTATTTGGCCCCACAAATATTAGCGTCCAAGCTGCTTTTCCCTCAGGAATCGTTAAACTGTGAGTATCTGAGGCGCTTCTAAGACCTATATAACCTGGACCCCGCCAAAATCGACCTTTTTTCGTGGTTTCCCAGTACCCACCTTTAAGCACTAAAGTTAGATAAGACCAATAATGATCATGTAAATCTCCTAGATCGCTTTTAAGTATCTTGTGAAGGAAAATATTAAATGGAAACCACTTGGGTCTTTTTCTAAATAACAAATAATACCTTATCATGAAAGGTTTAGCTTTGTCGTAGTCCGGCCAACTAGGTCCACGATCCAAAAGTAATCTTTTTCGACTCTCAAACATGCTCTAAATCTAAACACTTGACAAAAAAAATAAATAATATATTAATTCCGATAATTAATGGTTATCGGAAAATATGAACGATTTAACAACAGAAGTTAAAAAACTCGAAATTGAGACTTTAGACAACTTAAAACTATCTAAGGCTAAAAATACTATTCGTGCTTATAAATCAGACTTCAATGACTTTGTTTTGTTTTGCACAAAACATAATTTAAAAAGTCTCCCGAGTGATCCTAAAATTGTTTCAATATATCTCACTCATTTGTCTAAAAACTCAAAATTTAGCACTTTAAAACGTAGATTAGCATCCATAAATATGATGCATAGGTATAAAGGGCATTACTTAGACACCAAGCATCCGATAATCGTAGAAAACTTGATTGGGATTAAAAGGCAAATAGGAGTATATCAAAAAGCCAAAAAACCCTTATTATTCAACGACATAAAAGCAATAATTAAACAAATTGATCAGTCTTCAGGAAACTCTATTAAAAAACAGAGAGATAAAGCTTTAATATTAGTTGGTTTTGCAGGAGGTTTTAGAAGGTCCGAACTAGTATCAATAACTAAAGAAGATATTGAATTTGTAAAAGAAGGGGTAAAAATATTTGTAAAAAAGTCAAAATCAGACCAATCAGGCGAAGGAATGATTAAAGCTATCCCCTCTTTTAAATACAATAACTATTGTCCTGTAGAAAATCTAAGGTTATGGATGTTTGAAAATAGAAAAGATCGAATATTCCCTATCTCAGACAAAAATGTTGCTCTAATAATTAAAAAATATGCTCTTCAAGCTGGATTTGATGAGAAAAAATACGCTGGTCACAGCCTAAGATCCGGGTTTGCAACAACTACAGCAGAGTCTGGTGCAAGTGAGAGAAATATAATGGCTATGACCGGTCATAAATCAGTTGATATGGTCAGACGATATATCAAAGAGGCTGATTTATTTAAAAATAATGCTTTGAACAAAATTTTAAATAAATAATTTGTCTATTTAAAAAAACTCAAAAACTTGTCAATTTTATTTACGCTCGATACTCCCCTTTTAATAGATTTTTCAAAAACCTCTTCAACTGACAAAGACGCAAATCCATTTTCCTTGAATATTATCTCACTATTTATATTTGGAGGAATAGTAGCTAATAAATTGCTTTTATGATTTTCATACCAATTTGTACTAATTATTAATGAAGGATGTGAGTAAGCGCTTAAAACCCACATAGAACCAGAGTCGGTACCAATTGAAAGCTTAGAACTAAGGGATATTTTTATTTGAGAAAAAAAATCAAGATCAGTTAGCTTTTCATAATAAGTATTGTTTTCGGATAAATTTGGTTCATTAATATAACCAAAGTGAAAAACTTTAATAGATTTTTTATTAAAATCTAAAACAAGTCTTTTCCACCAATCTAAGCTTGGATTTCTATTTTTACTTCTTCCATATCCTGCAAAAGGCCAAATGGCTACGGATTTAGAGAGTATATGATTTTTTTTTGAGTGAACTTTTTCGTAAGTATAGGCTCCTTTTTTTTGTACATCTTCAAATCCAGCATCGAACCACATGTTTAAATAAGGAATTTTTTCATTTTTAGATAAAACATCATTAAAATCAGTTATGCCAGACATTAAAGCAGTTTCATCAATGCAAGATCTTTTATTGTACCAATATTTATCCTCGTGACTTCTATCAAGAATTTTTTTGTTTTTATGATCCAATTTTGTCGTAACAACATCGCAATTTGATGCAATATTATAATCATTCGAGCTAAAAGAGCTCCATTCTCCGGAAATAATTATTTTGTCTATGTAAGGGTGATTGAAAAAAAGAGGTGCGCAATAAGCTATTTTTTTATGTATTACAAAGTTTATATAAGTGTCTTTATATTTTTTTTTAAAATAATTTAGTTGAGGTAAACTCATGATGAGATCTCCTATTAAACTAAAAGATGTTCCCCAGATTTTTATCATTATAAAGATACTATATTATTATTTAAAAGTATCATGCGCAAAAACTAAATCAGAATGGACCCAATTTACTAAAGAATAGTCATTACTAACCATATATTTGTAAATTTCAGAATTAATTATATTTTGAATATTGAAATTTTTAATTTCTATAGTTTTGAGAGATAAATCTAAAAATTCAATTACAACTATTTTTGGAGAATATTTTTTTAAATTGAATCCTTTAATAACATTTAATTCGTTCCCTTCCACATCTATACTTAAAAAATCTATCTGTTTATTAATAAAAGGAGATTGTTCTAAAATAGAATTAAGTGTTTTTGTTTTTATCCTTTTTATCTCTTTTGGTTTTTGTTTTTGAAAACTTATTATTTTTTTATTTATAGTGTTAATAGCTGATTTATCGTGGTAAAAAAACAAATCTACCTCTTCAAAATTATCTGAAACAGCAGCTTCTAAATTAAAATCTTTTTTTCTAAATGTATTAAATAGATCTATACATTTTTTATCTAAGTCTATATTAATACCTCGCCACCCTTTTTTATAAAGAAGATAGGTATTATTACTAAAGACAGGATGATTACATCCTACGTCTATATAATAACCTTTTTTTTGATTTTTAAAAATGTAAGAAATTAGAAGATCTATGCTGGTAAGTGAAAATGAAATCTTTTTTGATTTATATTTTCTCAATAAAAAACTCGGTAAATTAAATAAATAGCTTATCATTTATATAAGATTCTAAAGTTTTTTCGATATTTCTAAAGATATCATCGATATTAGATTTAAAAATAAATTTGTGTTTCGTGTTCTTTGGTTTCCAAGAACTATACCATTTGAAATCATTTTTGTGAATTATATCTATTACATTAGTCAAATTTGCACCAGCTATTTGAACCAAAAAACCAGAATGACAACTTATAGAACAAATAGAATGATTAATTAATCTCTCAAAAAAAGGTAAACTTGAGTTCTCTATCAAAAGAATATCTTTATCATTTTTATTTTTGTATATTTGTTTTTTTAAATCTTGAAAATATTTATTTTTATTTTTAAAAGATGAAATAATAATTTTTGATTTAATTTTTCTTTGTAGTTTTAAAATATTTGAAAAAAGTTTATTCTCTATATACTTTATATCTGCCCATTTCTCATCAAAATGTAAAAGAATATATTTCTTCCGGATAAATTTTGTATAATATTTCTTAAAATCTTTTTTATCTTTAGCAGAGGTATTAAAATAATAATTTCGTTTTGTTTTTAAATTTAATTTAAAATAATTAGCTAAACTTATTAACTTTGTAGGCAAATGTTCAATTTTTGTAAGATCTTTTTTACTAGTAAAAGTTTCATACTTATCGAAAATAAAATACTTATAGAAAAAATTTGGTTTTGAAAGCCACAAGCTAAATATCTTATAATTGTAAACTAGACCTAATTTATATTTTGATTTAATTAATAAATTACATAGATTAGAAAAAGATTTACCATCAACAGAAAAAGAAGCAAAATAATCATCTTTAATAATTTTGCTTAAAAGAGATATTGTTTTAAAAAAAGAGTCTTTTTTATTATACAAGTAAACTTGATTAATAATTTTATATTTTTTAACCAAACTATAATTAAGAGGCGAGCATACAACAGTTATGTGTGAGTCTTTAAATTTTTCTTTAATTGATTTTAATATATTAGTTATAATTAAGAAATCTCCAAGCCTATCGTTTCTAAAAAAAATAAATTTTTTCATTTTTTATATTCTAAGAGCGCTTTTTTTACACTTTTAAACTTTTTGATTCCAATATTTCTAAGCAAAGAATTATTACCAAATATATCCTTACCTCTTTTTTTATCGTAAGATATTTTATTTTTCAAAAAACTATTATTCAAAATTTTACAAGCATTAATAAGATTAATTTTTTTTCCGCTAGAAATATTGATTGGTTTTTCAAACTTCTTATCTATTAAAAGCTTAATTGATCTAGAAACATCATCTATATGTATAAAGTCTCTGAACTGATTTACGAAATAAATTGTTTTTACCTTTTTCATCTTTTCAACCATATCTGGTACAAAATTTCCTTTTCTTTGTTTAGCGCCTGTAACATTGAAAATTCTAGCAATTCCTACTTTAAAATTTAGTTTTTTTCTTTTATTTATTATGTAGTCTTCAACTCTTTTTTTGGATTTGCCATATAAATTTTTAGGAGCTCTTTTTTTTGTTTCTTTAATCTTTTTATTTGAAAACCCGTATACATGAGAGCTCGATATAAAAAGAAAATATTTAAAATTTAAAATCTTTTTTTTATTAAGTATTTTAATCATCTTAATAGTTGATGTCACATTAATGAGTTTAAGCTTTTTTTTATCTTTACTTTCACTTTTTGTTTTGGCTGCAAAATGAATAAAGTAATTGAATTTTTTACCTTCTAACCATTTTTCAAATTTCTTAAAATTTTCTATTCGATTTGGGTATTTTACAATTGTAAAAGCATTTTTATACATGTTATAAAAATGATTTCCCAGCATTCCATTTCCACCAGTAATAATAATTTTTTTTTTAAACACTTTTCTCAAAGACTTTCACAAGTTTTTTTATAATTAATGATGAGATTGGTTTTGTTGGTAATCCTATAAAAAAACCATAGTTATTAATATAATCTGCATTTTTCATTTTAGTGTTAGATCTTAAATTATATTTTTTAATTGATGGCTGATTTAAAAAGTTTCCACTTATGATTGGTCTTGTTTCAACTCCATCTTTTTCAATTTTTTTTATAAATAATTTCTTATTAATTTTCTTAGATAAAAGTATAGGTATACCAAACCAAGAGGCCTTAACCCCCTTATTTTCTTCAATTATCGCAATTTTATCTCTTACTTTGCTTTTATTTAATTCATTAATTATTTTTTTTCGATTAATATTTCTTGTTTTGATAAACTTATTTAAGTCTCTAAATTGACTTAAGCCAATACTTGCAGCTATGTCAGTTGCTCTAACGTTAAAACCTGAATTATAAAAAATAAATCTTTTGTCTAAATGCTTATTCTGTTTTGAAATCTTATGTTCATTTTTTAATCCTCTTGACCAACCATGAGCTCTTAAAGCCTTTAAAATTTCAAAATCTTCTTGACTCTTACAACAAATCATTCCTCCTTCTCCAGATGAAATTTGATGAGAAGAATAAAAAGAAAATGAAGAGAATTCACCATAAGTGCCTAAATATTTATTATTAAATTTTGTTCCTAAAGATTCACATGTATCTTCAATCAAATAAAGATTATGTCTTTTTTTAATTTTGATTAATTCATTCATATTTGTTGAGTTCCCTAAGACATGAACAATTAGTATTCCTTTAGTTTTTTTTGAAATTTTTGATTTTAAGTCATTTAAGTCAATATTTAGAGTATTTTTTTCAACATCTACAAATTTTGGTTTTAAACCGCTTTGTATAATTGGCCAAAGTGAGGTTGACCAGCATAATGATGGAATAAGTATTTCATCACCTCTTTTAAGCCTTTTTTTTCTATATGGATTGATTAAGCATTGTAGCGCTAAAAGATTAGCAGAAGATCCAGAATTAACCATTAAAGCATTATTAACTTTAATTTTTTTTTTAAAGGTATTTTGAAAATTTATAGTCTTTATTCCTGAAGTTATTTTGAATGACTTTAATACTTTTACAGCCTCGTTGATATCTTTTTTTCTATAGGGATTATCTATAAGAGGATAAAAAAATTTACTCATTTAGCTATTATATTTGCTCATCTCAAATTTAATCATATCATCTATCAAATTATCTGTAGATATTGATGGTTTCCATTTAAGATGACGCCTAGCTTTTGAAAAATTACCTTTTAAAAATTCAACTTCTGTTGGTCTGAGATATTTTTTGTCAAGGTCAATTATAGTTTTGCGAGATTTTATGTCAATAGCCCTTTCATTTATTCCCTTTCCTACCCATTTTATTTTCATTGATAATTTTCTTGCACTTATATCTATGAACTTCTTAACAGTATTTTCTTTATTAGTAGCAATTACCCAATCATCAGGTTTTTTATGTTGTAAAATTTTCCACATCGAAATAGCATAATCTTTTGCGTGACCCCAATCTCTAACAGCATATAAATTACCTAAAGTTAATTTTTTTTGTAGTCCAACTTTAATTCTAACTAAACCTTGAACAATCTTTTTTGTGACAAAAGTTGGACCTCTTCTAGGAGACTCATGATTAAATAAGATTCCATTACTTGCAAATATCCCGTAAGCTTCTCTATAGTGAACTGCGGTATGGTATGCGAAAACTTTAGAAACTCCATAAATTGATCTGGGATGAAAAGGTGTAAGCTCGTCTAGTGATCTTTTTTTCTTAACCAGTCCGTACATTTCAGAACTAGAAGCTTGATAATATTTTGTTTTTTTTAATTTAAGAATTCTTATTGACTCTAAAATTCTTAATGCTCCCAAGGCTGTTATATCAGCAGTATATTCTGGTACATCAAAAGAAACTCTGACATGACTTTGAGCAGCTAAATTATAAATTTCATCTGGTTTTATTTTATTAATTATGTTTAGAGTGCTTGTACCATCTGATATGTCACCATAATGAATAGAGATATTTTTGTTGTTAAAATTTACACTATCAAATAAGTGATCTATTCTTTCTGTGTTAGCACTCGAAGACCTTCTTTTGACTCCATGTATGATATAATTTTTTTTAATTAATAATTCGGCAAGATAAGAGCCATCTTGTCCAGTGACTCCAAAGATCAAAGCTTTTTTTCTTTTTTTTATTTTTGCCATATTAATTTTTTTTTAGATTTTATGTTCATAGTTTTATTCACAATATATTCTGCCACAATATCTGAATTAAAAAATTTCATGTATTTTTCCTTCCCTTTTTGTGCAATACTTTTTCTTACTTTATCATCTCTTGAGACTTTTAATATCTTTTCCGATAAATCATTAATATTTTTATAAAAAACCATTTCATTATCATCAAAAAAATCTCTGTATTGAGTTTTTTCATCTATTAAGCAGACTAATCCATTGCCTACTATTTGAGTTATTCTATCGCTACTATAGTATTTAATTGTTTCACCTCTACTTAAATTAAGACCCATTTTAGCATTACTAATTGTTTTAAAATAGTGATCTGCCCATATCGGCTGAACTTTATTTAATCCGTATATATCAAATTTAGTATCTGGTGTCTTTTTTAATAGGTTATTAATAAACATTGCCCTGTCATCTAACTTCCCTGATTTAAGAACCCCTCTGTGAACTCCATGACTTAAAGCAAAGAATACATCAACAGAGCAAGACTTTCTAAAATTGTTTAGAGTTTCAAATGATTTATCGCTTGGATTTGGTATGTAAAATGATTTATCTTTCTCTCTTAAAAATTTCAAAACTGAGGGACTTGTAGTCACAAATGTTGCATCTACTGAATTAATTTTATCAAGAATTCTTTCTTTATTTCTATCATAATCTGGACCCCGAGGATTAAGTGGGTCTAAAAACCACTGTCCTATTCTAACATTTGGATAATCATCTTTTAGTTCATTTATTTGATTAGAAGAGATTAAATCTGCGTGCCCTAATATAATTAAATCTGGTTTGTAATTATAACAAGTTTTTTTTAATTTATCGTTTAAAATTTTCGATCCTTTGAAGTCTTTTATGGATTTATAATATTTTTGAATATCTCTATCACTAAAACCTAGCACACTGTGGCCTAATCTTATAAAACCATTATTTATTCTTCGTCCCGTGTTGAAAAAAAGTCTACCATCTAAACGTTCATTAAAGTTTGTAATGTGTAAAATTCTAAGTTTAGATCTTTTTTTAGGAACAAAAAAATTGTTAATACTTCTAATTTTTTCATCTCTATAATTATCAATATTTTTAGTGACAAAAGAGTGAGTTAGGTAAAAGTTTTTTATAGAAGATTTTTGTAGTTCTTTTCTTAGAGATGTATTCTTTATTAATAAATTTAATGTTTTTTTAAGATCTCTAACTGATAATCTATTTAATATTTTTGCATCAGTTATTGTTTCTGGTAATCCTCCTTTATTGGTTATAATTACTGCACATCCATTAGCAGAAGCCTCTAGACTTGTTCTTCCAAAAGGCTCTTCCCATCTAGAACATACAACTGCTATACTAGTTTTTTTAAAAACATTGATTACTTCATTGTGCTTTTTAAAGCCAAGTAAATCAGCATTTTTATGTTTTAAATCAATCTTTTCCCTCTTTTCGTCTCCAATTATTTTAGCTCTCCAATCTAGATTTTTATTCAAAATATCTTTAATTGCTTTAGAAAAAACATCGTAACCTTTTGCTCTATTAAGCTTTCCTACAAATGTTATCCACTTTTTTTTATGATTTAATAAAGAGAGACTCCCTTTTGAGGCTGATTGGTAAAAAACTGCTAACTTGTTACTATTGACAAATTTATTCTCCAGTCCTTCTAAAAATCTTTTTTTAGACCAGTTGCTATTAAATATTATTTTGTAACAATTTTTTAAAAGAAATTTACGATCTTCAATTGATTTAGATCCATCCATAGAAAGAGGATCATTATGAAAATAAAGAGAGTAAATTCTGTAGTTTAATACTGAAGATAATAATTTCACATAAGTTGGTCTATTATGAATTTCTATTATTGAAGAATTTCTTTTTTTTTCCAATTTTATAAATTTATTTACATAACTTTTGGTCTGACTTGATAAAATATTTTTTTTAGTTTCAATATTTATATATTTAATTGGAAATTTTTTTTTTAGATTAGTATTACCAAAAACTGTTATCTTTTTTCTAAATTTACTGATTTTTGTTGTTTCATATACAAATAATGAAACAGCACCAGGATATTCAGGGGCAAAATTTTCTTTATAAGGTAATAAAATTGAAATTTTCATCTATACGTATTTTTAATCTTATTTCTTAATGTTCTATTTTTCTTTATATAATATTCTCTAGAAATTGCTTTACTTTTTGATTTAAAGGACTCCTTATAAATCAATTTCCAGGTTCTTCCTTTTGTAAATTTAGCGCCTTTGCCTGAATTATGAAGATTAATTCTTTTTATGATATTTTTAGTATATCCAACGTATGTAACTGGATTGATCCCACTAGATTTGAGCATATAAACAAAATAGCTCATTAAGCTTATTGGATACCTAAATGTGTATATTTAATATTAAGATAATCTTTGATAGCCATCGACCCGCCTTCCCGACCATATCCAGTTTGCTTAATTCCACCAAATGGTGCCTCTGGAAGAGCTACTACAGGTGTGTTAACCGCTACGGTCCCTGTTTCCATCATTTCTGATACTCTGTGAGCTTTTTCAAGATTATTAGTATAAACATAGCTTGCTAAACCAAGATCGTTGTTATTTGCTCTTTTTACAACTTCATCAAAATCTTTGAATGATAAAATGGGTACTAACGGGCCAAAGGGTTCTTGATTCATAATAGTAAAACTATCTTTAACATCATCAAAAATGGTTGGTTCATAAAAATAACCTTTATTAAAACCTGATGGTCTTTTTCCCCCTAATAGAATTTTTGCACCTTCTTTTTTTGTTATATCAACTAAATTTTCTATTTCTTCTAATCTTTTTTTTGTTGTTAGAGGACCAAGTACTGTACCATTGTCCATTCCATTTCCAATTTTTAATTTTTTTGTTTTTTCAATCATTAAGTTAGTAAAATCTTCTTTTTTACTTTCATGAATGTAAAATCGACTGGGAGAAATACAAACTTGTCCATTGTTTCTAAATTTTGCAAAAATAGCCATATCCGTAACTTTATCTAAATTGACATCATCAAAAACTATAAATGGAGAATGACCACTTAATTCCATTGTTACTCTTTGAACTTTTTCAGCTGCCTTCTTTAAGATTAATTTACCTACACGTGTAGAACCAGTAATTGAAACTTTTTTAATTATATCTGAAGATAACAACTGATCTGAAATATATGCTGGATCACCAGATAAAAGATTAATTACCCCCGGCGGAACGCCTGCTTCATTACAAATATCCACTAATTCCATTACAGCACCTGGAGTAATTACATCTGGTTTAACTATTACTGAGCATCCTGCTGATAAAGCTGTAGAAATTTTTCTTGAGGCAAGAGTAATTGGAAAATTCCAAGGAACTAAAGCAGCAACAACACCTACAGGCTGATAATAAACATGAATTCTTGTATCGGGTGATCTCCCTTGTAATGTTTCACCGTAGATTCTTTTTGCTTCTTCAGAGCTCCATTCAAAAATATCTGCAGCACCGTTTGCCTCTCCAAGGCTTTCAGATAGAGGTTTTCCTACTTCTAATGTTAACCATTTAGATAAGGTTTCATTTTTTTTTCTTATTAATTCTGAAATTTTTCTGATTATTTTAGATCTTTCCCAAGGAGAAGTGTTTTTCCAAATTTCAAATCCTTTAGCAGCAGATTTAAGACACAAATTAATATCTTCTTTATTGGCTTTCGAGGCTTTACCAATAAGTTCCTCTGTGGCTGGGTTTGTAACTTCGTAGGTTTCCCCGCCAGATGAACTCTGCCATTTACCATCTATAAATTGTCCAAATTTTTCGTACATACTTTATAATATCAAAAATAACCTTTTAAATTATGGCGGTCCCAAGGGGAATCGAACACCTCTTTGTTAGTTATAATAAGCCTTATTATTAAATGATTTTAAAAAATTAGGCAAGAACGGACTCACTGCGGACACACTAATCTTTTTTATCTTTTTTTTTATTAAAAGCTTTAAAACCTAAGTAGCCAATTACTGCTCCAATAGGCGCAAGGATCCATCCACCGTTAACAGCAATCATTACACCTGCTAGTTTACCTGCAACACCCAAAGAACCACCTGCTACTGCTCCTATTGCTGCTCCAGCCCCAGCACCAACTACAGGCTTTGTAATTGTTTTTTCAGCTAACTGAACAGGTGTGCTTGATTTAAGATTTTCAAGTTTTTCTTTAGCAACTCTTATTTTTTCTAATTTTTCTTGCTCTTCTTGTTTGATTTTTTCAATACGTTCTTGTTCAATTTTTTTTAGTTTATTGTGAATTGAGAAGATTAAAATTAAAGCAACAATTATTAATATGGCAGGTCTTATTAATAAGAAATTTACTCCAAAAATATCATTTGGAAATTTTTCTTTAAACTCTAAATAATTGAAATATTCATATGGAACATAAAAAATAGAAATTATAATCAACAAAGGAAAAGCGGTTATTAAAAAATTTGATTTAACGAAACTTGTTAACTGACCAAAAAATAATTTTGCTGTAAAAAATTTTATTATTCCTTTAATCATTATTTTAATTATTAGGCATTATCCAAATAGATTTTAGCCATTTACAACCTTTATAATATTGAGTACATCCTATAAAATAATTATTAAACTTTGGTGACCAAATTACGACAGAGAGGTTTCCGCATTTCTGACATGTAGTGTATTTTAATGGAGTATCGATTAGTTTGCCTCCATATTTTTCCAAAGTTTCTTTTATCCACCATGTAAATTTTTTAAATTCTGTAATATAGGAAATTTTACTAATCTTATTTTCTTTGTATTTAAAATGAGCCACTATACATGTATTTTTCTTCTCAACTAATTTATAAATAAGTTCTTTATTTTTTAATTTATCAAGACCAAACTGATAGGAAACATTATCTTGCTTATGCCAAAGATCTTGGAATGATGCTGCGTAAGCTCTATCAATTTCCTTTTGTAAAACTTCATGCTTTTGCTCAATTTCTTCTCCACATTTTCTTCCACAAATGTTTGTTTTAGGAAATATTTTTAATCTTGCCTCTGATATTTCTTTATCGCAAATAACACAAATGCTCATAAAAACTTCTGACGTACTGGTGACACAATAAAAGAAAATTAAACAACTTTCTAGATAAGATTATTATAGGTTTTAGGAGTTTTTGGCGGTCCCAAGGGGAATCGAACCCCTCTTTGTTGGATGAAAACCAACTGTCCTAACCGATAGACGATGGGACCGTATTTTTGTTGTTCTTATTAACAGAAATGTCATCAATAATAAACTCTACATTTTTTTGTCCTCTCCATTCATTTAAAGACAATTTTCCTGCTATATTGAACGTCTTATTATTTTTTTTAAGCAAGTATGCTCCTAATTCATTATCAGCAGCATTAAAAGCTATTGTTTTTACACTTGTTCCTTCTGAACCAATCAGGACAGATTTAATATGTTTATCTCCAACAATCTTACTGTTAACAGGTTTTAGATTTTCTATAATAAATCTTGGCTCTGGATTGCCAGATCCGAAGGGTGATAAAACATTAACTTTATCATAAAATTCTAAATTAATTGCAGATGGTGCAATTTTACTATCAAGGAATAGTGGTTTTTGTTGAGTTAAATCTTCGTTAATATTTCTAAATTTTCGGATTATAAATTGCTTAAATTTTTCTATATTAGAAATGTCTATAGAAAATCCTCCTGCCATTTTATGTCCACCACCTTTTAATAGAATTTTTTCTTGAGTAGCAGCTATAATTACAGATCCAATATCAAAACCAACAATTGACCTAGCCGATGCTTTACCTATATCACCATTTAAAGAAATAATAATAGCCGGTTTATTAAACTTATCTTTTAATCTTGACGCTACAATACCAATAATTCCTTCATGCCAATGTTCACCTTGCAAAATTAAAACTGGATCTTTCAACTTATTTTTTGACTCGATTAAGATTTTTTCTATAAGATCTTTTTCTAGCATTTTTCTCTCTTTATTATACTGATCTAATTCTGTAGCTAATTTGAATACTTCTTTTGGATTCGAATTTAAAAGTAGATTTGCTCCATGTGAGCATTTACCAACCCTTCCTCCTGCATTAATTCTAGGGCCTAAAATATACCCTAAATGATAAATAGATGGGCTTGTTTCAATTTTACAAATGTCTAGTAAAGTTTTTAAACCAAGATTTTCTTTTGCTTTTAAAATTTTTAATCCCTGTTTAACAATAGCTCTATTTAAACCAACTAAAGGCACAACATCACAAACAGTTCCTAAAGAAACCAAATCTAAATAATTTATTAAGTTGGGTTCATTTGTTAAATTTTTCTTAAACCAGTCTATTAATCTAAGCTGTCTATTTATTGAAACTAAAAACATAAATGAAACACCTGCAGCACATAAATATTGAAGATTAGATTTATCATCCAATCTATTTGGATTAACGATTGAATAAGCTCTTGGTAAACTGATTTCAGATTGGTGGTGATCTAAAACAATAACATCTACATTTTTATTTTTTGCAAAATCTATGGCCTCAAATGATAAAGTTCCACAATCAACTGTAAAGATAATTTTAACATCTTTTTTAATTAACTCCTTAAAACCTTTTATTGATGGTCCATAACCTTCAGTTTTTCGATCTGGTATATATATTTCATAACTACATTTCAGCTCATCAAAATACCTTCCAAGTAAAGCTGTTGAAGTAGCTCCATCTACATCGTAGTCACCAAAAACTCCAATTTTTTCTTTATTTTTAATTGCCTCCAATGTTCTTAAGGATGATTTTTCCATATCTAATAAACTGTTAGGGTTTGGCAAAAGATTTTTGATTGAAGGGTTTAAAAAACTATTAATGTCTTCTCTTTTAATATTTCTTAAAACTAATAATTTTGCTGTAATTTCATCAAGAGAAAAATTTTCTTTTAAATAAACTATTTTTTCTTGATCAAATTTTTTTAAGATCCAATTTTTTCCAGTAACTGATACTGAATTCATTTTTTATGTTTATTTTTAAACAAAGTATTAATTTTGCCGTCTTTATGTAAAGCTATTGTGTTAGCTTCATAGAATTCTTTTTGATCTTTAATTCCATTAGCTAAATCACCATTAGTTATAGCAGTAGCACAAAACATAACATCGCCTTTTATCATATCATCAATGTTATATTTTCTTTTTAAATCAGTTATTCCCATTTTTTTTGCTCTGGCAGACTCATCAGCATTTAATACAAGTCTTGTTTGTATTTGACCTCCATAACAACTTAATGCAGCAGCGGCTAGGACGCCTTCTGGCCCCCCTCCAATACCCATATACATGTCAACTGGAGAGTTTTGATCAACTATATAAATTATGCCTGAAACATCTCCATCGCTAATTAATTTTAAGTTTACACTCATTTTCTTTAAAGAAGATATTATTTCATCATGTCTTGGCCTCTCTAGGATGCATACAGTTATTTTATCAGGAGTTGTGTTTTTAGCTTCCGCTAAAAGAGATATATTTTTTTCAACACTATTATCCAAATCTACTAAATTTTTAGGTAAATTTGAACCTATAGCAATTTTTTCCATATATGTATCTGGTGCAAAAAATAATTTATCTTCTTCTGCGGCAGCCAGCACAGAAAATGAATTCGGTAAATTTTTTGCAACAAAGTTTGTTCCTTCTAATGGATCAACGGCTAGATCTATTTTTTGACCTTTTTTAGTACCAACATTTTCACCAATAAAAAGCATTGGTGCTTCATCCATTTCACCTTCACCAATAACAATTTTTCCATCCATATCAATTTTATTAAATTCACTTCTCATATTATCTACAGCTGCTTGATCAGCTGAGATTTTATCGTTTTTTCCAATAAATTTAGATGCACCATAGGCAGCTTTTTCGGTAGCATTAACAAATTGCTTTAAATATTCAGGTTTAATAGTCATCAATTAGCACCAATTCTAATTAATTTAGGTTTTTTAATTATATAATTTTTTTTTTCGGTTTGTTTTATTATTTTATTCAAAAATTTATCTTTAGAGTCATGTGTAATTATTATTATTGAAGAGAATTTTTTTGATTTATTTGGATTTTGAATTAGTCTTTTAATTGAAACTTTATTTTTAGAAAATATGTTTGTTATGTTTGATAAGACCCCTGGCTTATCTAAAACTTCAAAACGCAAGTAAGCTGAAAAAGATCTTTCTGATATATTTTGATACCTTAGTTTTTTTCTCTCTTTGCTAGATATAGAAAATGGAAATTTAATGTTTCCTCTTAAAATAGAGGAAATATCTGATACTAATGCAGAAGTAGTAGCTTCTGGTCCAGCACCTTCTCCTTGAATAACATTCTGACCAACAGGTTTCCCATCAACAATTACAGCGTTTAAAACACCATCAATGCTAGCGATATAAGAACTTTTTTTAATCAAAGTTGGATGAACACGCTGATAAACTTTGTTGTTAATTATTTCTGAAACACCTAATAACTTTATCTTATATCCAAGTCTATTAGCGTTATCTATGTCCAGTTTATCGATAAAATTAATTCCTTCTACATGTATATTGTGATCAACAAATGAATTAAAACATAAGGAAGATAATATTTTTAATTTTGCAGCAACATCATCGCCATTTAAGTCCGATAAAGGATTTGACTCAGCATAACCTAATTTTTTTGCATCTGTTAAAACATCATTAAAATTTTTATTTTTTTTGTCCATAGTAGAAAGTATATAATTAGATGTTCCGTTGAAAATTCCATAAACTCTATTAATTTTATTTGCTATTAAACCTTCTTTCAAAGATCTTATAATTGGCACACCACCGCATACAGCAGCCTCAAATTCTAAGTTAACATTATTTTCTTCAGCAATTTTAGATAACTGATCACCATACTTTGCAATAAGTGCTTTATTTGCAGTTACAACGTGTTTTTTATTTTTTAATGCACTAAAAACTAATTTCTTTGCTGCTCCTTCTGCTCCACCAATTAATTCAATAATTATATCTACTTCTTCTGATTTTGTTGCATCTAAATAATTTTTAAGCCATTTTTTTTTACTTACTTTTATATATCTTTTTTTATTTCTATTTTTGGCCGAAACAAAAATAACGTTAGGTATACAGTTATTCTTTTTTGATAATATTTCTTTATTATTTTTTAAATATTTATACAAATAACTTCCGATATTACCTAGACCAATAATAGCTATGTTGAGTTTATTTTTTTTAATCATTAATTTTCTCTAATTGTAATATCGGGAAATTTTTTTTTATTACCCTGTTTAACTAAAAATTTAGATATTTCATCTATACTACATTTTTCAAGTATAGCACAAATATCAGTTAATTTTTCATTAGGCTTGTTAACAATTTTTTTTCTTTTTTCAATATTATTTCTAGATTTTTGCCTTTCTTTTGATTTTTTTATTTTCGCTTTTTTAGTTATTTTTTTATCTTTTACTTTTTTATTTTTAACTTTTTTTCTTTGCTTTAACTCATCTTTTTTCTTTTTAATTTCGTCACTAGATAATTCCTTTAATTCTTTATTTGTTTTCTTTTTACTAAAAATGCTAATTTCCTTTTTATCTTCTGAATTTGATTTTAGATTAATCTCCACAAGATTAATTTCTTTAGATTTTTTTTTATCTACAATTTTAACTTCCAATGTTAAATTCTCTTCAAAATATTGTTCAGCTTCTGCTTTATTTATGCAAACATGATCTCCACAAATTAAAACTGTCTTTGGCTTGTTGCACCCATATATTCCTAAAATAATTAAAAAAAGTAATATTTTTTTCATTTTAAGCCAAGATTTTCTTTAAATTTATAAATCAAATTCATGTTTTGAATTGCTTGACCAGAAGCCCCTTTAACCAAATTATCAATTGCAGAGAAAATAACAACTTTATCTTTAATTCTAGTATCGCAAATTGAGATTTCACAATTATTCGTATTTAAAACATTTCCAGAACCAAGTTCCGAATTTAGTTTTAATATCTTTATAAATTTGTTTTTTTTATAGTATTTTACTAATTCATTTCTCAATTTTTTTGATGATGAGTTTTTTTTTAATTTAATATATATGGAAGTTAAAATTCCTCTGAAAGTAGGAAGCATGTGTGGATTAAAAGTAAATTCAATATCTTTTTTTGTATATTTTTTGAACTCCTGTTCAATTTCAGAAATATGTCTATGATTTTTTGTGGCGTAAGCAAAAGTAGAATAGTATAGATTTTTATGTTTGAATTTTTTTTCTAAGTTTTTTCCAGCTCCTGAGTAACCCGATTTTGAATCTATAGTTAAATTTTCTATATTAATTAATTTTTTTTTTATTAATGGAATTAAAGGAATTTGTATTGATGTCGGATAGCAACCTGGGTTTGCTATAATTCTATATTTATGAATATCTTTTTTGACAAATTCAGGTATCGCATAAATAGAATTTCTTATGAGTTTTGCTGCCATATGTTTTTTTTTATAATTGTTCTTATATTTATCTAAATCAGTAATTCTAAAATCAGCAGATAAATCAATAAATCTTACATTTTGATATTTATAATAAATCTTTTTAACAAGTTTCTGAGCCTCACCATTTGGCAAAGAAAGAAATGCTAAATCAATATTTGACCAATTTATTTTTTTAACTGTAGAAATTTTTGGTAGTTTCTTTTTAATTCTTTTATCAAAGAAAGAAATTTTTTTTCCCAAATTTTGCGTAGCACACAAATTTAAAATATTCACTCTTGAATGTTTAGATAGTAAAAAAACTAAATCTAAACCCGTGTAGCCTGTTGCACCTATTACAGCTATATTAATCTTTTTTTTAGACATTTTAATCTTATAACACCGTCCAGTTAATTGTTAAATTTAAATGATTATCTCTTAGAGAATTGGAAACTTCTTCTGGCTTTTCTATGCCCGTATTTCTTTCTCTCAACTACACGAGAGTCTCGGGTGGTTAATTTATCTTTTTTAAGATTCTTTTTCAAAAGCTCATCGTGAGAGATCAGTGCTTTTGAAATACCTAAAATAATTGCTCCTGCTTGACCTGATAGTCCTCCGCCCTTAACGGAGCATCTAACATCATAACTAGTTCTGACTTCTGATATTTCCATAGGTCTAGTTACAATAATTTGATGAACAGGTCTTTTAAAGTATTCATTCATTTTAATCCCATTCACATAAATATTTCCAGATCCTTTTTTTACCCAAACTTTTGCTATTGATCTTTTTCTTCTACCAGTTGCATATTTGCTATCTTTAAAATCAAGTTTTATTTTTTTTGTATTAGAAGTTGCAGTTTGTAAATTTTCCATTAGTTTTTAACTATGTTTCTTTTGTTTAGTTTACTAAAATCGATTACCTTCGGCTTTTGTATATCATGTGGATGAGTTTCACCATTGTATATTTTTAATTTTGTTAATTGTTTTTTTGCTAAAGGACCGCCAGGTAACATTCTTTTAACAGCGAGTTTTAAAATTTCTTGAGTTTTATTTTTTTCTCTTAAAATTGCTGGAGTAGTTTCTTTTATACCACCTGGATGACCAGTGTGTTTATAATATTTCTTATTTTGAAGCTTTTTTCCTGTAAACTTTATTTTATCAATATTTGTAACAACTACAAAATCTCCGTTATCAATATGAGGGTTAAAAGTGGGTTTATTTTTTCCCCTTAAAACTTTTGAAATATAAGAAGCCAATCTTCCAACTGCTGCATTCTCAGCATCAATAAGATACCAATCTTTTTTCACTTCTTTTTTTTTAATAAAGGGTGTCATAATTTATGGCGATAATTACTAATAATATCTTAAAAAGTCAATTTATTTTATCTGATAATAATAAAGATTAATTGCACTTAGCATGAGAAGAAGACTGAAAATTTGATGACCTGAAGCTATAAGCATATTTAACCCACTTAATAAAGTTATTATCCCTAAAAAGATTTGTAAAAATAAAATAGTAATTAAAAAATAAAAAGGTTTAATAAGTTTTCTTTCATTATTCTTAAAAATAATAACACCTATAAACAGAGTGTAGGCTAGAATAAAATAAGCCATATTCCGATGATAAAATTGAATTAGGCTATGATGCTCAAAATCAAAAAAATCTTTAACTTTATTTATGATAAGATCATTTGGAAAATACCCGTTATTCATTAGCGGCCAAGTCTGATATATTTTTCCTGCGTCTAAACCAGATACAAAAGCACCCATAATTACTTGTCCAAAAATAATAAAAATTAAAAAAAATAATAAGAAGTTATCTTTACCTAATGTAAAAAAATTTTTAAAAGTCTTTTTTTTAATGTTTAAAATTAACCAGAATATTAAAGAAATTATTATAAAAGCTATACTTAAATGCAAAGATAATCGATAATGGCTTACAGTAACATTATTTACTAAACCACTTTTTACCATGTACCAGCCTACTAACCCTTGAAAAATAATTAAAGATAAAATTAAATAACAAAAATATATATGTTTCTTGTTAATTTTTGTCATTAAGTGAAAATATATAAGCGGAATAAGAAAAAAAAGTCCTATCAACCTTCCTAGTATTCTATGAAAATATTCCCAATAAAAAATAATCTTAAATTCTTCCATAGTCATAGAGGCATTGATTAATTGATACTGCGGAATTTCTTTATAAAGTAAAAAATATTTATTCCACGTATCACTATCTAACGGTGGTAGAATACCTGTAAATAATTCCCACTCAGTAATTGAAAGACCTGAGTCAGTCAGTCTAGTCAATCCCCCGATTATAATCATGGCAAAAACCATACAGAAAGAGATTAATAGCCAATTATAAAACAATTTATAACTTTTTTGATCATATGATTGCATAAACTTAATATATATTTTAAATATTGAATTTAATAACATCTTAATGTCGCTATGGTTAATAAAAATATTATAAAAATAAGAAAAAAATTAGATATACTTGACAATTCATTTCTTAGATTAATAAAGAAGAGAACCTATTTGGTAAAACAAGTTTTAAAAAATAAAAGATTCAAGAAAGACATAGTTGATAAAAAAAGAATTTCTATAATATTAAAAAAAATCTCAAGTAAATCAAAAAAAAATGGAATAGACCCGAAGATAACAGTTAAAATTTGGACAGCTATGATTAAGGCTTATATTGAGTATGAGTTTAGAAATTTCAAAAAAAAATGAATTATTTACTATGTGGCGGGAGTTTTTTTTCTATAAAAAATTCATGTTTTCTAGTATTGGGATTGTACTTTTTTAATTTCAATTTATTTTTTACTTTCTCACCTTTGGTAGGCTTTTTTGCATAATAGATAAATTTACTATCCGGATTACTCTCTGGAACCATTCTAACTTTAAGATGTGTTTTCTTAGCCATTTTATTTCTTCAATTTATTTATTTTCTCTAAAATATTCTTAGTTTTATCTTTAATATTCTTTTTAAGATAATCAGCTTTTAAACTATATGAATTATAATCGTCAAGGCTATTTATATTTGATTTAAGTAGATTTTTTACTCCATTTACCGTCATACCTTTATCTTTTAATAAAAATTTTATTAATTTGATATTATTAACCTGTTTTTCCGAGTAATACCGTCTATTTTTAATTATGGTTGGTTTTATTTGTTTAAACTCTTTTTCCCAATATCTTAAAATATAATTAGATGGTTTTCTAGTTTTAGAATTAATTAAATTTAATAAAGTTGTTAATTCAGTTATGTTAATTAATTTTACCATTAGAGATCTTTTATATTATCATTCAAATTTTTTGATACAGTAATACTTAAAGATTTTCTCGCTTTAATCTTGTAAATTTTATTATTTTTTGGATTACGTCCTAATCGTTCATTTTTATTTACAATTTTAAAAGTTACAAAATTTTTAATATTTGTCTCTTTTTCACGTATCAGCGTTTTCAATATATCAATAAAATCGTTGGTGATTTTATTTGTGTATGAAATAGGTAAACCAGTTCTTAAATTTATTTTTTTGGATATATCTTTTTTAGTTAAGTTAAGATTCTTATTCTCTGGCATCTAAATGGTTTAAATTATTTCTGATTTGACCCATCAAGTTTCCTTTTATAATCTTATAACATAAATCAATTGAATGATAAAAACCAATAGAATCGGTTGAACCATGGCTCTTAACAACTGGACCGTTAAGTCCTAAAAAGATTGCGCCATTATATTTTCTTGGATCAATTTTTGACTTAAATTTTTTAAGCGAAAAGTATGAAAATATTAACGAAAATTTAGAAAAAATATTTTCTGATAAGGATTTCTTCAAATTATCAACCAAGAACTTTGCTGTTCCCTCTGCAGTCTTTAGGGCGATATTTCCTGTAAAACCATCTGTTACAATTACATTTGAATTTCCATCCATTAATTCGTTTCCTTCAATATATCCATTAAACAAAAAATTGTTTTCGTTACTTAAATCTTTTAATTTTAAATATGCCTTTTTAAGCATTTCAGTTCCTTTTATTTCTTCAGACCCTATATTTAAAAGTGATACATAGGGTTTTTGATTTGGAAATATAGATTTATACAATGCTGCTCCCATCTCGGAAAAATCTACTAAGTTTTTATCATCACACTCTATATTCGCACCCAAATCTAAAACAACGCTCATACCTTTTTTGCTAGGCCATAAACCCGCTAACGCAGGTTTGCTTACGTCTTTCATCATCTTTAATATCATTCTTGATATTACTAATAAAACACCAGTGTTTCCTGCAGACAAACTTATATCAGCCCCGCCTTCTATTTGGGCTTTTACTGAGTTCCACATACTTGTATTTTTTGAATTTTTAACTGCCGTTAATGGAGATTCTTCGTCTGAAACAACTGCTTCTGTGTGAACAATTTTGATTAAATCATTTGAAATATTAAATTTTGAAATTTCTTTTTTTAATACATTTTCATCTCCATATAAATGAATAATAAAATCATTATTAGATTTATTTTTACTTAAAAAAAAATTTAAACCCTCTATATTTTTTTTTGGAGCATTTTCTCCACCCATTGCATCTATAGCAATAGTAATTTTTTTTTTCATCTTAAGTGATTAGATATCTAATATTTTTTTTCCGTTATAAAAACCGGACTTTAAATCGACATGGTGAGACAATCTATACTCACCACTTTTTTTATCTTCAACTATATTAGTTTCAGAAATTCTATGATGAGATCTTCTCATCTTTTTTTTAGAAACTGATGTTTTTCTTTTTGGTACAGCCATTGTTATACTCTAAATTTTAAGGCATCTTTTACCATGGTTTCAGGACTTATTTCAAAACAAAAATGATAAAAATTAATGAAATAATCATTAAAAAGCTTGTATTTATTACTGTTTAAATCGTTTAAATCAGGAAAATACTTTATAATCAAATTTTCATTTAATTTAATATTAGTTTTTGAATTATTGATCTTCAGTAAAATATCATAAAATATTTTATTCAAATCTTTCATTTTTTTATTAACAGCGACATCCCCAAATCCCAATTCACGTAAATTATTTTCAATAGCATAAAACAAATTATCATAAGATTTTTGGGAAAATTCAATTTTTTTTATTTTAAATATTATGAGAATGATAGAAAAATGAACAAACATAAGATATATCCTGGTTTCAAATGTATCTTTTAAATTGATTTTACTATAAAAATACAAATTCCTAGATAATTGCAATAATGTGTTGTAAAGATCTAAATTATGACTTTTGGTTTTAAATATCATTTAAAAATAATTACTCTTTCTATGTTTCTTATTTTATTAGGCTGCCAATTACAAGAGCCTGCTAAAAATCATGGAATATTGTTTTTAGATAATAGGTCTGAAAAATTAAGTATAAATAAAAGCAATAAAAACGATGTAATAAAGATACTTGGCCAACCTCATGCAAAAAACTTTGCCGAGGATGACACATGGATATATATCGAGAGAACTTTAAGTAAAGGAAAGTATCATAAATTAGGTCGCCATGAATTAAAGACTAATAACACGTTAATACTTAATTTTGATAAATATGGAATATTAAAAACTAAAGATTTTTATGATAAAGACGATTTAAACAAGATTAAATTTTCTAAAAAAACCACAGATAACGATTTATCCCAAAAAAGCTTTGTTGAATCATTTTTGCAGAGTGTTAAGAAAAAGATGTACGGGTCTAGATAGATTAATGAGCAATGACTGCTAACAATAGTAACGCTACGATATTAGTAATTTTTATCATTGGATTTACAGCTGGACCAGCTGTATCCTTGTATGGGTCACCAACAGTATCACCTGTCACAGCTGATTTATGAGCCTCCGATCCCTTTCCACCAAAGTTTCCATCTTCTATATACTTTTTAGCATTATCCCATGCCCCTCCCCCTGCGGTCATTGAAACAGCTACAAACAGACCGGTAATTATTACTCCTAACAACATTGCACCCAGTGACGATAAAGCTGCTTCAAGTCCACCAATTTGTAAAATTATAAAGTATAAAACTATTGGTGATAAAACTGGCAATAAAGAAGGCACTATCATTTCTTTAATTGCTGCCTTCGTTAGTAAATCAACTAATCTTCCATAATCTGGTTTTCTCTTACCTTTCATAATACCAGGTATTTTTTTAAACTGTCTTCTTACTTCTATTACTACTGCACCACCGGCTCTACCAACTGCTTGCATACCCATGGAACCGAATAAATAAGGCAACATTCCTCCTACTAAAAGACCAGCTACAACAAAAGGATTTGATAAATCAAAAGTAACATTAACACCTTCTAAAGCGGAGCCTTTTACAGTTGAAAAATATTTTATATCTTCTGTATAAGCAGCAAATAAAACTAAAGCTCCTAAGCCAGCTGAACCAATTGCATAACCCTTTGTCACTGCTTTAGTAGTATTTCCAACAGCATCAAGAGCATCTGTGGTTTTTCTAACATTTTTAGGCAGTTTAGACATTTCTGCTATTCCCCCAGCATTATCTGTCACGGGTCCGTAAGCATCTAAAGCAACTACCATTCCAGTTAAAGCTAACATGGCTGTAACTGCAACAGCAATCCCGTATAAACCAGCTAAATTGTTTGTGTACAGAATTCCTGATACGATTATTAATGCTGGTATAGCTGTGGCTTCCATCGAAACAGCTAGACCTTGTATAACATTAGTTCCATGACCTGTAGTTGAAGATTTAGCTACAGACTGAACAGGTCTATAATTTGTACCAGTATAATACTCTGTGATCCAAATTAATAAACCTGTAATTATAAAACCCACAACTCCACAGATATAAAGATTTAATCCAGAAAAAGTAATTCCGTCATTTGTATAAACTTTTTCCATTCCAACTATCGAGTCAGTAACTGGATACAAAATTAATAATGATGATAAAGCGGTAACAATGAAACCTTTGTATAAAGCTCCCATTATATTTTTACTTTTTCCTAGTTTTACAAACCAGGTTCCAATTATTGAAGTTATAATACAAGAGCCTCCTATGGCTAACGGATAAACCATTAAATTTAGATTTAATGGAAAAAATATTGATGAAAGAACCATCGTGGCAACTATTGTTACTGCGTATGTTTCAAAAAGATCAGCAGCCATACCCGCACAATCACCTACGTTATCACCCACATTATCTGCAATAACCGCTGGATTCCTTGGATCATCTTCTGGAATCCCAGCCTCTACTTTTCCAACTAAATCCGCCCCAACATCAGCTCCTTTAGTAAAAATACCACCGCCTAGTCTTGCAAAAATTGAAATTAAAGAAGCTCCAAATCCTAAAGCTACTAAAGCATTGATAATTTCTCTATTATCAACGTTTAACTTAATTAATATTATATAATAAATTGTAATAGCCAACAAAGCTAGACCAGCTACTAATAATCCAGTTATAGCACCTGATTTAAAAGCTATAGTTAAACCAGATTGTAAACTTTTTCTGGATGCTTCGGCTGTCCTAACATTTGCTTTAACAGAAATTAGCATGCCTACATACCCCGCTACTCCAGATAAAAAAGCACCAATAAAGTAACCTAAACCTACAAGATAATTAAAAAAATAAGTTACAATTGCTAATACAATAATTCCTACAACAGCAATAGTTTTGTATTGACGATTTAAATAAGCTTTAGCACCTATTTGTATAGCTTCAGCTATTTCTTGCATTCTTTTATTTCCTGGACTGGCTGAAAGTATCTGTCCCGACAGTAAATAGCTGTAAGCAACAGCTAAAATGCCCGTAAATGATACTAAGTAAAGTAATTCTAAATAATTATTCATCTAAAAGCGATAAATGCCAAAAAAAATAAAAAAAGGCAAGTTAATCTTTTAGTAATCTGAAACAAATTGTTAATCATCTAGGTTTTTCTTATAAGTTTTGATAATTTGTCTAAAATGGCATTTAAATAGCTAATTTGAGCCTTTTCTAAAAAAAACTCAGAAGCTTTAACATACTCACTAATAACAACTTTTTTAGGAATACTATGCTTATACATAAGCTCAAAAACTGCTGCAAATAAAATTATTTTCAACAACTTATCAGTTTTTTTAAGATTTATATCTCTTTCAAGATTATTAACAATTGTCTCCTCGATTAGTTCGATTCTTTCTAATGTCCCAGACACAACATCTTTAATATATTTTTTGTATTGATTTTTAGAGTAAATAATTACCTCATCGGGGTTCATCAAGGATCCATAAATTTTTTGAATAACTTTAATCCTAGGAGAGAAACTTTTATATTTTTTTTGATCCATTTTTCAATACTAAGATTACAGCTTTAGCAGCTTCGGCACCTCTATCAAATCTTTTTTTGGCCTGATTTTGGTTAAAGCATGTTAGTATTGCATTTCCTATAGGTTTTTTTTCAGTAATAGAAATTTGCATAATACCATCCGTTATTGCATGAGAAATTAAATCAAAATTTTTTGTCTGTCCTTTTATTACACATCCTATAGCAATAAATCCATCATACCTTTTAGCGAGTTTTGATATCATAACTGGTATTTCAAACGCACCGGGAACCTCAAAATCTGTTACTGAAATTTTGTCGACTTTTTTTAAAACCTTTTTAGCGTTGTTACGCAATTCATAAGTAATCGCCTGATTATATGTTGATGTTACTATGCAAATTTTTTTCATTTCATAATTTCTTGTTTAGTAATTTTTATACCATAACCATCTAAAGCAATAACGCGTTTTATTGACCTTGAAACTAGTATCATCTTTCTTAATTTTAATTCTTTAATAATTTGAGCACCAATACCATAATATCTTAATATTTTACTATTTTCAGCAGACGCTGGACTTAGATTTTTTCCTTTAATAAGTATTAAAGCAAAACTATTAAACTTATTAAGATATTTTAAGGAATTTATAAAGTTATCATTATTTAAGCTATAGAAATTATTTAAAACACTGGTTGATATGACTCTGACTCTAGATGCTTTATTTGCAGTAAATTTACCTTTAGAGATAGTGTAATGCTCAGAGCCATCTAACTTGTTTTTAAAGGTTTTTAAATTAAAATATCCAAAATTTTTAATTTTTACTTTTTTACTTGAAATATATCTAATAAGTTTCTCATTTTTTAAACGATAAGAGATTAAATCTTCTATTTTTGCAATTTTTAATTTATGTTTTTTAGCAAAAGGAATTAAATCTTTATATCTAGCCATAGTACCATTCTCATTCATTACTTCACAAATAACAGCACTAGGATTTAGTTTTGCTAATTTTGAAATATCAACTGAAGCTTCAGTGTGACCAGCTCTTTCAAGAACACCTCCATCTCTTGCAACCAAAGGAAAGACATGGCCTGGAGAAACAATACTATTTTTATTTGAAGATGGTTTAATAGCTACTTTAATAGTTTTTGCCCTATCGAAAGCAGAAATTCCAGTAGAAATTCCCTTTTTAGACTCTATTGAGACTGTGAATGCTGTTTGAGTTCTAGATTTATTAACCGAAGACATTAAAGGTAAATTTAATTTTTTGACTTTTGTTGTCGTAAGAGCCAGGCATATTAACCCTCTTCCATGTTTAGCCATAAAATTGATTTTTTTGGAGTCACATTTTGAACCTGGAATAACAAGATCACCTTCATTTTCTCGATCATCGTCATCAACAAGGATAAACATTTTTCCTTTTTTAGCATCTTGTAAAATTTCTTTAATTTGTGAAAATGAGTTTTTTTTCATTAGTTAGATAATTTTAATACATATTTACTAAATATATCTAATTCTATATTTACTATGTTTTTAGGTTTCAGTTTCCTTAAATTAGTAAGTTTTAGAGTGTGAGGTATTACATTAATTTCAAAATATTTCTTAGATACTTTAGAAATAGTCAAAGAAACGCCATTAATGGAAATTGAAGCTTTATCAATTAAATACTTATATAGTTTTTTATTATCAAGTTCTAACTTTACTAGCCAAGACTTATCAATAATATTTATAGATTTAACTTTGGCTGTAGTATCAACATGTCCCTGAACATAATGACCGGAAATTTTTTGTCCGTGTAAAATAGATTTTTCTATATTTATAATCTTTCCAATTTTTGCATATTTAAAATTTGATCTTTTAATAGTTTCTTTAGACAGATAGAAGGAAAAAGTTTTCTTATTAATTCTTATTAATGTTAAACAAACTCCATCACAAGAAACGGACTCCCCAATGTCAGTTTTTTTAAATCTAATATTTGATGCAATTTCAAGAACAAGACTTCCAGAAACATATCTTGAACTTCTTTTAATCTTTTTTATTATTCCTTGATTATATACAATGCCATTAAACATTATTTAATTTTGATCTTGTAAAGATTTTCTCCATTTAGATTTACTTTAATTTTATTTTTTAAATTCATTTTCCTAATAAACTTATTTGTTGAATTATTAATGCCAATTTTTCCTAATTTTTTTACAGCTTGAAACAAATATAAATTGGAAACTAACTTATTTTTTATCAATGTATTCAAAAAAATCAATCCACTTTCAATTAAAATTCTATTATAACCATATTTTTTCAAAATCATAAATAATGAAATAAAATTAGACTTTGTTTTCAAAGATTTTATTAAGATAACCTTAATGCCTCTTTTTTTAAAAAATAAAATCTTTCTTTTTTGTGTATTTGATGTAATAATAAAAATTCTTCTCTTTTTTGATAACTTAAATAATCTTAATGTTTTTTTAATTTTTAAATTTAGATCAATTATTATTAGATCTGGCTTATTATTGTTAAAACCACTAAGACGACAATTTAAAAGAGAATTATCCTTATTAATTGATTTTGAAGTTGACAATATACAATCATATTCTGATCTTATCAGATGAACTCTTTTTCTAGATAAATGATTTGTAATCCACTTAGAGTCTTTTTTGATAGTATAATAATCTTTTGAAATAGCTATTTTTGCATCAATAAGAGGAGATATATTTTTTTTAATAGCATAATAGCTTTCATAAAAATCTTTAAAATTTTTTACCGGAATTTTTTGAACTATAATATTTTTTTTATTTAATACACTCTTTGACTTATTTGCTGTTCTTTTATCTATATCATTAAATGAGTAGTAAACTTTTTTTATTCCCTTTTTTTTTATTAGATTTGTGCATGGTGGTGTTTTTCCGTAGTGAGTGCATGGCTCCATAGTTAAATATAAATCTGAATTATTAAAATTCTTTTTTAGTCTTAAAGCATTATATTCAGCATGGGGTCTTCCTCCAGTAGATGTATATCCTGATGAAATAACTGCTTCATCTTTTACTACAATGCAGCCTACTGATGGGTTTAATTTAGTTTTTCCTAGATTGATCTTGGCATTTTGAAAAGCAAGATCTAAAAAAAAATTTTTTAATTTAGGTCTTTTACTTTTTTGACTTGCCATGTAATTCTTCAATAACCTCTTCAAATTCTCCAACTTCTTTAAAATTTGTGTATACTGAAGCAAATCTAATATAGGCAATTTTATCAAGTTCTTTTAAAACATCCATGACCTTTTTACCGATTGTATTTGATTGAATTTCCGATTGTCCAAGCTCCTCAAGTTCTCTCGAAATTTTTGAAACAACTTTTTCTATAGTGTCATTATCGATTGGTCTTTTTTTTAAAGCTGTGAAAAGTGACTTAGCTAATTTTTCTCTATCAAAAGGTGATCTTCTTCCATTTTTTTTTATGACAGTTAGTTCTCTGAATTGAACTCTTTCAAAAGTAGTAAATCTCTGTCCTCCACCACATGCACAGATTCTTCTTCGTCTAATTGCTGTGCCATCTTCCGTTGGTCTAGAGTCAACCACAGAGGTATCTTTTTCTCTACAAAATGGACAAATCATTGTTATTTTTTAATTCTTAATCACTATATATAGGAAAAGATGAACAAAGATCAATCACCTCTTTTTGGACTTCTTTTTCTATTTTTGAGTTATTTGATCCATTTTTGCTTAAGCCTTTAACTACTTTAGAAATTAAATCTCCAATCAAATTAAATTCATTGGTGCCAAATCCTCTTGTCGTACAAGCTGGTGTTCCAAGTCTAATACCAGAAGTAATCATTGGGCTTTGTGAGTCAAAAGGGATGCCATTTTTGTTACATGTAATATTTGATCGAACTAAAGAGGCTTCAGCGTCTTTACCAGTAACATTTAATTCTCTTAAATCTACGAGCATCAAATGTGTGTCTGTTCCACCAGAAAAAATTTTAAATCCATTTTTAATTAATCTATTCGATAATGTTTTTGCATTATTTATTACATCTTTTGAATAAATTTTAAAATCATTGGATAACGCTTCTTTAAAACAAACTGCTTTAGCGGCAATAACATGCATTAGCGGCCCCCCTTGAAGTCCTGGAAAAATTGCACTATTAAATTTTTTAATTAAATCTTCTTTATTAGTAAGTATGATTCCTCCTCTTGGCCCACGCAATACTTTATGAGTGGTTGAGGTAACAGCATCTGCATACTCAACTGGATTTGGATAAACTCCACCTGCTACTAAACCAGAAAAGTGAGCCATATCGACAAGAAAATAGGCATTTACCTTATCACAAATATTTCTAAATTTTTTAAAGTCTATGACGCGAGAGTATGCGCTACCTCCAGCAATAATTAATTTTGGTTTATGTTCTAATGCTAATTTTTCCACATTTTCATAATCTATTAAACCAGTTTCTTTATCAACATCATAATGAATTGCGTTAAACCATTTTCCAGATTGAGCAGGTTTAGCTCCGTGTGTAAGGTGTCCACCGGAATTTAAACTCATACCTAATATTGTGTCACCAGGTTTAATCAAAGCTAAATATACCGCTCCATTAGCTTGAGCTCCTGAATGAGGTTGTACGTTAGCAAATTTACAATTAAAAAGTTTTTTAGCACGTTCAATTGCTAATGACTCAGAAACATCAACATGTTCGCAACCACCATAATATCTTTTACCTGGATAGCCTTCAGCATATTTATTAGTTAAAACAGATCCTTGAGCCTCTAAAACTGCTCTTGAAACAATATTTTCAGAAGCTATCAATTCAATATGATTTTGTTGTCTAGTGAATTCATCTTGTACAGATAGGTAAAGCTCATTATCAGAGTCTTTTAAACTTGATTTAAAAAAATTATTCAAAAATTTATTTATCTTTATCGCTGTAGACATTATTATATCTTTTTAACTCTTCTCAGGTGTCTTCCACCTTCGAATTTTGTACTTAAAAAAACAGATATCAATTTTAACGCAGTGCTTTTTTTCGTTAATCTTGAACCCAAGGCTATAATATTAGCATTATTATGTTGCCTAGACAATCTCGTAGAAGTTAAATTATAGCATACAGCAGCCCTAATTTTTTTAACTTTATTGGCACTTATTGCCATTCCAGTCCCCGATCCACAAACCAATATACCTATATCACTTTTTTTTGTTTTAACTCTATTTGATACCCTTTTTGCAAAATCCGGGTAGTCAACAGAGCTATCATTAATTGGTCCCAAATCTATTATGGAAATATTTTTTAAAATTAAAAAATTCTTAATGACTTCTTTAAGTTTGTAACCAGCATGATCCGATGCAATACAAACTTTTTTAAATAAAGGTTTCAATCTATTGAAATGGATTTTCTAAAACACAGGCTACTAGATGAACACGAGATTGTTCGCCTCCATTAAAAAAATTATGATACTTAGTATTATTTGTTATTGTTACATGGCCATCAGCTGGCAAGTGTTTTGCAACATTTTCTATAACCATAGAGCAACCTAAATTTGTTATAATTGGTATATGAAGTCTAGGCTCAGGATCTTTGTGCCAACTTAATGTTGATCTTGGTTCTTTAAGCAAAAGCCTAACTCTTCCTAATTTAAATTTTTTACTTAGAGTCTTATAAACTTCTTTAAAATAGGTATTTTCAAACTCTGGAACAAGTTGAGTGTATTTTGACTCATCTATCGCAACGTCTCTAGATACTTCTTTTCCGGACTCATCAGCGATAGTCCAGTAAACTCCTCTAATATTATTTCCTTTAATTGAATCTTCATCATTTGGGATCTGGTTTAATGGAATTGCTCCAAAATTAGAAACTCCTTTTGGAGATGTGAAACCCTTTTTTTTTAAAATAATATCTAAATCTTCTCTTAATTTTGTTATATCAAATTTTAATTCGGGTACTTGATAAAAATCTGAATAGTTAAGTTGATTCATAAAACCTTTTTAAATTACAATATTGTTGAATATAATATAATATTTGTCGCATCAAACAAAATTTTATAAACTATATACTTAAATACATGAAGATAGCAGGCAAATTTCCAGACATAAGATTGCGAAGAATTCGCAAAAAAGGATGGATAAGAAGACTAGTATCAGAAAATAGTCTTAGTATTAATGACTTAGTACTCCCAATATTTGTAAGAGACGGAAAGAATAAAGTAGAACCCATTAAATCGATGCCAGGTGTAAATAGGTATTCGTTAGATAAATTAGACTCCATTATGAGAAAGGTTCAGAAATATAGTATCCCTATGATAGCTCTTTTTCCTTACATTTCAAAAAATAAAAAAAACAAGCTTGGTACTGAGGCACTAAATAAGAATAACCTAATTTGTAAATCCATAAAACTTATTAAAAAAAAATATCCTAAAATAGGAATTATGTGTGATGTAGCGCTAGATCCTTACACTTCTCACGGCCACGATGGAATAATATTCAATAATAAAATTGATAATGATAAGACAAATAAAATTCTTGTTAAACAAGCCTTAATCCAAGCAGAAATGGGATGTGATGTAATATCTCCATCTGATATGATGGATGGAAGAATTGGTGAAATTAGAAAAGCTTTAGATAGAAAAAATTTTCATGATGTTTGCATATTATCTTACGCTGTAAAATATGCTTCAAGTTTTTACGGACCATTCAGAGATGCCGTTGGATCAAAGATTAATTTAAAATCTGATAAGAAAACATATCAAATGGATTATAGAAATTCTAATGAATCACTCAGAGAAGTTGCTTTAGATGTTAAGGAAGGAGCTGACATTGTTATGGTTAAACCTGGCTTACCTTATTTAGATATTATTAAAAATATTAAGGATAATTTTAAAATACCTATATTTGCTTATCAAGTTTCTGGAGAATATAGTCTAATAAAATACGGTATAAGACATAAACTAATTAAAGAAGAGGCAATATTAGAAAGCCTAATGGCTTTTAAAAGAGCCGGAGCATCTGCGGTGGTAACCTATTTTGCTTTAGAAATAGCTAAAAAAATTAGTTGAAATAATTTTCTAAAATAATTCTAGATTTCGGAAACATAAGATTATTTGGAATGAAAAATTTGTTTAATAAAACACTTCTAGTAAATAATAAAGATTTTTTAATTAACAATTTGGTAATTTCATTTGGCATTTCCTGTTTTATCAAAAAATTTGGTACTTCATAATTATATTCATCAATTTTAATTTTTTTTACATCATTAATATTATCTATAGAATCATTAAACATATTTAGATTAGTGTCATAACCTAATTCTTTGATAAGATTTATTTCAAAAAAAATATATAAAATGATCCAGTTATCTAAATTTAAAATTTTAATAAACTTTTCGAATGATTTATAAATATTCATGTAAGGTTGCGACTCAGGCAAAAGACTATTAAGTAAAGAGCATAAAGAAATCAATGCTGAGGTTCTTTTTTTGTCGTCAAAATAATTTGGAGAGATAGGGTTAATTAACTCAGTTTTGAAGTAACCGATCCTATTATCATTTTTAGAATTATTAAAAACAAATAATTTGTTACTTACTTGTAAATAATTTCTAATTTTCCTTGAGTTGCCTCCATATACTATGCCAGCTACTTTGCCTCTATTAGGAGTAAAAATATTTATAATGTTGGCATTCTCTCTAAATTTTCTTTTAGACAAAAGATAACATTCGTCTTCCCAATTCATATAATTTTGAGTTCAATTAATAACTTGTTAGCAGCATTTTGTTGTGCACTTTTTTTTGAAGTTCCAGTGCCAACAAATTTTTTAGAATTTTGTATTTGAACATCAGTTTTAAATGTAGGTTTGTGCTGAGGGCCAGTTTTTTTATAAAATTTATATTTAGGTAATTCTTTAAATTTTTTTAAACTATATTCTTGAAGTTTAGTTTTTGCGTCAATCAAAGGCAGAGTGGAGTTTTGTAAGTTTTCTTTCCAGAAACTTAGAATAAATTTTTCAGCTGATTTTAACCCTCCATCTAAAAATATGGCACCTATAAGGGCCTCTAAACAATCACTAATTATTTTATCTTCTGACCTTTCTAAAAATTGATGTGATCCTCCTAATATCATAAACTTTTTTATATCGATTTTTTTTGCTATGTTTAAACAAGTTTTCTTATTTACTAGGTTTGCATATTTCTTATCAATAATTCCTTCTTTTTCTTCTGGATATATTTCTAATAATTTTTTTGATATTATTAAACCTAACACTCTATCTCCTAAAAATTCCAATTTTTCGTTATTATTTTGGTTATCAAAACTTTTATGAATTAAAGACCGATTAAGAAGATCAAGATTTTGAAAATTATAATTTATTGTTAATTGTAATTCTTTAATTAAATTTTTCATTTTATTTTTTTAAAAACTCTATTAAATCTAAATGAATTTCCTAAATTCCAAAATTTGAACAAACTTCCACTAACTGTGTCATTAGAAAAGAATATAATCTGGGCCTTACCTACTAAATTTATATGACTCACATATCCAACACTTTGTAAAAATCTACTATCTTTTGAGCAATCACGATTATCACCTAAAAAGAAAAAATGATTTTCAGGGACTATAAATTTTTTTGAATTTTGTAGTGTCCCTGATTTATTGTAAACGGCTACATATTTTCTTCCATTAGGTAAAGTCTCCTCATAGGCATTGACTTTAAAGGATATTTTTCCACATCTAACCAGCTCAATATCTGTGATTTTTTTCTTTATAATTCTTTTATTATTAAGATAAATCTCCCCTTCGATAAATTGTATTTGATCTCCTGGTAGACCAATTAATCTTTTTATATAATCTGTTCGATTGTCTACTGGTGTTTTAAAAACTACAAGGTCACCTAGAGTAGGCGCTTCATTAAAAAGTCTTTCATTAATTAGCTTCGGACTAAATGGAAAAGAATGTCTGCTATATCCATAGGTATATTTAGATACAAAAATACGGTCTCCTATTAATAAAGTTGGTTCCATGGAAGAAGATGGTATGTAAAAAGGTTGAAAAAGAAGGGATCTTATTATTATAGCAATAAATAATGCTCCGACTATTGTTTTAATATTCTCTAAAACCAAATTAATAATTTTTTTTTTTTTCATATAGAAATAACAACTGTAGCAACTGCAAATGGTTTATCATCTGACAATGATAGAAAAATATTAAATTTTTTTTTATTCAAGATTTTAGTAGTTATTTTCTTAGTATTACCCAATAATCTGATGGTGGGTCTTCCAGAATTCGTATTATACACTATGATCTCGTTAAAATTTATACCTTTGGAGATTCCAGTTCCAATAGCTTTAGAAAAAGCTTCTTTCGCAGCAAATCTTTTTGCATAACAATTTGCTTTGTTAGCTAGTTTATTACACTTTTTAATTTCACCTTTGTTGAATATCCTGTTTATAAAATTTTTGTTTTTTAAATTTTTTTTTATCCTGTTAATATTTGATAAATCTGTTCCTATCCCATAAATTTTCATTACTTAACAATCTTTTTAAATTTATTTATACAACTTGGTAAACCTACAAATATTGACTCTCCTACTAAAAAATGGCCGATATTAAATTCTTTTATACCTTTAATTCTTGAAAGTATTTTTGCTGATTTATAAGTAAGACCATGGCCAGCGTGAACTTCTAATCCAATCTTATTAGCCAATATAACAGCTTTATTAATTCTATTTAATTCATTGTTAAAATTACTATTTGAATTAATTAAATTACAAAATTTGCCAGTATGAATTTCAATGCAATCTGCATTTAATAATTTTGCTTTTTTAATATCAGTTAGACTTGGTTCTACAAATAAACTTACTCTTATTTTTTTTTTCTTTAGTTTAAAGATAATGTTTTTTAAAAAGCTTTTATTGAAATTTAATTTAAGCCCACCTTCAGTTGTTATTTCTTTTCTTTTTTCTGGAACTATACAAACAAATGGTGGTCTATGTCTTAAAGCAATCTTAAGCATTTCTCTAGTAGCCGCTATTTCCAAGTTTAATGGTATCTTTAATTTAGAAATAATTAAGCTTAGATCGGTATCATTTATATGCCGTCTGTCTTCTCTTAAGTGTATTGTTATCGAGTCGGCTCCACATTTTTCTGCCAAAGTAGCGGCTCTTAAAGGGCTTGGGTATTTTTCTCCACGCGCATTTCTCACTGTTGCAACATGATCAATATTCACACCCAGTCTAATTTTTTTCATTACAGGTTTCTGCTACCAGGTTTAATAGGTTTTATGGAAGAGAGTTTCTCGGGTAATTTATCTTTTGAGTATGTGGGAATATTAAGTTTGATTTGAGATACAATATTATCTTTAATTATTTTCTGATCTTTATCTAATCTATCTATAATACACGCATAACCAATGATGCTTGCTCCAGCTTCACTTACTAGTTTTGAACATTCTAAACTAGACTTACCTGTAGTGATCACATCTTCAACTATAAGGACTTTATTACTTTTTTTTATTATAAAATCACGTCTTAGTTTAAATTCTCCGTTTACTCTTTCTGCAAATATAGTTTCTTTGTTTAATAATTTTCCAATTTCATAACCTATAACAATTCCACCCATTGCTGGTGACAAAACTAAATCAAATTTCTGAAATGAGGATTTAATTTTTTCAGCTAAAGAAACACATATTTTAGCAGCAGATATTGGTTTACTCAATAGTTGGGCACATTGAACGTATGTAGAGCTATGTAATCCAGAGGACAATATAAAGTGTCCTTCAATCAAAGCATTAGTTTCTTTTAAAATTTTCAAAGATTCTTCGTATGAAAGCATTTTTTTTCTCTTTATGACGTATTATCTTAAAATTAAGATTATTTTGTTTTATTTGACTTATCAAGTTTGTAAAATTTTTCAAATCTTTAACTTGTATATCAAAAGAAAATTGTAAATAATCTTTTTTTTTCTCCAATAGTTCTACGTTTAGGATGTTACCTTCATTAATGCCTATTAGTGAACTTATATTGCCTAGAGCACCAGGTTGATGAGGCAAATCTACAACTATCGTGCTTGTATAATTCTTTTCTTTAGATTTTAAGTCTTTAGAAGTTTTATCTTGCCAATATCTTTTAATAGATGATCTGGCTTTTCCAGTTTTAGAAGATGAAAGCCAATGAAGAGAAGGTGAAGCATTTTTTGAAGTAACAATTTCAACCATATCCCCATTTTTTAAATCAGTTTGTAAAGTGGATTCTCTGCCATTAACATTACATGCAATTGCACTATCGCCAATCTTTGTATGTACAGCGTAAGCAAAATCTATTGGAGTGGCATTTTTTGGTAATTTGATTACCGCACCTTTAGGCGTAAAACAAAAAACATTATCTTGAAACATTTGAAGTTTTGTAAATTCGAAATAATGTTCTGGGCTACTACCATTTTCAATAATTTCAACTAAGTCTCTTAACCAGTCATATTCTTTCCATGATAATTCAGAAAATTTTTCTGAAGATTTATATTTCCAGTGTGACGCAATACCTCTTTCAGCAAATTCATTCATTTCATTAGTTCTCACTTGGATTTCAATTCTATTTTTTTTTGGTCCTATAATTGAAGTATGAATAGATTTATAATTATTTATTTTTGGAGTTGAAATATAATCTTTAAATTTTCCTGGTATTGCAGGAAATTTACTATGAAAAATACCTAAAGTTTTGTAACAATCTTCAATATTATTAACAAGAATTCTGAAACCGATTATATCAGTAAGCTGTTCTAACGATATTTTCTTATTTTGAATTTTTCTCCATATAGAAAAAGGTGTCTTTTCTCTTCCTGTAATTTTAGCTTGAACTCCATTTGCTACTAATAAATCAATTAATTCTGCAGCAATTAGTTTGAAAGTATCTTCTCTGTTACTTTTTATAAATTTTAATCTATCTAATATTAGATCTCTCGCAGGCTTGTTTAAAACAGAAAAAGAGAGATCTTCTAGTTCATCTCTTATTCTATTCATTCCCATTCGATCAGCCAAGGGAGCATAGATTTCCATTGTTTCTTTTGCTTTTCTTATTATTTTTTCTTTATCTTTTACAAAATGAATTGTACGCATATTGTGAAGTCTGTCTGCTAATTTTACAAGTAGAACTCTTATATCTTTGGAAGTAGCTAATATTAATTTTCTAAAATTTTCTGCCTTAGAATTATCCGATGCTTTTTCTTCAAGAGCAGATAATTTAGTTACTCCATCAACCAAATTTGCAACTTCTTCCCCGAATTCTTTTTTTACAGTTTCATAAGTTACATTGGTATCTTCAATTGTATCATGCAATAGGCCTGTGGTGATAGTAGCACTATCAAGTTTCAGTTCTGTTAAAATATTGGCTACTGCTAATGGGTGAATAATGTAGGGTACGCCTTCCTCCCTTTTTTGATTTTGGTGGGCATCTAATGCAAAATTGTAAGCTTTGCTTAAGGACTTAGAATTTAAAAATTTATTATATGATTTAATTTTATCAATTAATTCAATATTATTAATCATATTTAAATAATAACACTTTTACGCAATCTTGTAATCTCTATCCTTGATTTTTGGGTTAATTCGTTAATTAATAAATCAACATTTTTCTTAAAAATAGGATGGATCCAATTAGGATCTATTTCTTTAATGGGATAAAGCACAAAATTTCGAGTATGAGATCTAGGGTGAGGCAGATTTAGCAACCTGGTGGCTCTTATTTCTCCTTTGAAGTCAATTATGTCTATATCGCAAACCCTTGGGTCATTTTTCTTCGATTTAACTCTTCCAATTTTTTTTTCAATAATTGAAATTTCTTTGATCAAATTAGTATGATCTAAATCATATTCAGCAATTACCCCTAAATTAGCAAATTTAGGTAGTCTCTTATTTGGATAAGAAGGAGTTTCGTAAAAATTTGAGATTTTTTTAATTTTTAATTTTGTACCAATTAATAGATTAATTGCTATTGAAATATTATCAAATTTTGTTCCGTACTTAGAATTTAAATTTGAACCGATATTTATATGTATCATTTATTATTCTTGCTGAGGAGTCTTGCTTTTTCACGATTCCAATCTCTAGTTTTTTTAACTTGTCTTTTATCATAAAGTTTTTTCCCTTTAGCAACAGCTATTTCAACTTTAACTTTTCCTTTTACAAAATACATTTTGGTTGGAACAATTGTTAGACCTTCTTGGTTTATTCTTCCGATTAGTTTGTTAATTTCTTTCCTTTTAAGAAGAAGTTTTCTATCTCCTTTGGGGTTATGATTATTATACGAAGATTGTCTATATAAAGGTATATGAGAATTTACCAAAAAAAGTTCTCCATTATTATCAATCGCATATGAGTCCGCAATGCTTCCCTTTCCATCTCTTAAAGATTTTACTTCAGATCCTTTTAAAGAAATTCCAGCTTCTAAAGTTTCGATGAAAAAATAATTAAAACTGGCTTTTCTATTTAAACAGATAGTCTTTTGCCCAGGTACTATTCTTTTAATCATTAAAGTATTTTAGCAACTTTAAGAGCTTCAGATAATTTTTTTTTTGTCGCCTCATTAACCTGTACTAAAGGTAATCTTACATCAGGGCTACACAATCCTAATAATGAGGCAGCATACTTTACTGGAGAAGGATTACTTTCTATAAACATTGCCGCATGAACAGGTTGTAAAATTTTATCTAACTTTTTAGAATCTTTAAATCCATTAACACATGAATTTTGAAAATCTGAACAAAGTTTAGCGGCAATATTAGCAGTCACACTAATGGATCCTACCCCCCCTTTTTTGTTAAACTCAAGTGCATTATCATCATTGCCAGTTAATTGTATAAATTCTTTTCCCATTGCTTTTAATTGCGCATCAACTCTTCTAAGGTCACCAGTAGCATCTTTTACACCCTTGATATTTTTAAGTTCATACAATCTTGTCATTGTTTCAACGGACATATCAATTACTGATCGAGAAGGAATATTGTATATAATAATAGGTATACCTACGTTATCATTAATTTTTTTATAGTGTTGAAACAAACCTTCTTGTGTTGGCTTATTGTAGTAAGGTGTAACAACTAGTAAAGCATCTGATCCAGCTTTTTCTGCAAATTTTGAAAGTTCAATAGCCTCTGAAGTAGAGTTTGAACCAGTCCCAGCAATTACTGGAATTTTTCCATTACATTCTTTAACAGCAACTTCTATAATCTTTTTATGTTCATCATGGGATAATGTTGGTGACTCACCTGTGGTACCCCCGGGAACTACACCGTTTGTTCCATTTTTCAAGTGATAATGAATTAATTGACGATAAACATCCTCATTTAGAGTGTTGTTTTCAAACGGGGTAATTAAGGCTACAATTGATCCTTTCAGCATAAAACAATATAAGGTAATTAATTTTAACTTATGCTTTATAAATTAATTAGTCTAGTATTTTTATTAATTTTTTTAATTATTAACAAAGCCTATGCTGAAAATGAATTCATTTTACCAGCAAAAAAACCATCAGTTTTTAAAAAAATTGAAAAAAATATTACATCTAAAGTCTCAAATGAATTGCCGCAAAAAAAACCAAATTTAAAGACATCCCCTTCGGAACAAAATATTGTAATAAAAGAAAAAGAAATTAAAGAAGAAAAAACTCTAAATAAAGATGTAAAAAAAGTTGAGATTGATTTTATATTTCCGCAAAAAAAACCTGCTACATATAAGACGCCATCAAAAGAAGCTGAAAAATCCACGATCTTAAACGCAAAAGATTTTGCTAAAGCTAAGGAAACGATTAAATTTATAAAATCTAAAAAATGGAATAGTGCTTTAAAAAGCGCAGATAAAGTAAAAGATAGAGAATTTAGAACTTTAGTTGAATGGATGTATTTAAAAACTACGGGTAACTCTGCTACATTTAACGATTATAAAAAATTTATAGAGAGAAATTCAGATTTTCCTAGAATTAATAGAATTAAATATCTTGCTGAACAAAAAATTTATTTAAAAAATTCTTCACCTACTGCAGTCATTAATTGGTTTGAAAAAAACCCACCTCTTGGTGGTTTAGGTAAAATTAAGCTAGCAGAAGCCTATCTAGAACAAGATAATACTAATGAAGTGCAAAAATTAATTAAAGATGGATGGACAAATGCTGACATAAGTAAAAATGATTTAGGATACTATAGAGCTAAATTCAAAAAGTTTTTAACTTCTGAAGATCACTTAAAAAGAGCAGACTATTTAGCTTGGGAAAAAAAATATTGGGACTTAAAAAGAATGCTTAAGTATTTGCCTAAAGATGAAAGAGCTCTTTATAATGCTAGACAAATTTTAATGAGTAATTCTTACGGTGTAGACAACGCAATAGCTAAAGTACCTGCCCATCTTAAAAAAGATCCTGGATTAGAATTTGATAGATTAAGATGGAGAAATAGAAGAGGAAGATTAGAAGGATCACTTGAAATTTTATATAAAAATGCAAATAGAACTGAAAGACAAATGGTTAGACCAGATTTATGGTGGGAACAAAGAAAAAGTGTTGCCAGATCATTAATTTACAAAAAAAGATACAAAACAGCTTACAAAATTGCTAGCGAACATTCTTTATCCTCTGGGCCATCTTTTGCTGAAGCAGAATGGCTTTCTGGTTGGATTGCCTTATCTTTTTTAAATTCAGCTGAATATGCAATAAATCACTTTGATAATTTTTATAATAATGTTGGCTATCCAATTAGTTTAGCTAGAGGAGCTTATTGGTTAGGTGCTGCTTATAAAGAGTTGGGAAACAACGAAAGAGCTAAAAAATATTTTATAGAAGGTGCTAAATTTCCAATGACTTATTATGGTCAGCTTTCATTTAATGAAATAAAACCTGGTGAAAATTTTATATTAAATGATCAATCTACTTTTGATAAAGAATATGAGAAGGAGTTCAGAAAAAATAGATTAATTAACAATGTTATTCTTCTTAAAGAGCTTGACGCTACTAAATATGCAAAAGATATTCTTAAGCATTTAGCTTCTTTAAATGTTGAAAAAGGAAGTGAAGTTTTAGCTGCTAAATTGTCAACGGATGTTGGAAGATACGATTTTGCAATTCAAATATCAAAACAAGCTTCCTACGAAAAAAGATTTTTAAATAAATATAATTATCCAATTATTTCTACACCTAGTACAATAAATAATAAAGTTATGCCTAAATCTGAAGTTGTTTTAGCTATTATAAGACAAGAAAGCGAATTTGATTCAAAAGCAAATAGTTGGGCTGGAGCAAGAGGAATGATGCAGTTAATGAAGTACACAGCTAAAATTGTAGCTAAACAAGCAAAACTTCCTTACAGTATCAGTAGATTAACTAGAGACCCAGAATATAATATTAAATTAGGTTCTTATTATTTTAATTCACTAATTGAAGACTATAACGGTGTCTATCCATTTGCTATAGCTGCCTACAACGCAGGACCAAACAGAGTAAAAACTTGGCGAAGAGTAAATGGCGATCCATCAAAAGGAAAACTTTCATATGTTAATTGGATTGAATTGATAAGATTTAAAGAAACAAGAAATTACGTTCAAAGAGTACTAGAAAACATTAATGTCTATAAATACATGTTAAGCAAAGAGCCTGTTACTATTGATAGTTTCTTTAACTAGATTTGGCGGAAGAGGAGAGATTCGAACTCTCGGTACGATTTTACTCGTACGGTTAGTTAGCAACCAACTGGTTTCAACCGCTCACCCACTCTTCCAAGTAATCATTTTTATTTAGTACTATTTATTTAATAATTAACTTATAAATCAATCAAAAAAATGGTCAAATGAAGAAAAGTTTATTAAAGGGCTCATTATTTACTATTGGAGCTTCACTTTGGTGGGGGGTTATAGGTGTATTTTATTTTAAGTTTGTATCATTCGCCTCTCCTTTGGAATTAACTATACATAGAACTATTTGGACTACTTTACTTTTAGTAATTACCACTAGTTATTACTCGAAATGGCCTGAATTTAGGAAACTTATTAAAAAACCAAAAAATATATTAATATTAATAACAACAGGGTTACTAATATCAATAAATTGGTTTACCTGGCTATACGCGGTTAGTACAAATAATCTTTTAGATGGAAGCTTAGGATATTACATTTTTCCAATTTTAAGTGTTTTTTTTGGAATTGTGTTTCTTAAAGAACCATACAATAGAAATAAAATTATTTCAGTAGTATTGGTTATTCTTTCATTCCTTTATCTTTTATATCAATTAAAAAGTATCCCCTGGATAGGCATTACAGTAGCTCTAACCTTTAGTATATACGGGTTAATTAGAAAAAAAATTAACGTATCATCAGATATCGGTCTATTAATCGAAACATTATTAATGACACCAATTGCTATTATATTATTTTACTATTTAACAATAAATGATCTAAATATTTTTTCTATAGATAAACCTGATTTGTCTTTTTACTTGTTTTGGGCAGGTTTCATGACTTTGATACCTTTATTTTGGTATACAAAGGGATTTAATTTGATTGGTATAGGCCCAGCAAGTATGATTTTTTTTCTAACACCTACTGCACAATTTATTCTTGGAGTTCTTTATTATGATGAACCTTTAGTTCTGCATAAGCTAATTAGTTTTATTTTTATCTGGATAGCTGTAATTATTTACCTTAATGAATTACGTAAAGAATAAATACTTATTGTTAAAAATGGTATGATTAATGATACAGCAAAAGAAATAAAAAGTAAGTTAGTTTTTATAAAAACAGAAAAAAAATCAAGAGAAATTAAATTACCAACTAAGATACTCGTTTGAAAATCAAGACTTGGAAAAAATAATAGTCCTGTTAAAAGACCAAAAAATATAGATAAAAAAGCAAGATTGGAATTAATTTTCTTATTAAAAAAACCATAAAATATAGTAACAACTGCTGCGCAACACAATAAATCTGCTAATAAAAATAAATATAAAATACTATATCCTTTAGAAGCTATTATAAAAACTACTATACTTAATAATAAGATTATTCGATTTGCTTTCTTTTTAATTTCTTTTCCTTTTAAGGTTATATTAATTTGTTCTCCATTAACTATTATTAAGCTTGATATTGCATTCATAAGGGTATCAATAGTACTTAATGTTAAGGAAATAGCTAAAACTAATACACCAACAACTATAAGGGTGCTTTTATCTTTAAGTATTAAATCAAAAAAACCTAAATCAGGTATAAGATTTGGATTTAAGGAATAAGAAATTAAACCAGTATATCCCATCCAAAAAACTATAAAAAATATTATTACTGATGAATAAATTAAACTTGATTTCAATATAGAGTTGTTTTTAGCAGAAAAAACTCTTTGCCAATTTCCTTGATGAAATAAATTAGTAGCGGCAACTGCAATAAAAAAAGTTAGTCCTGCTGTATAGTTTGGTAAATAATCTTTATTTACTAATTGAGGAGCATTTTTTCTAATTAAATCAAAGCTAGGCAATTCAATATTGCCTAGAATTAAAAATATTGATAGTAAAATTATTAGAATGATAAAGATAAATTGATATTTATCAGTGATAATTGAAAGTTTAAAGCCACCTTTAAGTATGTATAGCAAGCATATTATGAGAGTAATAGCTGATGTTAACCACAAAGGTGCTTGGGATATATAATTTAATAAAAATGCTATAGCTGTGACTTCAGCTATCAAAAATATAGCCATATAAA
>QBYF01000002.1 GCA_003282965.1 Pelagibacteraceae bacterium AG-325-E13 | reverse complement strand
AATATTTTCATTTTTAAGATAAGTTTTAATGTATGCGCCTCCTCCATCTTGCGCTCTTACAAAACAAATAGGTTCATCCTCATTTACATGAACTAGAACGCATTGAGCATAATAAAAAGACCAGGCATCATAACCAGTAAGATAGTTCATGTTTGCAGGATCATGAGATACAAGCAGATCAATGCCTTTTTTTTGCATATCAATCTTTACTTTTTTTAAACGTTCTTTGTATTCTTGTTTTTCAAAAAGCATTTATTTCTCTAGAAGTTTTCCGTAACCTTTTATTGGAGATTTATATCCTATTGATCTAATCGTATCCCAAATTAAAGTTTGATTGCTTGATAATACAGGTTTTTTTAATTTATTTTCCAACTCATCAAGAATATTTAATACTGGTAAGGCTGTGCAAGAAATAAACAAAGCATCCGCGTTTTCCATTTCTAATTGAGATGAAATTTCTAAAATATAATTTGGATCTACATTAGCAAATTCGGAGTCTAAATTTAAATTTAAACTTGTAAATGACGTGACATCGATATTCTTTTTTATAAAATATTCTAAGATTGTTTTGTTTACTTTGTCTGGATAAGGAGTAAATAAAGCTATTTTTTTAACATTCATTTGTTTAAATGCTTTAATTGCAGAAGTTACCGGTGTGGTGACATAACAATCTTTTTTTCCCAGTAATATCAGTTCTTTAACCTTATCCTCACCTATTGCAATTGTTCCTGAAGTGCATCCATAAGCAATTGTGTTAATCTTTTCATTAGGTAATATTTTATGGGTTACAGACTCAAGGTCATCCTGCATCTTAAGTAAGTTTTCTTTTGTAAGTGGATTTTGATTGTGAATACGATTAATAAATATATTTAAAGGTAAATTATTACAAATTTTATTAAAATCACTCTCAATAGTTTGATCAGTTGAAAGAGCAATGAGGCCAACTTTAGGTTTATTCTTATTTTTAAATTTACTATCGAGGTGTTTAATAGACAAAGTCATTATCTTAATATACTTCAATATTCCTTCAAGATAAGACTAATTAAATTGTTATTTTACTTGATTTTACACCTTTTGCATAAACCAAAAAATTCTAAATTAAATCTTTTAAAAGTCATGCCTTTTTTATCATTAAATTTTGATAAAAATTTTGAAAGTTTTGTATCGCTTACTTCATCTACTTCTTCACAGCTTTCACATATTGAAAAAGCAGTAGCTTTAGAAATTTCACAATTAGAATTTTTACAAGCAACAAATGCATTTTTGCTTTCAATCTTATGAATTTTTCCTATCTCAACTAATTTATCTAATGCTCGATAAACTTGTGGTGGAGCTTTAATGCCTTTCTTCTGAACATTAAAAAGTATTGTATATGCTTTTAAAGGCTCTGAAGATTTATCAATTAAATCTAAAATAATTTGCTGATTTTTTGAAAGACTTCTTTCTTTGTTCATTTTAATCATTGTACTGATTCTTAATTAATTTTTCAATTTAATCGATTGTTTAATGTTTAGTAATGAAAGTATAAATAAAAATAACGCAGCCGCTATAATCGACGGACCAGAGGATGTATTAAACTCTAACGAGGTAAATAAACCTAAAAGGACAGATAACAAACCTCCAAGTATTGAATAAATTACCATTCTCTGAGGGCTTGTAGAAATATTTCTAGCCATTGCAGCCGGTATAATTAACATTCCTGTAATTAATAATAATCCAACCATTTTTATTGAAATGGCTATGATTCCAGCCATTAAAATTGTGAATATAGCTTTAGCTCTATCAGGATTTAAACCTTCTGCCTCGGCTAATTCGTAGTTTACTGTTGATGCAAATAAAGATTTCCAAATCAATTTAAGAATAAATAATATTAATGGCCCTCCTATCCATATAATCAATAAATCATCAACTGTTACTGCTAATATATCACCAAATAATAATCCCATAATATCAAACCTTATGGATGTTAAAAACCCAATAACAACCAGTCCAACTGCTAAAGAAGAATGAGCCAAGAGTCCTAATAAAGCATCACCTGGTAGATTGGTTCTTTTTTGAAGATCTATTAGAATTAATGCAATTAAAGATGAAACTATGAATACTGAAAAAGCAATGTTAAATTCCAAAGTATAAGCAAGTGTAACTCCAAGTAAAGCTGAGTGGGCTAGAGTATCACCAAAATACGACAATCGCCTCCATATTACAAAGCATCCAAGGGGCCCTGTTACAATTGCGATACCAAGTCCAGCTACTAAAGCTCTTATAAAAAAATCATCTAACATTTAATTTTTTTTTATTTCACCTTCATTTGTATGAATATGATCATGACTATGTTTGTATCTTGTTAATATTTGAGAGGCTTGTTCCCCAAATAAAGCTTTATATTCATTGTTTTTTGCAACATCAATTGGAGATCCTGAGCAACAAACATGGCCGTTTAAACAGACAACATGGTCTGTAGCGCTCATTACAGTATGTAAGTCGTGAGAAATTAATAGGATTCCACAATTCAGTTCTTCAGAAATTTTCTTTATAAGTTCGTATAAAGCAATCTCACCAGTAAAATCTACCCCCTGAACTGGTTCATCAAGCACTAATAGATCTGGTTTTTTTGAAATAGCTCTTGCAAGCAATACTCTTTGGAATTCCCCGCCTGATAAGTCACCCAAATTTTTATCTTTCAGATGTATAACGCCTGTTAATGATAAAGCTTCGTTAATAGCTTCTTCTTTAAGATTTTCAGTCAGCACCATGAAATCATTCACTCTAAGTGGCAGCGTCCAATCAATTGAAATTTTTTGAGGAACATATCCAATTTTATTTGTAAATTTTTCAACTTCTCCATCAATCTTTTTATAAATTCCTAAAGCAATTTTAGCGGTTGTACTTTTTCCAGAGCCATTCGGGCCAATAAGAGTAACTATTTTACCTTTTTCAATTTGCAGCGACACTCCTTTAACTAGCCATTTGTCGTTTATACGAAAACCTGCTTGTTTTAATTTTACTAAAATATTTTGATTTAAGCTCATTTTATCTCTTGACTTTAAAACGTTATATTATTACATACTGTTATATTATAACAACCCTAACATACTATTATTATGAAAAACATTAGAAAATTACCATTTATATTATCAATATTATCTCTATTTATTATTTTCTCACCAGCAAAAGCTGATATCAAAGTAGTTGCATCAATAAAACCTATACACTCATTAGCAAGTTATTTGATGGATGGGGTAGGTAAACCAGATTTAATAGTAGATGGATATGCTTCACCACACGGATTTGCAATGAAACCGTCTCACGCTAAAATGTTACAAAATGCTGATTTAATCTTTTGGATTGGCGAAGACTTAGAAAGTTTTTTAGAAAAACCATTAAATTCAATAGCAAAAAAAGCTGAAAAAATAGAGTTAATGGAAATTAAAGGATTAAATAAATTAGAATTTAGAGAAAGAAACATATTTGAAGGACATGATGATCATGGACATGACGAACATAAAGAAGATGAACATAAAGAACATGGTCACAAAGAAGATAAACACGATGATCATGGTCATGATGAACATAAAGAAGGCGAACATAAAGAGCATGGTCATAAAGAAGATAAACACGATGATCACCATGAGCATGCCCACGGTGAACATGATCCACACATTTGGCTAGATCCAATGAACGCAAAAGTGATTTTAAAAGAAATGGCAGAGCATTTAATAGAAAATGATCAAAAAAATGCATCTACATATAAAGCTAATTTAAAAAAAGCACTCAAAGATTTAGATAAACTTACAAAAAAAGTAAAATCTGATTTAAATAAAGATTTTAAATCGATTGTTTTCCATGATGCCTATCAATATTTCGAAAAAAGATTTGATGTAAACGTTCTAGGAGCTTTTACAGTAAATACAGATGTATTACCTGGTGCAGAGCAATTATCTGAAATCAGAGAAATAATTGAACATGACAAAGTAAGTTGTGTGTTTTCTGAACCTCAATTTAACCCTGACATAATCAATGCAGTTGCAAAAGATATGAATATTAAAACTGGTGTTTTAGATCCTTTAGGAGCCACTTTATCTCCAGGAAAAACTTTATATTTTGACTTAATTAGAAATATGTCTAAGTCTTTTAAAAGTTGTTAATTAAGCAAATACTTCGCCCCACGTACCTCTTGTAGAAGCTTTAGAATACTCTGTAGCTCTACCTTCAAAGAAGTTCATGTGCTCTACGCCATTCAGCATAGTATCTAACCATTTTAAAGGATTTTTCTTAACATCATAAATTGGGTCGAGGCCTAATTGTTCAAGTCTTCTATTCCCAATAAATCTAATGTACTGTTTAATTTCATTTGCTGTTAAACCCTCTAACGGTCCCATTTGAAAAGCTAAATCAATAAATGCGTCTTCATGCGTTACAATAGTTTTACACGCATCAACTATTTCCTTTTTTAGTTTGTCATTCCAAATTTGTGGTTCTTCTTTTATAAAATCCCTAAACAATCTAATCATAGAATTACAATGTAAAGTTTCGTCTCTTACAGACCAAGTTACTATCTGGCCCATCCCTTTCATTTTATTAAATCTCGGGAAGTTTAATAAGATTGCAAAACTTGCAAACAATTGTAAACCTTCTGTGAAAGCTGAAAACACTGCCATCGTCATTGCGATATTATGTTTTGATTTGACATCAAAACCTTGCATGTAATCATACTTATCTTTCATTTCTTTATACTGTAAAAAAGCTGAGTATTCTGTTTCAGGCATTCCGATTGTATCTAGAAGATGAGAGTAAGCAGCAATATGAACTGTCTCCATAGCAGCAAAGGCTGTCATCATCATTAAAACTTCTGTTGGTTTAAAAACAGTTGTGTAATGTCTTAAATAACAATTATTAACCTCAACATCTGCTTGAGTAAAAAATCTAAAGATGTGTGTTAAAAGATTTTTTTCTTCTTTTGTTAAATTTTTTTGCCAGTCTCGAACATCATCTCCAAGAGGCACTTCTTCTGGTAACCAATGAATTCTTTGTTGTGTTAACCAAGCGTCATAACACCATGGGTATCTAAACGGTTTATAAACAGGGTTTTCTACTAATAAACCCATTTTTTTTGGTTGAATTATTCCTGGCTTAACTTTTTCTGCTACTGACATGATAAACACTCCTCATAGTTGTTATCTTTATTATTTGATTCATTCGATTTCGAATAAACATTTTTCGTCACATCTGTTGATGATCCTGCCTCTACATTTTCAGCCCTTTGAATAGATTTAGATCTACAATAATAAAGGCTTTTGAGTCCTTTTTTCCAAGCCTGAAAATGAATATCGTGAAGTTCCTTTTTATGAATATCTGCTGGCACAAACACATTTATTGATTGTGCTTGAGAAATGTGAGGAGTTCTATCTGCTCCTAATTCAACAATCCATCTTTGATCAATTTCAAAAGCGGTCTTAAAAGTATCCTTTTCCTCCGCTGTTAAAAAATCTAAATGAGAGACTGATCCTTGATTAGTTGTAATAGATGACCATACTGCATCTGTATCTTTATCATATTTTTGAAGTATCTTTTTTAAATACTTATTTCTTACATTAAAAGATCCTGACAAAGTTTTGTGGGTATAGCTATTGGCTGCGATCGGCTCAATACCTGGTGACGAACCACCACAAATAATTGAAATTGATGCGGTTGGAGCTATCGCTGTTTTATTTGAAAATCTTTCTTTTATTCCATATTCTTCTGCATCTGGGCATGCTCCTCTTTCTTCTGCAAGGCTTTTTGAGGCCAGGTCAACTTTCTCCTGAATATTTTTAAAGATCTTTTTGTTCCATACTTTGCTCATTACAGAACCAAAAGGAATATTCTTTTGTTGGAAATAAGAATGTAGACCCATTACTCCTAGACCAACACTTCTTTCTCTCATTGCTGAATATTTGGCGTGAGCAAATTCGTCAGGCGCTCTCTCAATAAAGTCTGTCATTACGTTGTCTAAAAATCTCATAACGTCTTCGACAAATTGAGCATTGTCCTTCCATTGATCATACGTATCTATATTTAAAGATGAAAGACAGCAAACTGCTGTTCTTTGTTTACCATCATTGTCCAACCCTGTAGGTAAAGTAATTTCGCTACATAAGTTTGATGTTTTAACTTTTAAACCTGCTAATTTATGATGCTGAGGTATTTGTCTATTAACTGTATCAATATAAATTATGTAAGGTTCGCCTGTTTCAATTCTTGCAGTTAAAAGTCTAATCCATAAATTTCTAGCTGGAATAGTAGATTGTACTGAGCCATCGTAAGGACTTCTAAGCGCCCACTGACTATCTGTTTCTACTGCTCTCATAAAATCATCAGTTACGAGAACTCCGTGATGTAAATTCAAAGATCTTCTGTTAACATCTCCACCAGTTGGTCTTCTCATTTCAATAAATTCTTCAATTTCAGGATGATCTATTTGCAAATAGCAAGCGGCTGACCCTCTTCTTAAAGAGCCTTGGCTAATTGCCAAAGTCAAAGAATCCATAACTTTTATAAAAGGAATAATTCCAGATGTTTTGCCAACTTTACCTATTTTTTCTCCAATTGATCTCAAGTTACCCCAATAACTTCCGATACCTCCCCCTCTTGCAGCTAACCAAACATTTTCTTCCCATAAATTTGTAATCCCCTCTAGACTATCGTTAGCTTCATTTAAAAAACAAGAAATTGGTAAACCTCTTTCTGTTCCACCGTTCGATAAAACAGGTGTTGCGGGCATAAACCAAAGATTGCTTATATAATTATAAATCCTTTGTGCATGTAAATTGTCATCTGCGTATACGCTTGCTACTCTAGCGAATAAATCTTGAAAACTTTCATTTTGTCCTAAATACCTGTCCCTAAGTGTTGCTTTACCAAAATCAGTTAAGTTAGCATCTCTAGATCGATCAATCTTAATTGTTATTCCTTTTTCATTTTGAAAAAGTTCTGTTTCACCAGATAAAGAAAACAAATCTGGTTTTTTAGGACCATTATTATTTTTTAGTTCATTTTGGTTTTTTTCGCTTATACTGCCGACAGCTTTCTCTATTGCCAATGATACATTTTTATTCATATTTTCCTTATTTTGAACGATTTATTAACAAAAATACTATATATAGTGTTATATTGCAGGTTGTATACTAAATAACATCTAAATCAATAGAACATTATATGAACATAGAATTAATTTTGCAAGTGGAAAGTTTTGTTAATAAACATTTAATAACAAAATTCCTTATTTTTTAGTATTTATAGTTAATGAAAATCAATCCAAACGGGTTTAGAGAGTACGACGCTAGATGGGTCTTTGAAAAAGACATAGATTTAGAGGGAATCACTGATTTAGGAAAGGGTTTAGGAACCCAGGTAATTAAACATACTAAAAAAACAAACCCAAGAATAATAGTGGGTCATGATTATCGTTCTTATAGTGAAAAAATAAAAAAATCATTAATCAACGGTTTGATCTCAACAGGATGTAATGTTGAAGATATTGGACTTTCTCTATCACCTACTGTTTATTTTGCACAATTTAATATGAATTCAGATGCAATAGCTATGGTTACAGCTAGTCATAATGAAAATGGATGGACTGGAGTAAAAATGGGTATCAAGAAAGGATTAACACACGCTCCTGAGGAGATGAATGAATTGAAAGATATAACGCTAAATAAAAGATTTATTGAAGGAAAAGGTGCTAGTAAAAATATTGAAAATTTTAAAAAAATATATGTAGAAAATTTAATTAAAAATAATAAAATTAAGAAAAAGATTAAAGCAGTTGTCGCTTGTGGAAACGGAACTGCTGGTATTTTTGCTCCTGAAATTTTGAAAGGCATAGGTTGTGATGTTGTTGAATTAGATTGTAAATTAGATTGGTCCTTTCCAAAATATAACCCAAACCCAGAAGATCTTAAAATGCTTCACGCAATATCGAAAGCTGTAAAAGATAATAGTGCAGATATAGGTTTTGGATTTGACGGTGATGGAGATCGATGCGGAGTAATTGATGATAAAGGTAATGAAATTTTTTCTGATAAAATAGGCTTGTTAATCGCAAGAAATTTAGCAAATGAGTATAAAAACTCAAAATTTATTGTAGATGTAAAATCAACAGGTCTTTATTCAAAAGATAAAATTCTCTCAGATAATCAATGTGAAACAATTTATTGGAAAACAGGTCACTCGCATATTAAAAGAAAAGTAAATTCAGAGAAAGCTTTAGCCGGATTTGAAAAAAGTGGACATTTCTTTTTTAATGAACCACTCGGTTATGGTTATGATGATGGAATTAATTCAGCTATACAAGTTTGTCATCTTCTTGATAAAAAAAATAAAATGATGAGTGAAATCTTAAATGAGTTGCCAAAAACATATCAAACACCAACAATGTCTCCTTTTTGTAAAGATGAAGAAAAATATCAAGTTGTTGACGATATGGTTAATAAAATTCAACAACTTAAAAAAGAAAATATTAAAATAGATAATCTTTCTATTACAGAAGTATTAACTGTAAATGGTGTTAGATTTTCATTGGAAGATGGTTCTTGGGGTTTGATTAGAGCTTCTTCAAATAAACCTTCATTAGTAGTGGTTACTGAAAGTCCTACGTCTGAAATTAGAAAGAAAAATATTTTTTATTTTATTAATGACTTACTTCAAAAGACTAAAAAAATTGGTGAATATGACCAAAAAATTTAAAGATTAAAATATTCGTATAAAAACTTTGTTCCAATAATAATTAAGAATAGACCAAAATACTTCGTCATTTTCTTTTTATTAATTCTATGGCTCGCTTTTGCTCCTAGTCTCGCCATAAAAGTTGTTATAGGGAAAAAGATTAGAAAAGCTGGTATATTTAAAAAACCCATACTTAGAGGCAAATTAGCTGTTAAATAGTTGCCAGAAATTAGAAATCCAATTGCACCAAACAAAGCTATTATAAACCCTATAGCAGCAGCACTTCCAATTGCTTTGTTAATCGGATAACCAAAAAACTTTAATATAGGCACATTCATTACTGCTCCACCAATACCCATTGGCGCAGAAATAAAACCAGTAATTATGCCAGATATAATCTTAGCGGGTAATCCCATCTTGATTGAAATGTCAGATTCTTTTTCTTTTAAAAATAATAAATAAAACGCAAGAATGTAAACAACTATTGTAAAGAATAATATTAAAGGCTTAGTCTTTAAACCTGCAGCTAAGATTGTTCCAAGAATTACCCCTATAATAACAAATATCCCATAACCTTTAACAATATTAAAATCTACAGCCTTATGCTGATGGTGAGTTAAAACCGAAACTATAGAAGTAGGTATAATGATTGCAAAAGAAGTTCCAACTGCAAGGTGCATCAAATATGTAGGCTCAATACCTGCTGAGCCAAAAATATAAAACAAGATAGGAACTGTAATCAATCCACCTCCAATTCCAAATAAACCTGCTGCAAATCCAGCTGGTATTGCGGTAGCTACCATTATTAAGATTAAATAGATTGTTTCTTGTTGAGAGATAATTTCCAAAATTATCTTTCTAGTGAGACAGGATTTGTTTTTTTTACCTGATCCATTATATGATTAACTTTTTGAAGATCAGCATCTCTAATACACATGTTCTTTGAAAGATATTGCTTCCAAGTACGCGAACCGTTTTGTCCATGAAATAATCCAACTGTATGTCTCATAATATGATTCAATTGAGTTCCTTTAGTAGTTTCTTCTTGAATGTATGGAATTAATTTTTCCATAATTTCTGACCTTGTCGGAACTTCCTTGTTATTAAAAACATCTCTTTCGATATCGGCTAAAAAATATGGAGAGTGATAAACAGCTCTTCCTATCATAGCACCATCAACTTTAAATAAATGGTTTTTAATGTCTTCTGTTGTCTTAATACCTCCATTGATAATAATTTCGTCCTTTTTAAAATATTCCTTTAGTTTATAAACAAATTCATATTTCAATGGTGGAATATTTAAATTTTCTTTTGGGGTTAATTTTTTAAGTAAAGCTTTTCTTGCATGGATGATAAATTTTTTAGATCCAGCATCTTTTGTAGTTTGTATAAAAGATTTTAAGAAATCAAAATTTTCAACATCATTAAATCCTATCCTAGTCTTAATCGTAACAGGTAACTTAGTAGATTTTGCCATAGCTTCAATGCAACGCGCAACAAGATCAGGCTCCTGCATCAGGCAAGCACCAAATTTATTTTTTTGAACTTTTTTACTTGGACATCCTAAATTTAAATTTATTTCTTTATAGCCAAAATCTTCTGAAATTTTACAAGCTTCAGCCAATTCAGTTGGATTAGATCCTCCGATTTGAAGGACAACTGGATTAGTTATTTTTTTAAATGATAAAAGTTTTTTACGATCTCCTCTAGTAATTGCATTTGCTACAATCATTTCAGTGTAAAGATGTACATTTTTACTAATTAAGCTTAAAAAATATATTTCGTGCTTATCAGTACAATCCATCATTGGAGCCACTGAAACAGTCTTGATCATAATTTATTCTGATTTATTGTCTTCTGCTGCTGGAGCCTCTTCACTTAATTCTAGAGGTTCTTCTTCTTTTTCTAAATTCTCTTCTTTAATCTCTGGTTGTTCAGACTTTAATTCTGACAAAGCTTCATCGGCTAAACTAGGTTTTTTAACTTCGGGAATTCTTCTAGTTCTTTTTGAAGGTAAAATTGCAACTCCACTTTTTGAAATTTGGCCTTTATATAAATCTTCAAAATCGTCGTTAGTTTCTTCTTCAATTTCCTCTTGTTGCTCAGTTTCATCGGGTTCTTTTCTTAGTCTTTTAATTGCATTTTCTTCCAAGTCTTTAACTGAAATTTTTCCATCGCCTATTTCTCTTAAAGAAATAATAGTTCTTTTATCATTATCTTCTTCAACTAACATAGGAGAACCAGCATTTAATTGAACCGTTCTCTCTTTAGCAAGTAAAACTAGATCGTATTGATTATCGATTTTTTCTAAGCAGTCTTCTACGGTAATTCTGGCCATTGTGGTGTTTTAATATTCAATTAAAGTCAATAAATCAAGCTTAATTTGTCAATCTTACTGGCTCAATTTTTTTCCTAAAAACTAATAATAGGGCTAAAGATATAACAATATAAGCGCCTCCTACAAAGGCTATATTTTCAATTGTAAATCCTAAGTCTATAAAAAAACCAAATACGGCTGTTCCAAAAGCTGTAGAAAAAACCATAAAAGCTGTTGTTAAAGCTTTAATGCTCCCAATATATTTAACTCCATATATTTCTGCCCATGTAGAAGACCCTAATATGTTTGCAAGTCCATTTGATACGCCTACTAAACCTAAAAAAATATATGCAAAAAATTCATGATTAAATTTAAACAAAACAAACATTGCTAATAATAATGGAATATTCATAAATAAAATTAATTTTCGACCAGTAAATTTATCTACTAAAAATCCTGATAAAAATAGAGTTACAATTGAGGTAATTGAATAAATCATAAATGCTTTTGGGATAGTGTAAACTGCCCACATTTTAGAGTCAGATATAAATGATTGATAAACAAATATTCCTGTTGCTAGCCATGGCATTGCTAACATATTTAACGAAACAATATAAAATCTATAATCTTTAATTACATCTCTTCTTCTCCAGCTTTTTATCTTAATTTTTTTATTTTTAGAGTTGATTTCAACTTCTCTAGAGTCAAGTTTTACTGATTTTATAGTATTTATAATAACAAAAGGTAATAATAAGATTATTAATATAGCGATACCTTGCCAAACAGTTCTCCAGGAATAAATAAGAAAAAAATAAGTTATAAGCACAGGTAATATAAATTCTGCTGTAGAAAGACCTAGCCAAATAGTGCTCAAAGCTTTACCTCTAGATCTCTCAAAAAATCTAGAAATTGTTGTTGTAGATGCATGGCTCATTAATCCTTGGCCAGATAATCGCATTAAAAAAATAGCCACAGCTAAAAAATAAATACTATTTATAAACGAAAAAAATAATGACGATAAAAATAATAAAATAATTACAAAAAAAGAATAATAAAAAATTCTATAATCATCTATTTTTTTTCCGATCCAAATAAGTATTACACTAGAACAAATTGTTGCTGTTGCATAAATATTGCCAAATTGTCCATGGGTTATACCTAACTCATTTCTTATTGGTGCGTTAAACAATCCCAGAAAAAAACTCTGTCCAAAACTAGAAAAAAATGTAAATATAAAACCAAATATAATTACTTTTTTACTTAAGGAGAGTTTAATCATTTATGAGTTGTAAAGTTTCTTTCATAGGTCTAGGGGTCATGGGTTATCCTATGGCAGGTTATATATCAAAAGCCGGGCACAATGTAACTGTTTATAATAGGACAAAATCAAAAGCAGAAAAATGGATTAAAGATTACAAAGGTAACTTAGCTGAAACTCCAATGGATGCAGCAAAAGAAAGTGATTATATTTTTACATGTGTTGGAAATGACAATGACTTAAGAGAGGTTACGCTAGGTGACAAAGGGCTTTTTAAAACTGCAAAGAAAGGTTCAATTTATATCGACAATACCACTGCCTCAGCAAATATTGCTCGAGAACTTTATAAAGAGGCAAAGACAAAAGGATTTGATTTTTTGGACGCACCAATCTCTGGAGGGCAAGCTGGAGCTGAAGGTGGAGCTTTAACTGTAATGGTTGGTGGAGACGAAGCTCCATTTAAAAAAGCTGAGCCTGTAATCGATTGTTATAGTAAAAAAATTAAGTTACTAGGGCCTTCTGGAAGTGGGCAACTTACAAAGATGGTTAACCAAATTTGTATAGCTGGTTTAGTCCAAGGTTTATCAGAAGCAATTAATTTTGGAATGAATGCAGGTTTAAATATGCATGATGTGATTGAAGTAATTTCAAAAGGTGCTGCTCAATCATGGCAAATGGATAATAGACACAAGACAATGATTGAAGATAAGTTTGATTATGGTTTTGCAGTTGATTGGATGAGAAAAGATTTAAAGATAGCTATGGACGAAGCAAAAAAAAATAATTCTCCTCTTCCAATTACAAAATTAATAGATGAATATTACGCTGAAGTACAAAAGATGGGTGGTCAAAGATGGGATACTTCAAGCTTAATCAAAAGATTTAGAAAATAGAGTATGCAACCAGCGTACTACGAAAATTTTGAGGAAATTCAAAAAAAGTTGTGGTCCATGTTGGATGATGCTGTAACAAATAGAAGTTCACCTTTTAGAATACCAGTTTTTATTTGTGCTGATCAAAATAATATCGATGGGAGAATAGTAGTTTTAAGAAAGTCAGATAAAGAAAATAATGTATTACAATTTCATACTGATCTTAGATCTCCAAAAGTAGATATTCTTAAGAAAAATAAAAATGCCTCTTTAGTTTTTTACGATAAGGAGGAAAAAATTCAATTAAGAGTAAAAGTCATTTGTGAAATTAATAATAAAAATTCAGTGTCTGAAGATTCTTGGAAAAAAACTCAACACATCAGTAGACGATGTTACCTTACAGATGATGCGCCTGGTTCTGTTTCAGGCAAGCCGACGTCGGGTATGATTTCAAAATTAGAGGATTTTGATTATACGATGGAGCAAAGTGAAAAAGGTTATGATAATTTTACAGTTATTAAATGTAATATTAAATCTATTGAATGGCTATACTTGGCTGCTAAAGGTCACCGTAGAGCTATTTTTGATATAGAAAATAAGAAACAAAACTGGTTAGTCCCCTAGTTTTTTTGAATTAGTTTTAAAAGTTTTTCTTTTTTATTTGTTCTGAAAAGGTTGTCATAATAAACAACTTGTTTAGGATACTGACCATTAAACGTTTCATTCCATCTGCTAATCCAACTGTGATATATTCCAAATTTATTGTAGTGCTCTCCACCAAAACTAGTTCTTCCTTCAAAAACATTGTAAAGAATATCGTCTACATACATTTTCATAAATCCTTTTTTGGGATCTTTAGACATTTTTGTATGAAATAAAATTGTTGTCCATTTTCCTTTCATGTTTTTAATCCTAAGTCTTTTATACACAACTCCTGCAGAGTCCATGCCATTTACTGGGTAATATCTAGGTGATAAAACACCATACTTTGGTCTTAACATTAATCTTGGACCCTCTCCTTTCTCATATATTTGAAAAAAGGAAGTGCTTACAGGTTCTACACTTTTAAAATCATTTGGAATAAATATACTAACTGAATGCCACTTCTCACCTCTAAATTTCTCTGATGAAGAGTACTCACTTCTTGCTCTATCTCCTCCTCCGTGACCAACTACAGGATCTCTACCATTGTTTTTACAATCTGAATAATCTCCTTCTCTATCTCGACCACAATCTTTAGGTAGTAATGTGATTTTCCACGCTTCTTTTCCTAAAGCTGGAGATTTGACTGTTTCCCTGAAATTAGAAAGTTTTTTTCCAACATATACACTTTTATTCCAAGATAAATTTGTAATTTCTTTGGCGAAAACATTTGGACAAATTAGAATTAAAATAAAAAAACTATTTCTTATATTTTTTATAATTTGCAACATAATGTTCAGCATTTTCTTTAATACCTTTTATTTCTTCGTCTGTAACTTGTCTTACAATTTTTCCTGGGCTTCCAAGAACTAAAGATCTCTCAGGTATTACTTTATTTTCTGTGACAAGAGCATTAGCTCCTATAATAGAATTTTTTCCAATCTTAGCTTTATTTAAAATTGTGCTACCAATTCCTATTAAACAATCATCTTCTATAACGCATCCATGAAGCATTACTAAGTGGCCCACAGTAACATTCTTTCCTATGATAGCTGGACAACCAGGATCAGTGTGTACCACGCTACCATCTTGAATATTTGATCCCTCTCCTATTGTAATAGTTTCTACATCGCCTCTAAGCGTTACGTTAAACCAAATATTCGAATCCTTTTTTAAATCTACGTTTCCGATTACTACAGCATTTGGTGCAACCCAACTGTTTGGGTCTAGTTTAGGTGTTTTGCCTTCAAAATCGTAAATCATAAAATTGCTGTATAATTAATTTATAACTCTTATAATATATTATGTCTTTAACTAAAACACCAATCTGCGACTTCGGTAAAAAAGCAGAGGATTTTAAACTCAAATCTATAAATAATGAATTAGTTTCTCTTGAAAATATAAAGGGAACAAATGGAACTTTAATAATGTTCATATGTAATCACTGTCCGTATGTTAAAGCTATTATTAAAGACTTAGTTGAGGATTGTAAAAATTTAAGAAATGATGGAATTAATTCAGTTGCTATCATGTCAAATGATACAAAAAATTATCCAGAAGACTCCTTTGATAATATGATTCAATTTGCAAAAGATAATAATTTTGAAGATTTAGATTATTTAATTGATGAAACACAAGAAGTCGCAAAAAAATATGGAGCTGTATGTACACCTGATTTTTTTGGTTACAATAAAAATCTAGAACTTCAATATAGAGGAAGAATTAGAGAGCTTAAAAATTTAAAGCCCGTAAGAGATGGAGATAGTGATCTAAAAGGAGCTATGGAAATGATTTCCAAAACACAAAAAGGTCCGGTAGAACAAATTCCAAGTATGGGTTGTAATATTAAATGGTTTAAATAATGTTTTTAATTTCTACTAGAAATTTTCCTCCTGATGTTGGTGGAATTCAAAACTTAATGGAAGGTTTATCTAACGCTCTTCTTAATCATGGCCCAGTAAAAGTTTTTGCTGACAGTTTTGAAAACTCTGAAAATTACGACTTAAATTCTAAATTGGATATACAAAGAATTTCGGGTTTTAAAATTTTTAAAAAATATAGAAAAGCTAATCTAGTAAAAGAATTTATAAAAGATAATGATATAAGAGCTGTTTTTTTTGATCATTGGAAAAGTTTAGAAAATATAGAGCTCTCTACATTAGATAGAACAAAATCTTTTTGTCTCATACATTCAAAAGAAATTAATCACCCGATTGAGTCATCATTAAATAAAAGAATGATTAGTGCTTTAAATAAAGCAAATTTTATAATTGCAAATTCAGATTTTACAAAAAATCTTGCAACAAAATTAGGTTATAAAAATAAAAATATCAAAGTCATTAATCCTGGCTGTAATTATCCTATTCAAGTCAATGAAGAAGGTAAAAAATTTGCTGAAAATATTTTTACAGATGCTTTTCCAAAACTAATTACAGTTTCAAGACTAGATGGGAGGAAAAGTCATAAAAATGTTTTAATGACTATTAAAAATCTTTTACCTAAATTTCCTAAACTAAAATATGTTTCAATTGGAGATGGAGATGAAAAAAGCAACTTGGAAAAACTTAGTAAGGAACTTGGCTTAATAGATCAAGTAAGATTTATTTATAAAAGTACTGAACAAGAAAAGATAGGTTTGCTAGAAAAATCAGATATATTCATAATGCCATCTGTTATTTATAAAAAATCTGTAGAGGGTTTTGGAATTACTTTTATTGAAGCTGCATCCTATGGAAAACCCTCGATTGCTGGAAAGTTTGGTGGTGAAGCAGACGCAGTCCTGGAAGGTAAAACAGGTTATCTTTGCGATGGTAACGATCTAAATAATCTTTATGAAACATTATTAAAAATTTTAGACAATGATAATTATAAAAAACTAGGTGCTAACGCTTTAGAATTCTCAAAAAACTTTAGTTGGAACAAAATTATTAAAAAATACATTGAGCTAATTTAATTTATCTCGAATCTCTCCTATAACTGTGTTCACTTTCAAATTAGATAATTTCTCCACACTTATTGCTTTAAAATTTTCATTTCCTAAACTTACTTTTTTAGCTGTTGTATGGCTTCCAAATAGAACTAATCCATTTTTTTTTAAATGAGATGCAATATGAGCTGGGCCAGTGTCGTTTGACACAATAAATTTTGCTCCTTTTATCAAAGAAATTAACATTTTAATATTTATAGGATTTCCTTCATTCAAAACTACATTTGCATTCAGTTCTTTCGCTTCTGTCAGTTCATTAGGGCCAGGAGCAACTAAAACTGAATAATTATTTTTATATTCTCTTCTCATTTGAGAAATCAAATCTTTAAAGAAGGGCCATTTTTTATTTTGATGTTTTTTTGAACAAAATGGAAAGATTAGAATGTAGTCTCTATTAGTATACTGCTTGATAATTTTTGATAGATCTTCGTAAGCCCAACTTAAATCTACATTTTTTACATTGTTAGTAGGTATACTACTTTTTTTAAGTTGTAACTCCATGCGATCTAAAACAGGATAATCATCAAAATCTTTTTTACTTTGCCCCGACTCTAAAGTAGTTAAGGAAGAAGACCAGTCTAAATTTTTTAGAATAAAGTTTTTGTAGAATCTTGTTCTCCTAGAATTTTGTAAATCAAACACCTTAGAAAATTGATACTTAGATAATGATTTTTTCAAGTTATATAGATAAAATAGATTCCATCGAGGTAATTTCTTATCAATAATAACTCCATCTATATATGGGCACTCAGACATGAATAGTGAATATGGTCTAGAGGTCAATAAGAAAACTTTTCTATTACTATAAAATTCTTTAATATCTTTAATAGCTCCATTGGCTTGAATTAAATCTCCAAGAGAACCATGTTTTATTATTAATATGTTTGACATTATTAAATCCGAGTATATTTATTAATTAGTATAAACTAAAATTATATTATGAATACAAAATTAGACAAAATATTGGCAGAAATTTCAGCTGGAGAATTAGTTGATAAAATAACCATTTTAGAAATCAAAAAAAATAAAATTTCCGATGAAAATAAATTAAAAGAAATAGATAAAGAGTTAAATTCATTGAATAATACTATGGACAAATTTATTTTAGAAAAATCTAAGATACTGACTTTTAAAGATCAACTTAAAGAGATCAATTTAAAGCTGTGGGATATAGAGGACGGTAAAAGAACAGCAGAAAAAAATAATGATTTTGGAAAAATTTTTATTGAACTAGCAAGAAATGTTTATAGATTTAATGATGAAAGAGCTAAGATTAAATTGAAAATAAATGAGATATTAGGTTCTAATATTAAAGAAGTAAAATCTCATTTCTAATCAAAATTTACACTTGGAATTGTTCTCCTGAGATTTTTTACTAATTTAGGATTAATTGTTGTAGTTATAACACCTTCTTTTTTTCCAAGTTCTTTTAAAATTTTTCCATCTGGTGAAACTATTAATGAATGGCCGTAAGTTTTTCTACCATTGCAATGTTTGCCGCCTTGACCTGGTGCAAAAACATATGAAAAATTTTCAATAGCTCTTGCTTTTAAAAGAGTATGCCAGTGTTTCCTGCCTGTTGTTTCAGTGAACGCAGAAGGAACACTTATAAATATTGCTCCCCTCTTTGACATCTTTTTATACATTCCAGGAAATCTTAAATCATAACAAATTGAAAGACCTAATTTGCCCCAAGGTAATTTGGTAATTTTAATTTTATTGCCCGATTGAAATAGCTTTGACTCAAAATATTTTTCTTTTTTGCTTAATATTGCATCATACATATGGATTTTATCATAGTAACAATTTATTTTTCCTTTTGGAGAAATCAAAATTGATCTGTTGACTAATTTATTTCTACTTTTTTTAATAATTAGTGAACCAATTAATATCCATTTTTTGTATTTTTTAGCTAAATATCTAATTCCATTTAAGTAGGAGTCTTTCTCCATGGTAGTTGTGGATTGTAAAAGTTTTTTTTTATCTAAAGATATTTTAGATGAAACTTCTGGAGTTAAAATAAAATCAGATTTTTGTTTAACAGCTTTAATTATAAGCTGTTTTGTTCTTTTTAAGTTATGTTTAGTATTATCACTTGAACAAAGCTGAATACAGGAAACTCGAAACATTACTTCATTATAGATGAAGCAAAATTCCAATTACAGTCAAAACTTGGTATGTACGCGCCTGAAACTTTCACGTTTCCAAAACTTTTATCAAGTACTTTGCACCAATTTTCCACCTGTTTAGGTTTTTTATCCTTGCTGCCTACTTGTGCTGTAATGATACCACCTTTTTTAAGAATTCTTTTAAGTCCTTTCATATTCTTTCTTGCTAAGTCTATGCAATATTGATCATCATTTAAGTCTACAAAAATTTTATCATATTTTGAGTCTTCTATTTCTTTAATGCTTTTAAATGCATCTCCCCAAAAAGTTTTAACTTTGTTACTTTTTTTTACTTTAGAGCAAACTTTAGGTAGGTGACGGTAACATACATCCACAATTTCAGGATCTAGTTCAAACCAATCTATATAATTAGAATTATTTTCTAAACAAGCGCGGGCTACACCACCGTCTCCCCCTCCTATAATAGCGACATTATCATTTTTTTTGCTCAGATCGTGACTTGATTTAAAAAAATTTGAGCTATAGATTTTTTCGTCTTTTTCAGCGACTTGTATTTCATGATCAATAAATAAAGCATGTCCAAATTCCTCTAGATCCATTATTTCTACAAACTGACCTACTTTGGAAGTAAATTTTTCTAAAACATCTTTAACAACATAAAATTTCTTTTGACCAGGAGTACTATAAATATCATCATATAAACCTACGCTACTTCTATCAAATGCATGAGTAACTACTCTAGTGTGATCGATTTCTTTTCTAAGTATTTTAAGGGCGACTTTTGGATTAACTTTACCACATGTAAAGAAATCAAAACTAATTACACTTCTTTCTGGAAATGTGTGAAAGCTAAAGTGACTTTCTGCTAATAAAGCTACTAATGTAAAGCCTTGGGGTTCAAATTTGTGAGAAGAAACATTTAAAATTTCGACTTTCGCAGCTTTAGCAATTTTATAAATTACTTTTTCGTAAAACTCTGGTGAATAATCTTTTTTAACACCTAAGAAATCTATAGTTATGTGCTCACCTACTTTAATCATTAAAAACTATCCTTTTTTATAATTTTTAAATTTACCTAAAACTATTTTCATTTCTTTTGTTGAAAGAATCTTAGGTATTCCAATTCTTAGGGCATTTATATATTGATGGCAAATATTTTCGATCTCTTGAGCCAGCTCATAAGCTTTTTCTAAGTTGTCCCCAAAAGCTACTTGACCATGATTAGCTATCAAACATGCTGATCTATTTTTAAGAGCTTTAATAATATTTCTTGAGAGATTTTTTGTTCCAAAAGTTGCGTATTTAGTGCACTTAATATCCTCACCTCCTGCTACTGCAACCATATAGTGAAATGCTGGGATATTTTTTTGATGAGTAGAAACTGCAGTCGCGCAAGTAGAATGTGTATGAACTATTGCTTTAGCTTCTTTTTTATTCACATAAATATCTTGATGGAATCTCCATTCCGATGATGGCTTATCCTTTTTCTTATCATATTTACCTTTGAGGGATACAAATACAATATCTTTGGGTTTTAAAGATGAGTACTTTCTTCCAGATGGAGTGATATAAAAACCTTCGACTCCCTTTTGTTTTGCCCTCGCAGAAATATTACCAGATCTTAAAGCTGATAAATTTGTAATATTTAATTTTTTTGAATATTTTATTACTTCGACTTTTAATTTACTCACTTAAATAAATCCTTCAGTCCTTTTTCCGAAGCTTCACAAATTCCTTTTTCTGTAATTAAACCTGACACCAGTTTAGCAGGTGTTACATCAAAGGCTAGATTTAATGACTTGCTTTTCTGTGGGTAAATTCTCACCTTTTTCATTTCATTATTTTCATCAATGCCCTCAACATGCGACAGTTCTTCTGAATTCCTTTCTTCGATTGGAATTTGATTGTGGTCTTTGATTTTCCAATCAATTGTTGAACTCGGTAAGGCTACATAAAAAGGAACATTATTATCTTTTGCAGATAAAGCCTTCAGGTAAGTTCCGATTTTATTACAAACATCTCCATTAGACAAAGTTCTGTCGGTTCCAACAATACACATATCTACTTGCCCTCTTTGCATTAAAATACCGCCCGCATTATCAGTTATTACAGTGTTTGGAATCCCCTCTTCATTTAATTCATATGAAGTTAAGTTAGCGCCTTGGTTTCGTGGTCTTGTCTCATCAACCCAAACATGTACTTTAATTCCTTTTTGATATGCATGGTAAATCGGAGAAGTGGCTGTACCCCAATCGATCGTAGCAAGCCATCCAGCGTTGCAATGAGTTAATATGTTTACAGTATCTTTTTTTTTATTTGATATTTCTTCAATTATTTCGAGACCATTTAAACCTATATTTTTACAAAAGGTAACGTCTTCCTCTACAATCGTTTTTGCTTCATCTAGAGCTATTTTTAGATTTTCATTACTATTAATACCTGATAATTTTTTCATCATTCTGTCTACTGCCCACTTTAAATTAATGGCTGTAGGTCTAGCTTGTATTAATTCTTCACTAGATCTTTTTAAAAAAGATAGATCATTTTTTTCGAGAATAGATAAAACCAATCCATAAGCAGCGGTCGCTCCTATCAATGGAGCTCCTCTGACCTCCATCGTTTTTATTGCATTTATTGAGTCCTTTACAGTTTTTAAATTCTTAATGACAAATTGATGAGGAAGCTTTGTTTGATCTATTATTTTTACTATATTATTCTCAAACCAAATCGTTCTGTAAGTTTTACCATTAATTTTCATTATTTTTTATTTAAAACTCTTCCTGCAATGTATTTTAATTTTTTTATTGTTTTTTTTGTTCTTTTTTTTGGATCGGTAATAATTGCTACATCTAAACAATCATTAGCAGGATCTTTATCAGGAGAAAAATTTTTAAATGTTTTGATAATTTCTTTAATCATGTTTTGAGCGTTAGAAGCATTTTTTTGTAAAGTTTGAATTACCATAGAAACATCAACTTCTTCATGGTCCGGATGCCAACAATCATAATCAGTTACCATAGCTACAGTGCAATATCTTATTTCTGCTTCCCTAGCTAATTTAGCTTCAGGCATATTAGTCATTCCTATAACATCTGCCCCCCAAACCCTATAAAGGTTTGACTCTGCTAAAGTAGAAAACTGAGGTCCTTCCATTACTACATAAGTTCCACCCTTTTGAAATTCTATATTTAATTTTTTTAAAACTAACTCACAACAATCAGATAGACTTGGGCTAGTTGGTTTCGCCATTGACACATGAGCCACAACCTCCTCATCAAAAAAAGTTTTTATTCTTGAAAAAGTTCTATCAATAAATTGATCAACAATTACAAATTTTCCAGGATTTAAATTTTCCTTTAAAGAGCCTACTGCAGATACAGAAATAATGTCGGTTACTCCCAATTGTTTCATTGCATCAATATTTGCTCTAAAATTAATATTTGTTGGATTAATCGTATGGCCTCTAGAATGTCTTGGTATAAAACAAATTTCTTCTTTTCCTAATTTTGCAATTAAAATTTCATCTGATGGATTTCCCCAAGAGGTTTTAATTTTTTTCCATTTGGTTGTTTCAAAACCCTCCATTTTGTAAAGACCGCTACCACCAATTATCCCAAGTTTTCTTTTTTTCATCATTTAATTATTAATGCTTTTTTGCTAAAACTTGAAGTTAAATATGGATTTAAAAAAGCATATCAGATCAATTCCAGACTATCCTAAAAAAGGTATTTTATTTCGAGATATCACTACTTTAATTAAAAATCCTCAAGCTTTTAAATTCACAAATGATAAAATTATTGAATTATCGAAAAAAATTGAATTCGATAAAGTTTCAGCAATTGAGTCAAGAGGTTTTGTATTCGCATCAACTGTATCATATGCTTTGAATAAACCATTTATTTTACTAAGAAAAAAAAACAAGCTACCAGCAGAAACTCATTCCGTAGATTTTAAACTCGAATATGGAGAAGCCACTATAGAGGTTCATAAAGATTCCATTGAAAGGGGAGAAAAAGTTCTTGTTATAGATGATTTAATTGCTACAGGTGGAACTGCTGAAGCTGCAGCTAAATTGATAGAAATCTCTGGTGGTACAGTTGCGGGATTTATATTTGTTATAAACCTATTTGATTTGCCAGGAAATAATCTTCTTAAAAAAAAAGGTTATAATACCAATTGTTTAATAGAATTTCCCGGTCATTAAGAATGCTGCTTAATAAAATCATTAATATAATTTTTTATATTTTTTTTTCCAAAAAAAGTGTAAATTTTATTAGATAAATTTTTATTTACTAATGCGGAAGAGTACCTTTCCCCACTTCTTTTAGGTAAGTAAATAATTTTGGATTTAAACATTTTAGCAATTTCTTTAATGGAGTATGTTTTTTTATTTGTAATTATGTAATGTCTATTCAATCCTTTTTTCCAGGCCAAATAACAAATTTCCACTGTATCTTCAATATGTGTGAATCTTCTAGTTTGTGTACCTGGATTAACTACTGTTAAAGGTTTTTTGCTCAAATATTGATCTTCAAAAATTCCAATTACAGTAGCCATACTGCCCTTAGATATGTGAAAAGGTCCATAAACATTATAAAAATATATAATTTCATATTTAAAATTAAAATATCTTTTAAAATTTTCTAGAATTTCAAGATTTTTTGCTTTGCTAAAAGCATAGGGAGACAAATTTTCGTCTCTACCTTTGTTGCCTAATGAAGCTGATGTCGCAGAATAAATAAGTTTGATATTATTATTTAAACAAAAATTAAATACAGCGGTGGAACCAACAAAATTTGAGTCAACACATTCTTTCATTTTTAAAAAGCTTTGATAAATTCTAGCAAATTCACCAAAATGAAAAACAGAATGAATTGTTTTAGGATGTTTTATTAAATTTACAATATTTTTGGTATGACCTTTTACATATTTTACTCTTCTATTTTTGATATGATTTTTTTTAGCACCTGATGAATAATTGTCTAAACTTACTATATTAAATTTTGTTTTTTTAAGAAGAAAGTTTATTAAGTTTGTCCCAACAAATCCTGCTCCACCTGTAACCAAAATATTTTTTTTAATTTTTGACATTTGCAAAAAATATATGCTTGAAATGATTAAATCAATCTAATCTTGGTCGAAACCAAGATTTTTTACTTAGAACTGCATTCATAAATCCTGATGCTCTACAATAATACAGTTTTCTTTTTATTTTATCATTAGTCATAAAAAAATAAGAAGTTTTAAAAATTGCTTTTATAAAAGTTAAAAACCCAGGTATAAAAGCTTTAATAAATCCATAGTGTTTTTTTCTAAAATAAAATTTTGACCAATTCCAATGCCAATTTCTTGAAAATTCTATTTCATTTAAATATTTTCTATCAACTGTTTTTCCTCCTAAATGAGAAATTAATGAATTACTATGAACAAAAATTTTTCCTTTTGACTTTTTAACTCTCAAACATAGATCATCATTTTCTAAGTACATAAATATCTCCTCATCAAAAAAACTATTTTTAAATTTTTCCTTATCTAAAATCATTGCATAACCATCCACTCGATCGACTTCAAACAGTTCATTATGTTGTTTTTTAGATTTATCTTTGATTTTATAATTTGGGTAATCTTTATCATCACTTAATGGACTCAAAATGGCAAAATCAAGATTTTTTGATATTTTGAAAATTTGATTTAGTGTATTTTTTTTTAAAATTGTATCTGGATTTAAAATCATCACATATCTAGTTTTTGATTTTTTAATTCCAAAATTATTGCCTGACCCCATGCCTAAATTTTTACCAGTTAGGTAACATTCAATATTCGGATATTTTGCTTTCAAATAATTCACAAACTCTTTATTGGAGGAATTTTCTACAATTATCTTTTTGATTTCTGGATCGATAGACTTTAAACAATTATCAATAATTTTTTGACTTTTGATCGTAACGATAATTATTGTCAAATTTTCTTTTGTTATTTGCATCTAAAAAATGCCTTCATTATGATAGAAAGTATACTTACAAACATAAATAATATAAATAATAGCAAATGAAAAGGTTTATCGTAACAGGTGGGTATGGGTTTATTGGTAGTAACTTAATAAATATGTTGCTAAAAAAAAAATTTAAAGTCCTTAATATAGATAAACTATCCTACTCTGCTCAAAGATATAATTTGAAGAATATTAAAAGCAAAAACTACTCATTCAAAAAAATTGATATAAATAATAAAAAAGAGATTCTTAAAATTCTCAATAAATATAAACCAGACGGAATTTTTAATCTTGCTGCTGATACACATGTTGATAGGTCAATAAATAACTCTTTTAACTTTATAAAAAATAATATTTTAGGAGTTTATAATTTATTAGAAGCTATCAAAAATTATAAGAAAAAAATCAGATTAATTCATATTTCTACAGACGAAGTTTATGGTGATATAGAGGGTTCTAAAAGATCTAATGAAAACTTTCCTTATGTACCTAGCTCTCCTTACTCTGCCTCTAAAGCATCCTCTGATCATCTAGTGAATGCATACATTAGAACACATAAAATTGATGCTGTTATTTCAAATTGCTCAAATAATTATGGCCCTAGACAATTCCCAGAAAAACTTATTCCTAAAATGATATACAATATATTAAATAATAAACCTCTCACGATTTATGCGAAAGGTAAAAATTCAAGAGAATGGATTTACGTAGATGATCATTGTGAGGCACTGATAAAATTATTTTTTAAGGGTAAATCTGGAGAAAAATACAATGTAGGATCTGGTATTAATTGTACTAATGTTTTTCTAGTTAAAAAAATTTTAAAATCATTTGTTATTAGAAAAATTAAGATAGGGGAAAAAGTAAGAATCATATTTGTAAAGGATAGACCTGGCCATGATTTCAGGTATGCTCTTAATTGCAGTAAAATTAAAAAAAAATTAAAATGGAAGCCTAAAATAAACCTAAATCAGGGTATAACAAAAACAGTAGATTGGTATATTAAAAATCAAAAATATTTTAAAAAGATAAATGAAAAAAATTTTAGTAACTGGTGGTGAAAGTAGATTTGCAAAAGTTTTAAAAAGAAAAAAAAGTAAATTTAAATTCATTTTTAGAAATAAAAAACAGCTTAATATTTTAAGTGAGACTTCAATAAAAAATAATATTAAAAAATTCAAACCTGATTATCTTATTCATTTGGCGGGTTTATCCAGACCAATGAAAATTCATGAGAAAAATATCAAAAAAAGTATTGATTTAAATATAATTGGAACAGCAAATATTGTTAACGCATGTATAGAAAAAAAATTAAAGATTATTTATTTATCTACCAACTATGTTTATCCGGGGAAAAAAGGAAAGTATAAAGAAACAGATCCTCTTTTACCCTGGAATAATTATGGATGGTCAAAACTTGGAGGCGAATGTGCAGTTCAAATGTATAATAACTCGCTCATTTTGCGGGCTTGTATGACTGAGAAACCTTTTATACATAAATCTGCTTTTGCAAACGTTAAAACTAATTTTATTTTTCATGATGATTTTATTAAAATTTTTTTAAAAATTCTCAATAAAAAAGGAATATTCAACATTGGGGGGAAAGCTCAAACAGTATATCAATTCGCAAGAGCCGAGAATATAAATATCAAAAAAAAATATGCTAAAAATGAATTACCTTTTAAAATGGATATGGATTTAAAAAAAATTTCTTAATATTAAAAATGAAAATTTATAAGACTAAAATAAAGGGTTTATTAATAATAAAACAAAAAAATAATGTTGATAATAGAGGTTCTTTAAGGGAGACTCACAATCAAAAAATATTAAATAAAAAATTTATCTTTGAGTATTGCACTTCGTCTAGAAAAAATGTTCTAAGAGGTTTTCATTTTCAAACTAAATTTCAACAAGCTAAATATGTGAATGTTATAAAAGGTAAAATACTAGATGTTGTGATAGATCTAAGAAGGAAATCAAAAACTTTTGGTAAATCGTTTAAAATTATACTATCTAAAAAAAATGCTATTAGTCTTTTCATTCCAAGAGGTTTTGCTCACGCTTATTATAGTTATGATAACGATAATATTATCTATTATAAGTTAGATAATTTTTATAAACCTAGGTTTGAAAATGGAATTATTTATAACGATAGAAAAATTAAAATTAAGTGGCCAAAAAAGAAAATTATTCTTTCAAAAAAAGATAAAAATTTAAATTCTTTTGATAATTTTTGTAATAATTTTAAAGGTCTTTAACTTTTATGGAAAGTCAGATATATCCTTAAAGATTATAGGCATTAATTTTACATTTGTATATTTCTTAAACCAGTAAGACATGTATCTTTCTGCTAAAAAACCGTAAATTCTTTTTAAACCATAACCCTCTAAATTAAAACCAAACTCTTTTTCACATCTCTCTAACCAAGGAAAAATAGAGTCGTAGTAAAGTTTAAGATGTTTTTTGTTTTTACAAATAAACATATTATGAGGACTAAAAGAAACAGAGTCCTCCATATAATTTAAAAAATCTTTTTTCTCAGAATTATCAAGTAAATTTATTGCTTTAGATAAATTTCCATCTCCGTGCATCATGTCAAAATGAAATTTTAAATTTCTTTTTTTTTTGTCAAGAAATAACATAGGATTTTTAATCATTGTTTTAAAATTTCGCTTTAGAAATTTAGAAAGTTTAAATTGATTTACAAAGAAAGGGTCACCCAAAATAGTGTCATATTTTGCATAGTTATCTGGAATTTTTTTTAAAAGAGATTCAGAAAATTCATTAAAATCTGAAAATTTTTTTTCTTGATTATTAATTACCCAAAATTTTCTATACTGACAGAAACCAATCCATTTATTTTCTAAATTTTTAATATCATTTTTCCAGAGCCAGTAATGAAACGAATACTCTCCATAGAAAGGGTTTTTCTTACTAATATTGATTTTAGTGTTGTCTCTTAAAAAATCTTTAGATTTGATATTATTTCCTAAACCAACGGGTATATATCCAATCTTTTTAATCATGTCTAAATGATCATTATCGATTGTTAAACAATACATATTTAAATCTTGCATATTAATTCAGTATGATTGTTTTTAATTGTTCGTAGGTAATGGGGTTCATAAAATCCTTATGATTTTTATAATAATCTGAAAATTTTAAATTTTTGAAGTCTTTATTTTTTATATTTAAGATATTATTATTCTTTCTTTTTAATATCATTCCCAAACCATGATCTGCAATACATGTAAATGTTTGTATGTTATTATAGGTTCTTGCCTCAACAATAGCTTTCCAAACATCTCCATTCCAATGTCCATAAAGCCTAGGGACTATCTGATTCCATATTTTTTTTGGTAGACAATCGTGAACTAAAATTACTCCATCATCTTGAACGCATTTAGCTGCGTTATTTATATCTTTAATAGTTTGCTCATAAGTATGTAATCCATCAAGAAAAATAATATCAAATTTATTTTTGTTTTTCTTAAAAAATTCATCACTTGTCATTCTGTGAGTTCCCCCACTTTTAGGATCAACACCTATTTTGTTTTTAATGTTTATCTGAGAAAAATTTTCATCCTGATCACAGCCGATTTCTAGATAATTATCATATTTTTTAAGTTGATAACTTCTTGAATAATTCTGATTCTTGTTGGATGCTTGCTCCAGTCATAAGGAAGTCTTTTGAAAAACTTTTCTCCATAAAAATAATACAAAATTCTTTTAAATAAAAATTTATATTTTAATCGCATGATTTAATTTTCATTTTATATTGGTAGCGAGGGGCGGATTCGAACCGCCGACCCCAGGCTTATGAGTCCTGTGCTCTAACCAACTGAGCTACCTCGCCTCGACTTAAGCTATTTCGTTTATAACAGTTTTTATTTGCAATCAATTATCTTTTTTACTCAATACTAAGTATACCAATACTTGCGGTATCCTCAAAAAAAAGGATTACTTCTCTCTTCTCATTATTATAGGTCATGTCTCTAATCCTTTCTCCGATTTCAATTCTTTTAAATTCGACCAATTCATAGTTTTTGTTTAACGTAAAAGTGTATATTGATTTGTCTTTAAGAGAAGATAATAAAAATTTATCTTCTTTTATTTCAACCAATTGTGAGATCCCAATAGAAGGAACAAAATATTTAAGTGGCTCTACAAAATTGTAGTCCTTGTGAGATTTGTGAAGGGGATACTTTTTATATTTACTTATATTAGTTGGATTATCTTTTCCTCCATAATGTTCTCCGTAGGATGATATTGCCCATCCAAAATTTTTAATTATTTTTGTATTGAGATTGAGATTAATCTCGTCTCCTCCATGTGGGCCATGTTCTGTTGATAAGATAAAATCTTTACTAGAGTTATAAAATAAACCTTGTGGATTCCTGTGGCCTAAAGAGAGTATTTCGTATTTTTTTGAATTAGTGTTTAATTTTAATATTTTTCCAAAAGTTGAGTTCTCATCTTGTGCTAATTTTCGTAAACGATAATCACCAGTTGTAAAAATTATATTACTATCATCATATTTGAATAATTTTCCGCCTGACTGATGAGCGTTAAATTCTTGGTCATCATTACCAATAGTTTTTATGCAATTTTTTGGCTCAAAAAAATTTGTAAAATTTAAATAATCAAAATTAAGTTTGGCTACAATAATAGAAGTATTCCAGCAATTTTTTTTTTGTTCGTTTGTAAATGAAACATAAACATGATCATTTGCTACTAATAAATCTTTTACAGAAAACCAGTTTTCCTTATTAATTTCATCCAAAGATAAAAACTCGTTTATATTGTTATTAATTTGATTGAAAGTAATTGCGTCGACATTTAAATTACTTGTATACGCAAATAAACCAGCCGCGGAAATTAAAAATAGTTTATTTTCATACACCTCTAAATAACCACTACCAGGAAAATAATTATTTATACCTCGTACCAACTGATTATTGCTTTTGTAAAAATCTATTGTTTGTTTATTTTTATATAATTCTATATCTAGAGATATAGTTTTAGGAAATTCAAGTTTTTTTAAATTTTTCTTTATATTAAATTCATGAAGAGTATTATTTTTATTAATATAATTTAATTGATCATTAATTAGAATCTCTTTTTTTTTCAGTTCTTTTTTTAATACTGAATACTTGGAGTCTGTTTTATATAAAGTTACTGATACCAAAATTAATAAAAGGACTAAAAAAAAATTCAAAATTTTAAGAAACATTATTTAATGTATAATATTTTATTTAATATAGTAAAGAGCAACTTTCGATTTATTGTTTATAAAACCTAATGGTTTATAGATGGCTTTTAAAATAGATTTCATTAAATGCTTTATTTCAAAAATCTATTTTCAAAATAATTAAAATAATGGTCATACAATTTATGTCTTAGGTAATAATAATTCATTTTTATGAAACCTTGACAATTTTTTAAATAGTCCCAAAACGAAATTGATATATTTTGTTCTTTTTTTAAAAAAATATTATTAAAAATTAACATTACTTTACTTTTTGAGTAATTTTTATAATTGTTTTGAATATTAAAAGATTTTTTTTTAAAATTTAAAAGTATTTTCACTAATGAATTGTAAGAATAATATTCAATAAAATGATTAGAAGAAATATTATAACAGTGAGATCTATGTCTGTTGAATTTATATGAAATTATCCTCTTATTTGCTAATGTGAATTCACCGCAAGATAATCCAAAGGACTCGCCTAAACTTCTGCCATAGATCATTGCATCACAAGAATTTATAAATTTTCTCTTAAAATTTTCATTTAAAGTACCTTTTAAAAATTTAATTTGTTTGTGATTGTAAAATTTTTTTATATTTAAAAATATAAACACTATATTTTTCTTTTTTTTAACAATATCTAAAATTGCAGTTTGAGCAAATTTTAAATCAAAACTACTTTCACCACCGTAACAACCAAATACTAACTTATCTTTAGAAATTCTTAATTTTTTTTTTAAATTACTTTTGTTTTTTGTTATTTCCGTAATTAATGGAATAAAAGTTATTTTATTATTTGAAAAATCTTTACTTAACCATTCAGAAATATAAACATATTTATGCCCGTGGATTTGATTTAATTTTTGAGGATATACGCTATGAACAAGAGTTTTAATTTTGGTGGATTTCCAGTTATTTTTATTACCGCTTTTTTGCACATATATATAATTTATAGAAAGTTTGTCTTTAAAACTTTCGATTTCTTTAAAATATGAAACTCCGATAACTTTAAATTTTTTTTTAAACTTGTTAATTACTTCTTTTTGATTTCGATAGTTTCCTTTATTATAAAAAACTATAGATTTATTCTTTAATATTTTTTGGTTTTGAAAAGCAAATTGATAGGTTGAGTTAGCAACACCTCTGAAATTCATTTCATCAATATAAAAGGCAATGTTCATTATAAATAGTCAAAATACTGAAATTAATTAGTATATACAACCATCAATAGACGTTGAGTAATGCTAGATAAAAATTTGAAATAAAGAATAAAACTTTATAAACTAAGTATGATTCCAAAAACAGTTACCGCAGAAACTGCCGCAACTGAAAGAGCTATATTGCTATTTCTCTCTTTTTTTCTTTCTTGATTTAATCTGCTGACTAAGTTCGTAACATCAACTTTTTTATCGAAGCCAATATCAGCTTTTTGTTCAGAATGTTCTTTAAACTTCAATGCACTCATATTTTTACATTTGAACACAATAACAACGGGCTTGATATACAAGAATAGTACAAAATGGGTCAATAAATTCTTAAAAAGCTTAAAATGGACTTAAAGTAATAAGGCTTTCTCGGCAGGGGTGTAATCGAGGTTAAATGCTTCAGCCACTCCTTTAAATGTAACTTTGCCCTTGTAAACATTTAAACCAGCCAAATAATTTTTATTTTCTTGTAAGGTTTTTTTATAACCCTGTTCTGCTAGTTTGATCAAAAGTGGCAAAGTAGCTTTGTTTAAAGCCATAGTGGAAGTTCTTGGGACTCCGCCTGGCATGTTTGCCACGCAATAATGAACAACTTCATCAACTAAATAAGTTGGATTAGCATGGGTAGTTGGTTTACTTGTTTCTACACAGCCACCTTGATCAATTGCAACATCGACAACTACTGATCCTCTTTTCATGCTTTTAATCATTTCTTTTGTTACTAATTTTGGAGCCTCAGCGCCTGGTATTAAAACTCCTCCAACTAAAAGATCGCAATCGGTAATTAGTTTTTTAAGATCAGTTTTATCGCTCTCAGATGGTATAATTTTATCACCAAACATTTCATGTAATTGCTTTAATCTTTCTTTTGACTTATCAACAACGTAAACCTTTCCTCTCATGCCAGTTGCTATAATAGCAGCGTTCTCTCCAACCACTCCTCCACCTAAAATTACTATATTCGCCGGTTCAACTCCTGGAGCTCCTCCTAATAACAAACCTCTTCCCTTTTGATTTTTTTCAAGAGAGTGTGCACCTGCTTGGATAGACATCCTGCCAGCTACTGCACTCATTGGCGCTAGCAAGGGAAGACGTCCATTGTCATCTGTTACAGTTTCATACGCTATACAAATTGATTTTGATTTAATTAAACCTTCTGTTAATTTTTTTGCTGCTGCTAAATGTAAATAAGTATATATAATTTGATTTTCCCTTATTAACTTTACTTCACTTTCTTGAGGCTCTTTTACTTTAACAATCAATTCAGCTTTTCTGAAAATTTCCTCAGCACTACTAATAATTTTTCCACCTGCATTCTTATAATTTTCGTCAGTAAAGCCTGCCTCAAATCCACCATTTGTTTGAACCAAAACTTCATGCCCTTTATCTGTAAGAACTTTTACACTATCAGGTGTTAGACCGATTCTGTGTTCTTGAAGTTTAATTTCTTTTGGAACTCCAATTATCATTTAAGATTTTGAATAATTCGATATGCCTTTTCTTAACTTATCTATAATTTCATCTATATGTTTTTTTTCACATATAAATTGAGGAGCGATAACTATGTTGTCACCAGTATTTTTAAAGTTTACTCCAGCATCATAGCAATGTTTAAATGCTTGAAAGCCTGCTTTTCCTGGCTTGTCTTTCATTTTCATTTCTATCCCACCCATCATTCCATATCCTCTAATACTGACAACATCTTTCAAATCTTTAAGAGATTGCAAACCGTCTTGTAAATAAGGTGACATTTCTTTTGCTCTTTTAAAAATATCTTCTTTATCAAAGATATCCTGAACTGCTAAAGCTGCAGCAACAGCTACAGGTATTCCAGAATAAGTGTAACCGTGAAATAATTCTGGAGTTCCCTCTGGCGCTGATGATGCATCCAATACTGAGTCATAGATTTCCTCTTTTACAGCAACCACTCCCATTGGAACTACTCCATTAGTTGTGGCTTTAGCCATAGTCATTATATCAGGTGTAACATTCCATTCTTGTGCTGCAAATGCAGAACCTGTTCTTCCCCAGCCAGTTATAACTTCATCAAAAATTAAAAGTATTCCGTGTTTACTGCAAATTTCTCTTATTCTTTTTAAGTAGCCCTTAGGAGGTACTAATGTTCCAGTTGATCCTGCGATAGGTTCAATTATACAAGCAGCTATATTTTCTCCTCCGAAATTCATTGCTATTCTCTCTAAGTCTTCAGCCATCTCTACCCCAGTTTCAGGTTGGCCTTTTACGAATTTATGCTCAGGTAAATGAGTATGACGCATATGTTGAACACCTGGCATTAATACACTAGCAAAAGTTTTTACATTATTTATCATTCCCCCTACTGTAGTAGCTCCAATATTCATTCCATGGTAACCTCTCTCACGCCCTACAAATCTAAATCGTTTAGCATCCCCTTTTGCTCTATGATATGCGATTGCAATTTTAATTGCAGTTTCAACGGCTGTAGAACCACAAATGGTATAAAATATTCTATTAATGCCCTCAGGAGTTTTTTTTGCTATTCTTGTAGCTAATTCAAATGATCCTCCATACCCCTGGTTAAAAGGCTGACAATAATCTAACTTATCTAATTGTTTTGATACTGCTTCAGTAATTTCTTTTCTTCCATGTCCAAGAGGGTTGCAAAATAATCCTGAACTAGCATCAATCATTTTTTTACCTTCATGATTAGTAAGGTAAACTCCTTTAGCATCAGTAATAAGTCTAGGGTTTTTTTTAAAACTTTTGTTGTCTGTAAATGGCATCCAATGCTCATTTAAAGAATTTGGTATATTTGTTCTGTTTGAGGAACTCATAAATTAAATTAGTAGACATTTGTTAAATTAAATCAAGAATTATTGTATGCAACTATAGATTGAACCTAAAAAGAACACTGTTGATCTGATAATTGAAAGGGGTTGAATAGTAGGTATGCATAAAAAAGGCAACCTTACTATTTACTTAACTTAAATTTTAATTTTAAATCCTAGTAATTTAATTAACAAACCATATGGGAGAACTATGAAAAAAATAATAAGCACAGTTCTTGGGATTTTATTTGCGTTCACTCTAAATGTTTCAGTTGCTAATGCAGCTGCGAAAGAAGTTAGAGTAGCGTACTTTTTGGAGTGGCCGTCTCCAAATCTTGAGGACATGAATAAAAAAGCATATTCGAAAGCACTAGGTGTACCTGTTAAGTGGACTAACTTCACTAACGGTGTTGCAATGACTGATGCTATGTTAGCAGGAGATATAGATATCTCTTATTCACAAGGTTTAATGCCTTACATTAATGCTGTTAAAGCCAAAGCGCCTATAAGTTTAGTAGATGTTGCTATGGAATACGGCATGGGTGGAACGACTTGTGTAACTTCTAAAAAGTCTGGTATCACTAAAGCGAATGCTTCTGAACTTGAAGGAAAAAAAGTTGCAGTTCCTCTAGGAACTATGGCTGAATATGTTTTTACTGAAAGTATGAAGATAGTTGGCGCCGACAGAAAAAAAATGAACATTATAGCAATGGATCCTGAAGAAGGAGCTGCTGCGCTAGTTAGCGGTGATGTTGTAATGGCTTGTTTATTTGGAGGTAACTCTATTAAATCTGCTACATCTGTAGGATCAAGACTTCTAACAGTAGATGAAGCTCGTGCTGGCGGTATCATGGGAATAGATATTGTTTCAGTTACAAATAAATTCATGAAAGAGAACCCAGGAATGGTAAAATCTTTTGTTGAATTAACACACGAAGCTAATGATAGATACAGAAGTGGTGGAAGTGATTTAAAAGCTATGTCAAAAGAGTCAGAAATGAAAGTTGCTGACATGAAAGACACATTAAGTGGCTTTAAATTCTTAACACCTAAAGAAACTAAAAAATCTATGAAGAGTGGAAATCTTTCTAAATTCTTAAAAGGTTTTGACACTCCAAGAGGTACAGTAACTACTAAGTTTTTACCGTAGTTCTTGAATAACAAAATTATAGGCGCCAATTAAGTTAATTGGTGCCTATTTTTTTGAAAAAATATCTAATATAGTTACTTTATGAGCAACCTAATTTCAAAAAATCTAAACATGATTTTTAGAACTCCAAAAGGAGAAACGGTTCACGCTCTAAAAGATTTAAATTTTACAATAACAAAAGGACAACTGCTTACCGTTCTAGGTCCTTCAGGATGTGGAAAAACGACTTTATTAAACATTGCAGCTGGATTTATTCGACCGACTTCTGGAACAATTACTCTTGGAGATAAAGAAATAAATGGTCCTGGAGTTGATAGAGGAATGGTATTTCAACAAGGGGCTTTGTTTGAATGGTTAACTGTTGCCGAAAACGTAAATTTTGGATTAAGGATGAAAGATAAAGATCCAATTCAAACTCAAAAAAAAGTAGATGAGTGGTTGGATATAGTTGGATTACAAGGTTTTGGAAACACACCAACATATCAGTTATCTGGAGGTATGCAGCAAAGAGTTGCGCTAGCGAGATGTTTAATAAATGATCCTGACTTAATATTAATGGATGAACCGTTGGGTGCACTTGACGCGTTAACCAGAGAAAAAATGCAATCTTTAGTTCTTAAAATTTGGAAAGAAACTGGAAAAACAATAATACTTATAACTCACTCAGTTGAAGAGGCATTGTTACTTGGAGAAAAAGTTTATGTAATGGCTCCTAGACCTGGAAGAATCCATAAAGAATATCAATTACCTTTCGCAGCCATGGGACTTAAAGAGGATTTAAGAAAAATCAAAAATAACAGTGAATTTGTATCTAAAAGAGAAGAAATACTTTCAATGATTTGGAATATGGAAGAAGAAATTATGGGTAAAGAAATTTAAATGATTACAGGATTTCTAACATTTTTATTTTTCTTCGCCATTGTAGGGTCAATTTTGTATGGAAGGAAGTTAATAAAAACAGAAAAAGTAGATGCTGTTTTTGGAAATCCTGAAAGATCAAAAGGTGGAATTCATTGGGTAATTGTAGGTAGCAGTTTTTTGCTTTTAGTTTGGCTTTATTATTCATGGGATATAGCTAAATCTTTCTTTCCAAAATCTGCTAACGAACTTTGTCAAGTTGGAAAAGTAAATGAATCTTTGCTTTCGCTTAAATATCTTTTTCCAATTCATGAACGTCAACTTAAAAGTACGTCTGTTATAGAAACTGAAACTGAAAATTTAAATAATACAATTTTAGAAATAAATAAATCGAATAAAGTAAAAATCCAAGATAAAGAAAAATTAATTAATTTTGTCAGAAAAACAAAGAGCACAATTCCTTTGCTTACAAATGAAGAGCTTTTAAATAGCGAAACTAAAGAACAAATTAGAATAGTTACTGAAAAAATTAATAATTTAGCAAGAGATTTTGCAAGTATAGACTATCCAAATGAAAGTCCAGAAGATAAGTTAAAAAGAATTAAAGCTTCTAAGGAAGAAGGAACATGGAGTGCATCCAGTACATCAGTGGAAAACACTATCGAGATTCCATCTATACCAAAAACTAAAAGAGGATTGAAATTTCAAGCTGCTGCGGTAGAATTAAATTTAATTAGCGATCAATTCTTTGAGCTGAGAAATCATAATCCGCAATATACAGCTGTACTTAAAAATCTTAAAAAAGAGATAAAAGATTACAGATCTGGATTAAGTCCTTCTGATGAAATATCTTCATCTTTTGCAAAAGATATTCTTAAAATTGCAAGAAGAATAGAATACGCGAGTATATTTCCGCCTAATACATTAAAAGATATGCAATTATCTATAGTAAACTTCGATGAAGTTCAAAAAAAAGAACAAGGTGGTTTGAGATGGGTTGATATACTTCTATTTCCATCAGGTACAATTATTTCTAGTGGGCCTAGCTGTTCAGAACAAGGGTCTGGTAGATGGCTTCCAAAACCTTCTGACACAGTTAACAAATTTGCTTTAATGCTTAACCCAAATGTTGGGTTTAAACAAATCCCATTAATTTGGTATGAGATGATGGACGTAAGTAAAATAATTGGATTTCTTCTTCCAGATTGGATTGCAGATACTTTACCTGGTGAATATCCTGTTCATAATGAAAAAGGTGAAATTGAACCAAACTTTAAAAGTAAAGTTTTAAGTTTTGTAACAGGAGACTTTGAATTATTTAAAATACCAATCCCAACAGGACATATTTGGGATTCTTTTTTAAGAGTTTTTCTTGGCTTGGTAGCAGGAATAATAGTTGGTGTGCCACTAGGATTATATATGGGTCTAAATAGATTTGCTAAAGGTTTTTTTGATCCACTAATTGAATTATACAGACCGGTACCTCCTTTAGCTTGGGCGCCTCTAGTCATTTCTGTATTAGGTATAGATAATCTTGGTAAAGTCTTTCTATTATTTATGGTGTCATTATCAATCATGATAATTTCAGCTAGAGCCGGCGCATCAGGAACACAATTATCAAAAATTCATGCCGCGCACTCATTAGGTGCATCAAAATGGCAAATTTTAAGACATGTAATATTTCCTAATTCACTTCCAGAGATTCTTACCGGTATCAGAGTGGCAACAGGGATGTGTTGGGGAACTTTAGTAGCTGCTGAGTTTTTAGCAGGAACCACTGGAGTAGGTTTTGTCGAAAACGTTGCTAAAAAATATTTCCAATATGAGGTGATTTGGATTACTATTTTTATAATGGGTATGTTGGGTCTTGTTTTTGATATCACCATTAGAAAAATCATTGATAAAACTATTCCTTGGCGAGGAAAAGGATAAAAACCCTCTTTTTCAATTAAGAATTGTAGCTATTCTTGCTGTTGAATAATCAGGCTTAAATTAATATAAATAATTAAGAAATAATCATTTTGGGTTTTTTATGAGAGCTTGGATAAAGATAGCTGCTATCGGTGTGACTTTATTACTTAGTAATAAAGTTTGGTCTGAAACAATTACAATGCCTAGCACCTTGACTGCGAATACGTCTAGCTTTGTGCTGTTATCAGACTCTGGAACTACTCCAAGCATAAGTGGTTTTACTGCAACTGATTTATTAGCAACTATTACTGCTTCGGCAGGAACCCTCGTTGTTACAACTACTACAGGTTTGGAACAAGCTTCTGGGTATTGTGATTATACCTCTGATAGTTCTAGTGAACCAACTAATTGTAAATTAGAAGCTAGCGATCATGAAGAAATAGGATTTATAGGAACGCAGGCTGAAATAAATGCAGCGATAGCTACTTTATCATTTAAGGGTGATGGAACTACAGGATCACCTACAGTAACATTATCCATAACACCAGCTGGAAGTCTTTATAATTCAGCTAATGGGCATTATTACAAAGTCGTAAATCATGGAAGTAATATAACTTGGTCTGATGCAAAAACTGCTGCGGAAGCTTCTACTTTAAACGGGCTATCAGGATATCTTGCTTCTATAACAAGTTATCAAGAAAATACTTTTATAGATGACAAAGCTGGAGTGAATGCATGGTTAGGCGGAACTGACGCTGATACAGAAGGATGTTGGAAATGGTCGGGTGGTCCTGATGATGGAAAAATTTTTACAGTTGGTAACGACGCTGATAACACAACGAGTGGTGGTTGCACAGTGGATACTGGCTACACAGTATACGAAAAACCATTTGGAGCTGGAGAATTTGGTTGGAATACTAATGAACCGAACGATGCTGGAGGTGAAGATAGGTTGCATATAAAAACAGACGGAACTTGGAATGATTATAGAAATAATCAGAACGTACAATATTATGTAATTGAATATGGCGGTATTGAAGGTGAGACAGCAACGACTACAGGACTAACGACACTCACAATCAGTTCAATTGAAGCAAGTGGAAGTACACACCAAGCATTTGATGATAAACAGTTGGCTGGTATGGTTGAGGCACAAACAGAAAGTGTAAAGAGGTGGATGTTTAATTCTACTAATTCTATAATGGGAAGAATGGAACAATTCAGAAGAACTGGAGAAAATAGCAGCTTAAGTTTAAATAATGTAAAATTAGCGCTAGCTAAAAGTGGCGCTGATCAAAGTATAGAGTCTAAACTAACAGAACATTATATAAAAAGATATTCTCAAATTGGATTAGACAACAAAGGTATTTCAAAAGATAGTATTGATAGTTTTATAAGTGAACTTCCATTAACTAGATATTTAAAAGATGGATTTGGTCTTGAGCCAAAAAAATGGGCTGTTTGGAGCAATGGCCTAATATCATCAGGCGGTATTGACTTTAACGTAAATCAATTAGGAAGAAGAAATGAGTCAAATGGATTTACTATGGGTGCTGACATTGATCTAACAGATAATTCGTTATTTGGATTTGCTATTAGAGATGAAACTGACGATGTAACGATTAGTACTGATGGATCTAAATTCAATTCAGATAACTTAAGTGTTTCTTTTTATAATACTTGGTTCTCTGATAATGAGAACTTTAAAGGAGCTTTTGATACTTTTTTAAGCTTTGGTGAAACAACTCAATCAACTACAAGAGTTGTTGATGTTGCAAATGATACTAAGGTTACTGGTGAGTTAAAAAGTCAACAAGCGTTTGGAGCAATAAAGTACAATTTTGCTAAAACTCTCAACAAAATCACTTTTAGTAATTACTCAAGTTTTAACTTTAGCTATACTATGTTTGATGATTACTCTGAAAAGGGAGATAGTAATTTAAGGTTAAGTTATGATGATAGGGATTTAAAAAGTACTTCATTATCATTAGGAACCATTATACATGCAGACTTTGGATTAAAAACTTCAAAATTCTTGCCTTATCTTAAGTTAGATTTCAATGAAGACTTAACTGATGACTCTACTTTAAAAGCTAATTACGTCACTAGTTCATCAAATCAATACACTACAAATATTAAGAAAGATTTTTCATCATCAATACTTGCTGAAACGGGTTTTGATTGGAATTTCAATAATGGTTGGAATTTATCAAGTACTATAAATAGAATTGATAAAAATGGTATTGGCCATCAAAACTTTTTGAAATTTAACGCTTTTAAAGTTTTCTAAATAGAATATTAATATCATCTTATGATTGGAATTTTAGGAGGCATGGGGACACAAGCTGGACTTGATTTCTGCAATAAACTTGCAAAATTATATAAAGGAAAAATTGACCAAAAATATCCACTATTTGTTTTATACAACAAATCTAATATTCCAGGTCGGCCAGAAAATCTTAACAAATATAACAAAGTCTTAAAAAGTCTTTTAAATGGTTGTAAATTCCTAGAAAAAAACAAATGTAAATTTATTGTAATACCATGCAACACAGCTCATTATTGGTATAATGATCTTGATAAAAAGACAAATATTCCAATTATTAGTATGCCAAAAGAAGTTTATTTACATGCGGAAAAAACATGTAAGAAAAACTCTAAAATAGGTTTATTGGCAACCGAAGGTACTTTGATTACCGGAGTTTATAACAAATTTTTTGATAAAAAATTTTCATTAATCAATCCAATAAAGTCAATTCAAACTAATAATGTCAATAAATCTATAAGATTAGTCAAAATGGGAAGAGTTAAAGAGGCAGAAAAAGCAATAAGACCAGCTGTAAATTTTTTAATTAAAAAAAGTTGTAAAAAGATTATATTAGGATGTACTGAGCTTCCAATTGCAATCTTTGCTTATAAATCATTTCAAAAAATAAAAAAATCTAAAATGTTTTTAGATCCAAATTTAATTTTAGCTATTTCTACAATGAAAAAATATAGAAAATGAAAATCATCGATTGTTTACAATATTTTGATGAAGATATGTTATTAGATGTTCGTTTAAATACACTAAACGAACATGTATCACAATTTATCGTATGCGAGGCTACATTCACACATAGAGGTGAAAAAAAAAAATTGAATTTCGACATCAAAAACTTTAAAAAATTTAAAGATAAAATTACCTATATAGTCTTAGAAAAAGAACCTGAAAATTTAAAAAATATAAATGAAAATGATAATATAGATGTCAAACATTCTAAAATCTTGGATAATGCACATTATAGAGAAAATTCTCAAAGAAACTATCATCTCAATTATTTAGAAAAATTTTCAGATGAAGATTTAATTTTAATAAATGATTTAGATGAAATACCAAATTTAGATAAATTTAAATATAAAAATAAGATTGCTATTTTTAAACAAAAGATGTTTTGTTATAAATTTAATCTACTTTCACCTAGCGTTGTTTGGGTGGGAAGTAAAATTTGTAAAAAAAAATACCTGCCTAGCCCTCAATGGCTACGAAATATTAAATCTAAAAAATATCCTTTTTGGAGAATTGATGCTTTATTCTCTAAAACAAAATACTTTGATGTTCAATTCATTGAAAACGGTGGATGGCATTTTACAAATATTAAAAGTGCGGAACAAATTGATCATAAAATGAGAAATTTTGAACATTATTTAGAATACGAATATAGTGGTATTAAAGTAGACGATATCAAAAAAAAAATTGCTGAAAAAAAGATTCTTTATGATTACTTCTCTGATACCAAGGATGTTTATAAAGGATATAAAGAAAAAAAATTTGAGACGCTAGAAAAATTAGACTTAAAATATTTACCTGATTATATATCAAAAAATAAAGATCAGTTTTCCGAATGGATTGATTAACAAAATCATAAGAATGAAGATAATTTTTTTTTTTCTAGTCTTTCAATTGCTATCAACACATTCAATAGCAGAAATATTTATTTTTCAAAATTGCAAAAGTACTGATTATGTTTATGAAAAAAATGAGTATATTCTTGATTTAGAAAAAGGACTTATGACTAGGGAATTTATATATAGTGACGAAAGCTATGAGAAGTTAAGACTTAATGACATAACAATTAAAAAAAAAAACTTAACAAACAAAGGGATAACTGTAGAAAATAATTTGTTCGTTTCTGAAATCTCAGGTTATCCTGCCTTTTATACTCAATTAATTTTCGATAAAGAAAAGGCTAATGTCAAAATAAGAACCGTTTTGAACAATACAGAGGGTGAAAGTTTGTTGTCACAATGTGAAAGTGTTATTAATTATAAAAAAGAAAGCTAATGAAAAAAATTATCTACATAATTATATTGTTATATCCCTTTTCCTTAAACTCCCTTGAAAAAACAAAAGAAGAAAAAGTAGCAAAATATGTAATTGAAAATATTCAGAAGGATTACGTTAGCTGCTATAGTTTTTATAAGGTGAGTGCAGAAAGTTTTAAAAAGATTGGGAAAGAAAAAAATATTATAGAAGGGTTAGAAAAAAGTGCTGACGTTACTTTAAAGTTTAATTATGATTTAGGAGAAGTCTTAGGTTTCAAACCTGAGTCTATGGCAAAAATAAATAAAGAAAAAGTAGATAAATTTACAAAAAAAGCGAAAAGAAACTTTGCCCTTTTAGCTAAAGAATACGGTCTTTTGTGTAGAAACCTGGTTGAAAATCAAAAACAAAGAATTGATTACTGGGAAAAAGAAGGAAACAAAAAGATAAAGTGAAAAAAAATTTATTAAAAACTAAAGTAAAAAAAATTTTTAGAAAGCATGGATTATCACACAAACATTCAGAAATATGTACGAATTACTTAATTAAAGCAGAACTTGTTGATGCGAAGTCTCATGGTCTAATTAGACTAAAAATGTACTGTGATCGAATTAAAAAAAGATTGATTAATCCAAAACCAAAAATAAAAATAAAAAAAATAAGTTCTTCAATTTCCCATATAAACGCAGATAATAGTATTGGTTTTGTGTCAGCTGATATTGGAATTGACCAAGCAATTAAAAATGCACAAAAAACAGGAATTGGTTTAGTTGCTATTAAGAAAAGTGGTCACTTCGGATTATCCAGTTTTTATGCTGAACAAGCCGTAAAAAAAAATTTAATTGTTTTTTGTTTTACAAACGCTCCTCCTGCTCTAGCCCCTCATGGTGCAAAGAAATCTTTATTTGGGACTAATCCAATTTGTTTCGGAACACCTACAGGTAAAGTGCCGTTTATATTAGATGCTTCAACTTCAGTAATTAATAGAGGAAAAATAAGAAGAGCTAATAAACTTGGAAAAAGGATTCCTTATGGCGTAGCATTAAACAAAGCTGGTAAAATTACAACTAATGCTAAGGAAGCTTTATTAGGAACCCAACTTCCTATAGCAGAATTTAAAGGATCAGGTTTGGCCTGGATGGTAGATATTTTAAGTGGTGTATTAACTGGTAGCAGTCATGGTGGAAAGACAAAAGATCCTTTTGATGATTTTACTGGCCCTCAAAATGTTGGTCATTTATTTATAACTATTAATCCTAAAATTTTTGTAGGAAATAACTTTATTAAAGAAATAAAAAAAAATATTAAACGAGTAAAAAAACTTCCAAAAGCAAAAGGTTTTAATTCAATTTTATATCCAGGAGAAAGAAAAAATAAAACATATAAAATGAATTTAAATAAAGATATATCTATACCTGAGAAAATTTTAAAAGAAATGAGTGAATTAGATGCTATCTAAAAAAAAAATTATTTGTCCAGAAAACCTATTGAAAATTGCAAAACAAAAAGGACCTGTAAAAGCAGTAATTGTAAATGCTGTTAAAGAGGTTGCGATAGTATCTGCTAAACAAGCAGTTGAAGCTAATTTAATAATACCAGTTTTTGTTGGAGATAAAACAACCATAGTGAAAATAGCAAAAGAAATAAATTGGGATATTTCAAATTATGAAATTATACATGAGCCAGTTGAAAACAATACGGCCCCAATAGCAGCAAAATTAGCAAGTGAAGATAAGGTTAAGATAATTGTCAAAGGTCACATTCATACAGATGTATTAATGAAAGCAGTGCTTAAAAGAAACTTAAACTTGATTGGCAAAAAAAGATTAAGTCATATCTGGCACATGACTTTAGAAAGAAATGATAAACCATTTATAATAACTGATGGCGCTTTGAATGTTTTGCCTAAATTAGAAACTAAAATGCATATACTCAAAAATTCAGTTGATTTTGCAAAACGTATTGGAATTTCAAAACCAAAAGTATCTATCTTGTCTGCTACTGAAGAAGTTTTAAAGAGTGTACCAAGCTCTATTGAGGCAAAAGAATTGACTAAAAGAGTAAAAGATGAGGGAATTGAAGCAGATGTTTTTGGTCCAATGGCATTTGATAATTCAGTTTCTGAAAAAGCAGCAAAAATAAAAGGTATTAAAAATGCTGTAGCTGGACAAACTGATATTCTACTAGTGCCAAATGTAGAGGCAGGAAATGGTCTAGTTAAAATGATGATTTTTTTTATGGGTGCTTGTGCAGCTGGAGTAGTTGTGGGAGGAAAAGTGCCTGTTGTTATAACTAGTAGGGCCGATAATACCGAAGCAAGATTAGCATCAATGGCTGCAGCAGTTGTTGCCCTTTAATGCAAAAACTTAAAAATTGGGATAACAAGACTTGGCTTTCTTCAAAAAAATATCTTACAAATTTCAATAAATTTTTAAAATTAAAGGTAAATTTTAATAAAAATTCTAAAATTCTTGATATTGGCTGTGGACGAGCAAATATTATAAGTGCACTTCAAAATGAATTTAAATTTAAAACAAAACCTGCTGGAGTAGATATTATCAAAAGTAAGGATATTAAGAAAAATATTATATTTAAAAAATTTGATGCAATAAACTATTTAAAAAAAAATAAACAAAAATATGATTTAATCTTAATAAAACAAACAATCCATTTTTTCTCAAAGAAAAAATTGAATATTTTGTTAAATCTTTCAAAGAAAAATTTAAAATCTAAAGGAAAAATATTAATTTTTTCTCTTAAAACAAAAAATAATAAAATACCCTGTTTTAATAAGATGAAAAAAAATTTACATAAAAGCTTAAAAGTTGATGAAATTTTATTTAATGTTATTAAAAAAAATTTAAAAAAGACAAGAGAAACTAGTTTTAGTTTTAAAGTAAATATTTCTAAGAAAAAAGTATATATCAATGATAAAAGTAAGATATATTTCATGCTTATTAAGTCTTTCAAAAAAAGAAATAGATGAAGGTATCGATGAAATTAAATTAAACTTTCCTAATCAAATAAAATTTACCGATACCTTGAAATGTATAAGTTTCAGGAAATAATTATTTTCCTGGTTCCTTGTAATTACTAGCCATTTTTTGAGCAGTCTTTGCTACTTCATTAAGGTCTATGTCTTCTAAAATAGTAAAATCAGATATTGCTCCGCTTGATGTAGCTACCATAGAAGCAGCTGCGGCTTGTTCAAACGTGCCTTCAATCTCAGCCATAAAGTCATACTTGCCTCTTAAGCCAGCGTATCTAGTAACCTTAGCGCCAACAGATGCAGCTAGTGCAGAAGTTGCTGCTTTCCTATCTGTAGATGGATTGCTAACAAATCCTCCAAGACCTTTGGCTGTATACTTTCCTAGAGTTATAAATTTTGCCATTTTCTCCCTCCTTTCTGATTTTTAAACGTAGATTTTATCTGCAAGACCATAACAAAGTAAAGCACTCATAATTACTAAAATTAGTGGTGCATATATTCCATCGTTTTTTGTTTTTTTAGTTAAACCTGTCTTATCAATTTTTAACGTATAAAAATTTGCAGCTAATATTGAAGCATTAATTATAAAAACTAAATTAAAGAATGCCCAAGTAGCATCTAAACCACCCGGTCTTACGAAGGCTACATAGATCGCCATTAAAACTATTGCAACCATAAATGAACCAGCGAATCTAGTGATTAAAGTAGCTGTCTTATCTACTCCTCTACCTTTAAGAAATTTTTTAGTATCAAAGACTAACTGATAAGCATAGCTGCCAACTATTATAAAATGAGCAAAGTAGATTATTAAATAAAATGCGTTTCCAAATTTATCTATCATATTTATCCTTTTAATTATCCTTTATATTGTTCTAACAGATCTTCACCCATTAGAGTTGTAACGGATTTCTCTAAGACTACTCCAGCTGCTGCTCTTTCTTTATGAAGTTCCTCATCAGCCTTAAAAGCTTTAAGACCATCCATTGTATCAAATCTTATAATGGTAGTAATTTTTGAGTCATTATCCTTTTCAGTTCCAGCATAAAGAAATGTCATACCGTATTTTTTAATCTTTTCTGAATTGCTGTGAACCATCGCTTTCCACTTTGCAAAAGTTGCAATTGGACTTTCTATTTTTACTATCATGTTTTGCTCCTGTTAGTTTAATAAATTCCAGATTTCACCAGTTTATCAATTTCCGCTTTAGCTTCTGGTATTAATTTGTAAATATATTTATCACATTCACCAGTTTTTTTTTCATCATATGCTTTTCCATAAAGTTCATCGATAGATTTATTAAGTTCTGTATTAATAAAATCTTCTTTTACTCCCTCTTTTATTAAATATGATGTTAAAAATTTCTTTGCCGAAATAGAATAAACGATCTTATCAAGTTCTAAAGTACCCTGAGGTATCATGCTGTTAGCATAATATAGTCCTGTACATTTTAGAGTAGCTTTTTTGTCTTTTTCACTTAAATGCCCTCCAGCGTAAGCTGAGGAAAACGCTGTTAAAAATAGTATTATAAAAAATTTTTTCATAAATTATCCTCCATAAATAGTTCTAGATAATTTTTCTATTTCTTCTTTTGAACCAGGGATTAGTTTATAGATAAATTTATTACATTTATCATTCATACCTTTATCAAATGGTTTTCCATAAACTTTATCTACATGCTCATTCATACCTTTGTTCATCTCATCGTCACTAACTTGTTCTTTTTGTAGAAAAGATCTTATTACTTTAACTGAAGCTAAAGCCATTTCCATATCTGTAACTTCGATAGTATCAGCAGGCAAAACAGCCGTTGCACTATAATGTCCAAGACATTGTATAGTTTCTACTTTTTGTTTTTTAGTTATATGTCCGCCAGCATAAGCGGAAGAAAAAGCAGTTAAAATTAATATAATAAAAAGTTTTTTCACGTGTTTTCCTTTCCGAATTTTCTAGTAGTTTATTAAAAATAATTTTATATTAGCTATGTTAAAATTTTATTTCAGGTATGCATAATGTCTACAACTCAGAGGTTAATGATTAGTGAAAATTGTTGATTGCACATCTTTTTACTCAGAACATATGATGTACGAGGTAAGATTAAACGTCTTAAAAGATAAAGTTGACAAATTTATTGTTACAGAATCCACTTACTCTCACAGCGGTAAAAAGAAAAAATTAAATTTTGATATAAGTAATTACTCAAAGTTTAAAGACAAAATTATCTATATTGTTATTGATCGAGAACCAGAGGGAATAGTTGATGAAAACAACGATCCATTCTTGCAAAGATCTAATAGCCTTAAAAGAATAGGTCTTTCCTATGATGAAAGCTTAAAAGCTCTTAAAGATTTTTCAGATGAGGATTTAATTATGTTAAGCGACAATGATGAAATTCCAAACTTGAGTTCGGACCAGTTTAATAAATGTCAAAAAGACATTATTCTATTCAAACAACTTTTTTTTTATTTTAAATTTAATTTACTTTACGACAGAATGTTTTGGATTGGAACCAAAGCTTGTAAGAAAAAGAAATTAAAATCATTATCTTGGCTTAGAAATATAAAGTTAAAAAAGTATCCTTTTTGGAGATTAGATACTCTTTTTTCTGAAACAAAACAGATCAACTTAGATATAATTGAAGATGGTGGTTGGCATTTTACAAATTTAAAAACAGCTGAAGAAATGTATGAAAAATTTATGAATTTTGGTCATCACGATGAATTTAGACTAAGTGGTTTAACAGTAGAAAAAATAAGAGAAAAAATTAAAAATAAAGAAATGTTTTATGATCACTTTGCAGATCAAAGTTCAACGAGTAAATGGAAAAGTGACTATAAATTAAAGAAATATGATTTAAATCTTTTACCTAAATACGTAGTTGATAATAAGAATAATTATAAAGAGTGGATAGATAATTAAGGTATAAGAATTATCTTTGGAGCTACGCAAGTACCATTATGAATCTCATTAAATGCTTCAGAACCCTTTTTAAGATCTCTATATTCAATCCATCCTAGATCACCTAGTTTCTTTTCTGTTAGAATTTCTAGTGTCTTTTGAAAATCTTTATTCGTATAACAATAAGTTCCCACTAGAGTAATTTCTTGAATTGTTAGTTTTTTAAAATCAAAAGTCCCTGAAGGTTGTGTTAAACCTATATGTAAGATTGTGCCACCTGGTGCGATTGATTTTATTGCTTGATGACGTGTAACCTCTAAACCGACAGACTCTAAAATTAAGTCAAAGTTATTTTCTTTAATTGATTTATCATTTGGAGATACAAAATTTGCTTTTAGATATTTAGCACACTCATCTAATCTCTTTTTATTTGGATCTGACATAATTATATCTGTAGATTTTTTTTCTTTATTTAAAACTAAACCACATAATAAACCTATAGCCCCAGCTCCTTGGATTAAAATCTTACACTCTGACAGAGGTTTTTTTAAATTTTGCTCAGCTAATAAAACCGCATGTAATGCTACAGCAGCCGGTTCAGCTAAAGCTGCTTCTTTAATGCTTAGTTTTTTTGGAACTTCAAAAATATTTTTTTCTGGTACAGATACTAGTTCTGCCAATCCACCTTCCCTTTTTATTGGTGTACTCATCCCTATCATTGTTCTTTTGGGACATAAATGTTCTCTTTCATTTTTACAATAATCACATTTCTCGCAACTAATTAAAGGATTTATAACTACATCTTTATTTTTAAATTTACCGTCTAAACTAGTTCCGCTTACCTCATGACCTAATATTAACGGTGGTACTCTTCTTTCATCATTGCCATGGAAGGCATGCATATCTGAGCCACAGATACCTGAAGCTTTTACTTTTACTAAAGTCTCACCTGATTTTGCAATTGGATCTTTTTCTTCTCTGAAATCTATTTTGTTAGTACCAGTATAAACTAGTGCTTGCATTAATTCGAAAAGCCGTATTTTCTTAATCTAACATCTGCGGTTCTAGCATGAGCTTCCATACCCTCAGCTCTTCCCAATCTTGCAGCTGTTGCCCCAACAACTTCAGTGGCTTCTTTTGTCATTCTTTGAAAAGTTAAAGTTTTGATAAATTTTCCTACAAACAAGCCGCCCGTATATCTTCCACCACCTTTTGTTGGAAGAATGTGATTTGTTCCTGAACATTTATCACCATAAGCAACTGTTGTTTCTTCTCCTAAAAATAAAGATCCATAATTTCTTAATCTTTCTAGCCACCAATCTAAATTTTCTGCATGGACTTCTAAGTGTTCAGAGGCATACTTATCACTAACTTCTGCCATTTCCTCATTAGTATCGCATAGAATTACTTCACCATAATCTTTCCATGCCGCTGTTGCATTTACTTTTGCTAATTCAGGTAGTTCGTTAATTAATTCTGGAACTCTTTTCATTGTAAAATCTGCCAATGATTTGTCTGTTGTAAATAACCATCCTGGAGAATTATATCCATGTTCTAACTGACCTACTAAATCTACTGCAACAATTTCTTTATCCGCAGACTTATCAGCAATAATGGCAATTTCTGTTGGTCCTGCAAATTGATCTATTCCAACCTTTCCATAAACAATTCTTTTAGCTTCAGCTACATATTGATTCCCTGCTCCAACTAAAAAATCTACTGGGGGGTTTTTAAAACATCCATGTGTCATTGAACCTATGGCAGCTACTCCACCTAAGTTCATTATTACATCTGCTCCACAATGATTGGCAGCAAAAATTATTCCAGGGTTGGCACCATCTTTATCTTTGGGAGGACTGGCGCAGATAATAGTTTTTACACCGGCTACTTTGGCAGGAGTTATGGCCATTACTGCAGAAGAAATATGCGCATATCTTCCCCCCGGAATATAACATCCTGCTGTATCTACTGGAATTAATCTTTGTCCTGCAAACAATCCTTTCGATAGTTCAACTTCAAACCCGTTGTTCATACTTTTTAATTGGTGTTCAGCAAATTTTTTAATTCTTTCGTGTGCGAATTTTACATCATCTTTAGTTTTTTGATCAACTTTCTTGATCGCTTCTTCTACCTTCTCTTTTGAAACAATTACTTCCCCATCATACTTATCAAATTTTTTATTTAGTTCTTTAAGCGCAATTTCTTTTCTTTTTGCAATGTCATTAAGAATATCCTGAACAGCTGCCTGTGTTTTATGATCGTCCGTCTCTGGAGTTTTAGCTGCTTTTTTTATATATTTAATTGCCATAAAGTACCGTTGGTAACCACAATGCTATTTGTGGAAAAATAACTATTAATATTAATCCTATAACTTGCAATACCATAAATTGCATCATACCTACATAAATATCTTTTAAATCCCATTCTGGAACTACTCCTTTTAAGAAATAGGCTGAAAGTGCCACAGGCGGAGACAGCCAGGCGGTTTGTAAATTAACAGCAACCAAAATAGCAAACCAAGTTAAATTAAAACCTAACTCCTCTATTAAAGGTAAGATGATAGGAATTATGATTAATACTATAGGAACCCATTCTAAGGGCCAACCTAAAAGAAAAATCATTGCAAGAACAATTCCTAAAATAATATATCTGTTCATTTCAAGCTGTAATAAAAATTCAGTTAAAACCATTGGAGTTCCCAGTCTTGAAAACACCGATCCAAAGAAGTTTGAAGCTGCTACAAGCACCATGATTAAAGCTGATATCTCTAAAGTTTTGACTAAAGCTTCTTGTAATTTTGGTAGCGTTAATTTTCTATAAGCTAATGCTAAAAGCAAAGAGCCTACAGCGCCACATCCTGCAGCTTCTGTGGGTGTTGCGTATCCAAATAAAATACTTCCAAGAGCTGCAAAAACCAAAAGTGCTGGGGGCAATAGTCCAATTAGAAACTCTTTAAAGACTTCTACCATGCTTGTTGCTCTGTCTTCTACCGGAAGAACAGGACCTAATTTTGGATTTAAAGCGCACCTTATAGTTACGTACGCAGCATATAAAAGAGCCAACATTATTCCAGGTATTATTGCAGCAGCAAATAAATCTGTTACTGGTATTTCCATAATTGGACCCATGACAACTAACATGATGCTTGGTGGAATTAATATCCCTAAAGTTCCACCTGCTGTAATTGTTCCTGCTGCCAATCTTACGTCATAACCAGATTTGTTCATTGATTTTGCAGCCATAATTCCAAGAATAGTAACTGATGCACCTACTATACCTGTTGCAGCTGCAAATATTACTGAAACGAAGAGCACTGCATAGAATAAAGCCCCTCGAACTCTAGATAACATTAATTGAACAGATGAAAATAATCTTTCCATTAAACCTGCATTTTCCATCATAATACCCATAAAGACGAACAGTGGGACTGCCGCCAGTGCTTGCTCAGTCATGACCATAGAAAACTGTAAGGTCATTAAATAAAAAACAAGCTTACCAAAACCTAAATAACCAAATACAAATCCTAAAAAAATTAAAGTGAATGAAATTGGAAAACCAATAAAAATTGCAAATAACATTACTGCAATTAAAATAAAGCCTAGTGTAGCTGGATTAATAAATTCTGCTATCATGCGTCAGGCCATTTTCCTTTTTTAGCCGCATAATAACTTTTTAAAACTTCTGATATTCCTTGAATTAACAAAAACAAAATTCCAAACCATAAACAAGCTTTGATGGGCCACATAAAAGGCATCCAAGCTGTGTCCATTCCTCTTTCTCCTCTTTTAATAGACTCTAATACAAAGCCTGTGGTCATATAAAAAAAGAAAAGCAATCCCGGAAAATAAAATAATAAATATAACCAAAAATCTATAAGACCTTGTGTTCTTACCTTAAAATTTCTATATAAAAAATCTGCTCTAATATGAACTCCTCTTGAAAGAGCATATCCAGCACCTAACATAAATAAAGCACCATAAAGAAATCTGCTCATATCATAAGCCCACATTGTTGGTGCTAAAAATAATTTTCTTGCTAAAACTTCGTACACCATAGCAATCATCAAAGGCATTGTAATCCAACAAACTACATTACCAATCCGTCTACTCCATTTATCAATATTTGTGATCGTTGATGACATCCATTTAGGCATGTCTTTTGGCATTTTACCTGTGCCCTGCCGTCTTTCGGCAATCATTTCATCAGATTTATCTAATTTTGTTCTTGAAGGCATTATCTCCTTTTTTACTTAAAAAAATAAAGCGGATCAAGTAAATGATCCGCTTTATTGTAATCTATTCTTATGACTATTTTAATGTCGCTGCGTGAGCCATTCCTAGCTTAGCATTAGACATTTGAGCTCCACTCCAGAAAGGCACTGCAATATCAGCAAATTTCTTTTGTGAGTTCCAAACTTTTGCAAAGAATTTATTTTTCGCTGCATTAGTTTCTAAACTTTTCTTAGCTGCTGCCATGTAAGCTGGGAAATAATCAGCAGGTGTATCGTGTAATATTACACCATGATTTTGAGTTAAATCCGCTAGCGCTTTACCGTTTTCGTAAATCCTATAACTCATAGCTTTACTTAATGATGCATTCGCTGCTACTTCCATAGCTTTTTTCTCAAGCTTAGTCATTTTTTTGTAAACGTCTCCATTTACGTAAAGATCAGCATTTACCACTACTTGGTGTAAACCTTGTAGGTAGTAGTGCTTAAGAACTTTTTGGAAACCAAATACACTGTCCGGTTTTGGACAACACCATTCAGCTGCATCGATAGTTCCTTTTTCAAGAGCTGGTAGAATATCTCCACCACCCATTGCTACAGAAGCTACACCGATATCTTTATAAGTTTGACCTGGAATTCCTGGAGGAGTTCTAAATCTATACTTTCTAAAGTCAGCCATGCTATTAATAGGCTCTTTAAACCAACCTAAAGCCTCTGGGCCTACTGGTTGAAGCATAAAACCTTTAATATTTCTTCCCATTTCTTTCCATAGTTGGTCATATAATTGTTTACCACCACCATATTGGAACCAAGATAGGAACGCTATGTTGTCGATACCAACACCTGCACCTGCTACTGGCGAACCAAATAACATAGCTGCTGGGTGTTCACCAGACCAGTAATGCGTCCAAGCAAATCCACAATCGATCAGTCCTTTGTCAACTGCATCTAATGTTTCTTTAACTCCTACAACAGTACCTGCTGGCATAATTTCAAACTTAATTGAACCATTTGTTAATGCAGTTACATCGTTTCCGAAGTCTTTTAACATTTTAACTTCGTCAGCCTTTGCACTGATAACAGTTTGGCATTTTAATGTTTTTGCGTTTGCTGAAGATATTGAAAATCCAATAAATGCAACTAAACTAAAAACAACAGTTAATAATTTTTTCATTATTCCCCCGTTTGTTTAATAAAAAAAGAATTAAACCCGTTATAAAATTAAAAGTCCATAAACCACAGGTTGTATTATTCAGGTAGTATTTATTTAATTTCTCGCCTATAAGATATGTTTTAGCATGGAAGAGTTTGATTACATAATTATTGGCGCTGGATCTGCTGGCTGCGTTTTAGCTAATCGTTTAACGGCTGATAGAAACAACAAGGTTCTTTTATTAGAGGCTGGAGGTAAAGACACATATCCTTGGATACATATTCCAGTGGGTTATTACAAGACAATGCATAATCCAAAAGTAGACTGGTGTTTTCATACAGAAAAAGATGAAACGATGAATAACAGATCTATTAGATATCCAAGAGGAAAAACTCTAGGAGGAAGCTCTTCTATAAATGGATTGTTATGGATAAGAGGTCAAAGTAATGACTATGACAATTGGAGACAGCAAGGAAATACAGGTTGGAGTTGGAATGATGTTCTTCCATACTTTTTAAAGTCAGAAAATAATGAATTAGGAAAAAATGAATTTCATAACGATGAAGGACCTATAAGTGTTACAAATAAAAAAATCGATTTAAAAATGCTTGAAGAATTTCAAAATGCTGCTGAAGAATTTGGTATTCCTAGAACAAATGATTTTAATAAAGGAGATAATTTTGGAGTAGGTTACTTTCAATTTACTACAACTCGTCAAAAGCTATTAAAACTACGTTGTAGTGCTGCTAAAGGATATTTAAATCCTGTAAAAAAAAGATCAAACTTAAAAATAATAGTTAATGCTCATGTTCAAAAAATCAATTTCTTAAAGAGGAAAGCAATAAGCGTAAATTTTTACGACAATGGAAAATTAAAAACAATAAAAGCGAATAAAGAAATATTACTTTCAGCTGGGTCTATTGGTTCACCTCACATTCTGCAAGTGTCTGGTATAGGAGATTCAAAAAAATTAAAAACTCATGGAATATCAATAGTCCATGAATTGGTTGGAGTTGGCAGAAATTTACAGGATCATTTGATGTTTAGACCAGTTTATAAAGTTAAAAACTTAAAATCTCTTAATGGTAAGATTAATAGTTTATTTGGAAATTTACTTATTGGATTAGAATATATATTTAATCAAAGCGGCCCAATGACCATGGGTGCTAGCCAAGTTTGTGGTTTTCTAAAAAGTGACCCTTCTAGAGCTACTCCAAATTTACAATTTCATGTTCAACCAATTAGCACAGATATTTTAGGTGCAACTAAAATGCATAACTTTGATGGAATTACACCAACTATTGCAAACATTCGACCTACTAGCAGAGGTGAAATAAATATTACAAGTAATGACAGCAGGGATAATCCAAAGATCAAAATGAACTATTTATCTACTCAAGAAGACAGAGATGTTGCTGCAAAAAGTTTAAAGATTGTAAGAAAGATAATGCTAGAAACAAATGCATTCAAAAAATATGAACCAGAAGAATATAGACCAGGAGCTCATATTACGGATGATAATGAATTAGTTCAAGCTGGAAGTGAACATACTCAAACAATTTTTCATCCTGTTGGAACCTGTAAAATGGGAAATGGAGAAGACTCAGTTGTGGATGAAAAACTAAAAGTTAGAGGGATAGAAAATTTAAGAGTTATAGATGCATCAATCATGCCAAATATCACTTCGGGTAATACAAATGCACCTACTATAATGATTGCCGAAAAGGCTGCGGACATGATATTGAATTCATAAATATGTCAGAACAATTAATTATATTTTCACAAATAGTTTTTATAGATCTAATATTAGCTGGAGACAACGCAATCATAATTGGAATGGTTGCATCAAAATTTCCTCCTGAACAAAGAAAAAAGGTTATCTTTTGGGGCATTGGTGGTGCCGTAATTTTAAGAATAATTTTAACTTTGCTAACTGCGTATCTTTTACAAATTACAGGACTAAGATTAATAGGTGGAATTCTTCTTCTTTACGTAATCTATAAACTTTACACTGATGTTATTAAAGATCAAGAAACTAATAATAAAGATATTAAAGTAGATAAATCTAACTTACTAAAAGCAATCTGGACTATTTTATTAGCTGACTTTACTATGAGTCTAGACAATGTATTGGGGGTGGCTGGAGCGGCTGGACACCATTATCATTTATTAATTTTTGGATTAGTTTTATCAATAGTTTTGATGGCAGTAGCAGCTAATTTAATTTCACAATGGATTAAGAAATACAAGTGGATTGCTTGGGTCGGTTTATTAGCTATACTATTAGTGGCTATAGATTTAATATACACTGATCTCAAATTGATTTTATAAATATGTATTTAAAAAAATATAATTTAAAAGGAAAATATTCTTTAGTAACTGGAGCAGGTAAAGGTTTAGGTCGAGCATGTGCAATAGCTTTAGCTGAAGCTGGATCAAATTTAATATTAATAAGTAGAACAAAAAAAGATTTGGACTCTTTAGCAAAAATAGTAAAAAAACATAAAGTTAAATGTAAAACTTACGTATGTGATTTAACTAATTACCTTCAACTAAAACATGTTATTAATAGCCAACAAAAAATCGATGTTTTAATTAATAACGCGGGAACAAATATTCCAGAACATTTTTTAAAAATTCGTAAACAAGACATGGAAAAAGTAGTTAAGATAAATACTATGGCTGCTTTCAACGTTGCTAATTTAGTAGCTTTAAAAATGGTTCAAGCAAAAAATAGAAAAAAGATTGGAGCTGCAATAGTTAATATGTCCTCACAAATGGGTCATGTTGGAGGTCCTATCAGAAGTGTTTACAATATGACGAAATTTGGTATTGAAGGGTTAACTAAAGGTATGGCAATAGATTTAGCTAGATACAATATAAGGGTTAATAGTATTGCTCCTACCTTTGTAGTTACTCCAATGACAAAAAAATTCTTTAAAAATAAAAATTTTAGAAAAGAAGTTTTAGGCAATATTCCTTTAGGGCGATATGCAGAACTGCCTGAAATATCATCTGCTGCTGTTTTTCTAGCCTCAGATGCAGCCTCTATGATAACTGGAACTTCATTATTGGTAGATGGCGGATGGACAGCAAGATAATAAAGATATTTTTATTTTTAATAATAATTCTTTCAAATCAAAATTTATCTGCAGTAGAATTTATAGGAAAATTTAATCAAGGATCTTTTATTCTGGGAATAACAAATCCTGGGGCAAAAGTTAAAATAGACAAAAAAGATATTCTAGTGACTAAAGATGGATATTTTGCTTTTGGCATAGGAAGAGATAGAAAAAACGACATAACTATTCAAATAATAAAAGATAAAAAATTAGATGTAATTGTAAAAAAGGTATTTAAAAGAAAATATAAGATACAAAGAATAGATGGCCTTCCAGAAAAAAAAGTTACTCCCCCTAAAGAAGTATATGAAAGAATAAAAAGGGAGAATAAAATAATTGTAGATGCTAGAGAAATAGAAAGTAACTTAACTTTTTTTACCAAAAAATTTATTAATCCACTTGATAATGCAATAGTTACTGGAGTGTATGGAAGTCAAAGAATATTAAATGGAAAACCGAAATGGCCACATTACGGAATAGACTTTGCTGCAAAAGAAGGGACTAAAATTAGAGCTATGTTAGATGGGACAGCTACAATGGTAGAACCTGATTTATTTTATACCGGTGGAACTTTAATATTTGATCATGGACATGGAATTTCTACTTTGTACATGCACCTTAAAGATATTTACATAAAAAAAGGACAAAAAGTTAAACAAGGAGAAATAATAGGTACTGTAGGGTCTACTGGAAGATCAACTGGACCTCATTTGGATGTTAGACTTAATTGGTTTGGAGTGAGACTAGATCCAGCAACTGTTTTAGATTTAAACTAGTTTAATCCTTTTTGAAACTTCATATCAGTTTTTTTTATACCTGCAACTTTAACAGGTTTTTTCATTGCATCTCTTCTAAATGGCTCACCTAACTCTTGATTTAAAATAACTTCGATAAAAGTTGTAATTCCTTTTTTTTGATCTTCACAAGATTGTTTTATTGCTTTAGTGGTCTCTTCCATAGTCTTTACTGTTACACCTTTTAAACCACAAGCATTAGCAACTTTGGCATAGCTTAATTCTGGATCTAATTCAGTTCCAATAAAATTATCGTCGAACCATAAAATAGAATTTCTTTTTTCTGCTCCCCATTGATAATTTCTAAAAATAACCATTGAAATAGCAGGCCATTCTTTTCGAGCACACGAACTCATCTCGTTCATGCTTATTCCAAAAGCTCCATCGCCAGCAAATCCAATTACAGGTGTGTCTGAGCAACCAATTTTTGCTCCTAAAATTGCAGGAAATCCATAACCACAGGGTCCAAATAAACCAGGCGCTAAGTATTTTCTTCCTTTCTCAAAAGTTGGGTAAGCATTACCTATTGCACAATTATTTCCAATATCACTTGATATGATTACATCCTCTGGCATTCCTGCCTGTATAGCTCTCCATGCTTGTCTTGGGGACATTCTATCTTTATCTCTTTCTCTCGCTTCTTTATTCCAAACAGTGCCTGGATCATCATCTTCATGGTCTAAACTCGATAATTTTTGTAGCCATGCTGATTTAGTCTGATGAATTAAATCTTTTCTTTTCTTTCTATCTGTGTCACCAGCTTTTGGAGATAGTTTACTTAATAATTGTTGTGCGACTAGTTTTGCATCACCACAAATTCCTACAGTTACTTTTTTAGTTAATCCTATTCTGTCAGAATTCATATCAACTTGAATTATTTTCGCATTTTTTGGCCAATAATCTATTCCATATCCTGGCAGTGTAGAAAAAGGATTTAATCTTGTGCCTAAAGCTAAAACTACATCTGCTTTAGAAATTAATTCCATTCCTGCTTTTGAACCATTATATCCTAAAGGTCCTACTGCTAAAGGGTGACTGCCTGGAAAACTATCATTATGTTGGTAGCCCGAACAAACTGGAGAATCTAATTTTTCTGCTAATTTTACACAGTCATTAATTGCTCCACCAATAACTACTCCAGCTCCAGATAAAATAACTGGGAATTTTGCCTCGGATAATAATTTTGCAGCTTTATCAATTGCCTCAGCTCCTCCTGCTTGTCTCTCTAATCTAACAATTGGCGGTAAATCTATATCAATAACTTGAGTCCAATAATCTCGTGGTACATTAATTTGAGCTGGCGCTGATCCTCTAATTGCTTTTTCGATGACTCTATTTAAAACTTCTGCCATTCTTGATGGGTCTCTCACTTCTTCTTGATAACAAACCATGTCTTTAAATAGATTCATTTGTTCTACTTCTTGAAATCCACCTTGTCCCATTGTTTTGTTTGCTGCTTGGGGAGTTACTAAAAGTAAAGGTGTATGATTCCAATAAGCAGTTTTAATCGGTGTAACTAATCCGGTGATACCTGGTCCGTTCTGAGCAATAACCATTGACATTTTTCCTGTTGCTCTTGTGTAGCCGTCAGCAATCAATCCACCATTAGTTTCGTGAGCTACATCCCAAAATGTAATACCTGCATCTGGAAAAATGTCAGATATAGGCATAAAAGCAGATCCAATTATTCCAAATGCGTGTTCAATACCATGCATTTGTAAAACTTTTACAAAAGCTTCTTCTGTTGTCATTTTAGCCATAGAATTCCTTTAAAAATTATAAAAAAACTTCCTTTAAATATATCAAAATTTAGTCTATATCCATTAAATATTTTATGTCACAGCCAGACCTTATTATTCACGACGAAAAAGATAACGTTGGAGTTGTCGTAATAGAAAAAACCAAAAAAGGTCAAAATTGCAGTGCTTGGATAATGGAAAATGACAAAACCGTCAAAGTCAGTTCTACAAATGAAGTTCCATTAGGTCACAAAATTGCACTCAAAGATCTAAAAGAAGGTGATACAATTTTAAAATATGGACACGATATAGGTAAAGTCGTTAAATCAATAAAAAAAGGTGAACACGTTCATGTTCATAATGTGAAAACAAAGAAATGGTAATTTAATGGAAATTCCAAAAAGTTTTTTAGGTTACAAAAGAGAGAATGGCAGAGCTGGAACAAGAAACCACGTAATAATTCTTCCAGTTGATGATATTTCAAACGCATGTGCAGAAGCTGTAGCAAATAATATAAAAGGAACTATTGCTTTACCCCACTCTTACGGAAGATTACAATTCGGCGCCGATCTTGAATTACATTTTAGAACAATGATTGGAACTGGAAAAAATCCAAATGTAGCTGCAGTCATAGTTATTGGGATAGAGCCTAAATGGACAAAAAGAATCGTAGATGAAATTGCTAAAACTGGGAAACCAGTAGAAGGCTTTCACATAGAAAGAACAGGTGATATTGGTACAATTATGAAAGCTTCTAAAAAAGCTCAAGAATATTCTCAATGGGCTTCTGAAAAACAGAGAGAAGAGTGTCCGCTAAGTGATTTATGGATATCTGTTAAATGCGGAGAGTCAGATACTACATCGGGATTAGCTTCAAATCCAACAGTCGGAAATTTGATGGAAAAATTAGAACCTTTTGGTGTGCATCTATGTTTTGGAGAAACCTCTGAATTGACTGGTGCAGAGACAGTATGCTCGGCTAGAGGCGCAACGCAAGAAGCAAAAGACAAGTTTATGAAAACATGGACTTCATACAATGATTTTATTCTAAAAGAAGCAACTGATGATCTTTCCGAAAGTCAACCAACAGCTGGTAATATAGCTGGTGGATTAACTACAATAGAAGAGAAAGCTTTTGGAAACTTTCAAAAGATTGGCAACTTAAAGTTCATTGATGTACTTGAACCAGCAGAAGAACCAAAAAAAGGTAAAGGTTTATATTTTATGGATACTTCATCAGCTGCAGCAGAATGTGTAACTTTACAAGCTGCAGGTGGTTTTAATATTCATTTATTCCCAACTGGACAAGGAAACATTATAGGAAACCCAATCGAGCCAGTTGTTAAACTTACTGCTAATCCTTTAACAGCAAAATTAATGAAAGAGCACGTAGATTGTGATGTTTCAAAAATTTTATCTAGAGAAATGAATTTGTCCCAAGCAGGAGATGAATTAATCAAAACAATGTTAAGAGTTGCTAACGGAAGATTGACTTGTGCAGAGGCTTTAGGTCATAAAGAGTTTGTTATGACAAAACTTTACAGAAGCGCATAATTTATTACTTCTCCGGAAATTTAACTTCTTCTTTTTTAGTCTGGTTTTTGCTTCTAAAATCACTCAGTAATTTTTTAACAATTGGACTCATAAATCTTCTCATCCAAGCAGCTAGAGCTCCCAAGGTGATAGCTAAAATTATTGCAAAAGCTCCATATAATAAAGGTGACTCATTTGAAAATCTTAATGTAAATTCTGCAAAAATATTTAAATCGTTACTTACCACTTGATTATTCGCAACTTCATTTGTCTTATCTCTAAAGAAAGAGTCATATGCAATGGCAATAGCTACTGCACATAGTAATAGAGCAAACAATGTTTTTAAATGTGAACTATCTAAGTATTGACCTAACTTTTGCCCTAACTGAACGCCTAAAATTGATCCAAGTATTAGTGGTACTACTAAAGTTAGATCAATTGATCCGTAATTAAACGCATGAAGTATAGTTACGATAGCGCTAATAAAAATTGTAACAAATAAAGAGGTTCCTGGTATTAATTTGACAGGCATTCCTACTATATAAATCATAGCTGGAACCATAAGAAACGCACCACCTATTCCCATCATAGCAGCAACAAATCCGACTACTAAACCAAGTAAAATAGGCGTTAAAGCACTTTCGTATAATTTTGATTTAGGGAAGCGAGTTCTAAATGGAAGCCCTTGAAACCAATTATGTTCATGTAATTTTTTTTTAATTATAATTTTTTTTCTAGCTTGATCTACTTCTTTTACTCCTTCGATAATCATTAAAGTGCCAACGATTGCTAGCAGATACATATATAATAGAGAAATAATTAAACTAATTTTTCCAATTTCTGAAAAATATGTGAATGTAGTAATTCCTAAGAGGGTTCCTACAACACCTCCACTTACTATTAATAATCCCATTTTGTAATCTAATGTATTCTTAAACCAGTGAGTTAGAGATCCTGATACTGAAGTAGCTAAAATATTATTTACTTCATTAGGTACTGCATAAACTGGCGGGATTCCCATGAAAATCAAAAATGGAGTCATTAAAAAACCTCCTCCTACTCCAAATAGTCCCGATAAAACTCCTACTGAAAAGCTTAAAAAAAGAAGTAAAAAAATATCTACATTGACTTGTGCTATAGGTAGATAAATTTCAAGCATACACCTAAGTATGCCTCTAATATAACTATGTCAATGAATAGAAAAGCCTTAAAAGTTTAGTTTTTTTGAAAATATCTAATTAAAAAAACTTAATGAAGGTGCCAGTAAGAATCACTGCCCAAAATGCTGATAAACCTATTTGAAGAAATAATTTAATATTAAAGAAATTTAATAATTTTGATTTAAATTTTTGATTAATATTAAATGCGATCATTAATTTGGTGTAACATATGATTAATATATTTCAAAAAATTATATTTTGACAACTTGACGCACCTAGTAAATAGTTGCTCCAAATATTTTTACTGACTCATCTTCAACACCAAGAACTAATCGTCCAAGAAACTCTCCGGGCATAGTGTTGCTAGTTTGTTTGTAAAGAACAGTGATAAATTTAGCTCTTCTTATGCAGCCTAAAAACTCCTGTTTCTCAGATAAACTGGTTAATAATTTGTTATTAGCCCATTGTTTTCCTAGCTCAACTTCGTTTGCCCCGTAAAGCATTTGAGATGAGAAATCTCTTGTAAAGCCACCATAGTCTTTGATGTTTGAGGTTTTTACTAGATTATCCCAAATAGGTTGGGCTATTTCTTGGATCTCTTTATCGGATTTTTCAAGTAACTCCATTAAAATTTATGAAGCTTTCTTTTCCTTTTTGTCGTCTACAATATGATAAACAGGAACCTTTTCCATGGTGAACTCTTTAGTTTTAGGATCTCTTCTAGAAACTGTTAAACAGTGCCAATTTTCATCATCAAGTTTTAAGTGATCGCCTCTGTAATAGTATCCTGGCCAACGCGTTTCTTCTCTAAATTTTGTATGTTCTGTTACACACTGAGAAGTAATAGTTCTGTGTTTTAATTCCCATGCTCTCATTAATTGATGGTAATCTTCAGCTCCAACATTTTCTAAATCTTCTTCTAGCCATTTTAATAGCTCTAACCCTCTGTTAAGCATGTTTTCATTAGTCATATAATTAGTTGCTATACCGCCAACATATTCATCCATTATTCTTTGAAGTCTTTGAAGTCCTTGAATTGGAGAAATATAACTTGGAGAGACAGTTCCACCTGTTATTTCATTTCTTCCAACAGTATAATTTTCAAGAGGTTTATAAATTACCTCTTTAAGGTCTGTATATTGCTTTTCACTAACTTTAATTCCTTCGGCTTTTTTATCTTCTATGTACTTACAAGCTGCTTTGGCCGCTAGACGTCCTTCAGTAAATGATCCTGAAGAAAACTTATGAGCGCTTCCTCCAACTGTGTCTCCTGCTCCAAAAAGACCCTCAACAGTTAACATTCTGTTATAACCCCAGAAATATTCTGGAGGCGAAAGATCTTCTGGTCCACTAACCCAAGCCCCTGAACAAGTTGCATGGGATCCCATTACATAAGGCTCAGAAGTTGTTAATTCTGGATTTGTATATTTTGGATCAATATTTTGTGAAGCCCATACTACAGCCTGACCAACAGTCATTCCTAAAAAATTTTCCCAGCCAACAGTTTCTAAGTGTGGATCTTGAAAAGCTTCTTTTGTTACCATTTGAATAGGTCCCCCGCCTGCCATAACTTCTTGAATAAAAGCATGATTTCTTAAACATGTAGGTGTAGGGTGATGGTCAATATATTCACCAACTAAATTTTTAGTATGATCATACCATTTCTTCTCATAATTTTCCCCGTTAGCATTTTGAGTGTAAGTTTTTAAATGTAAAAAATATGCACCTACTGGACCATAACCATCTTTAAATCTACATAAAACAATTCTATTTTCCATTTGTGTCATCTTTGCACCAACTGCAATGGGCAAGGCATAAGCAGAACCATTGCTCCATGGGGCGTACCATGTTCTTCCCATTCCCTCTCCGACAGCTCTAGGTTTAAATATGTGTGATGCGCCACCAGCAGCTACAATAACTGTTTTTGCTTTAAATACGTGGTAGTCTCCAGTCCTCATATTAAATCCAACTGCTCCACCAATTCTATTTTCTTTTTCATCATCCATTAAAAGATGTGTAACCATAATTCTATTAAAAAATTTTATCTGCAGACTTTTTTGCTGCCTCAGCAACTATTGGTTTATAACTTTCACCATGGATCATTATTTGCCATTTACCTTCTCTTAAATATCTTCCAGTTTTTTCATTTTTCATCATAGGTAAACCCCATTCATCAAACATATGTACAGTTGAGTCTACATGACGGGCCATATCATAGCCTAAATCTTCTCTGACCATTCCCATTAAATCATTTCGAGCATATCTAACATGGTCTTCTGGCTGGTTTTCATTCCACTGCATTCCCATGTAACAATTAATTGCGTAAAGGCCTTGTGCAACAGCACCACTACGATCAATATTTGCTTTTTCAACACAAACTATTTTTAAATCTCTTCCCCAATGTCTAGCTTCAAAGGTTGCGCCTGTACCGGCCATACCGCCGCCAATGATTAAAACATCACTTTCTTCAACATGTGTTTTAATTTTTGCCATTAATAGTAAACACCTTTTTTAAATGTATTTTTATTTATTGTTGGCAGATCTCCATCGATATTTAGCCCATTTGGTTCTGTGTAAAGTCTTTGTGTAGTAATTTCTCCTTGATTAGGTTTATCCTCTTCAGATAGTTTAGGAATAAATTTTCCCCAAGGTTTAGTTGTAATTGGAGATACAAAGTTTTTTTCAGTACCATTTCTAAATTTAATTCTCCAAGATATAGTTCCCTTTTCTTCTTCACGTCTGACTCTTACACTGTGGCCCATAGGTGCGAAATCTGCATAACCTCTAACATCTATCGCGTGATTTGGGCACGCTTTCACACAAGAATAACATTCCCAACAAAAATTCGGTTCAATATTTTTAGCTCGTCTTATAGTTTCGTCTATATGCATTATATCTGATGGGCAAATATCTACACAGTGTCCGCATCCATCGCATCGCGTCATGTATACAAAAGTTGACATAAATTATTTTATCCTTTTATTTTTTATTAACATAAATATCCTAATAATGCTTTGGTTGTTCTCTCTTTATACCCAACCCAAACTGTTGTGGAGCATCAGCTGGTGGAGGCAAATTGTCTCTAGATCCATCTGCTTCTGCTAAATTCTTTTGAATAGCTGCTCCAGGTTTATAAAACATGTGTGCAAATTTAGACCAATAAACACCACCAAACAAGATTAGGTTTGAAACAATATATAAAATTAAAAATAGATAGCTTAAACCTGTCATTCCAGAATATTGAGTAAATGACCAGGCTAAACCAAACGTTGCACAAGCCAAAAGAGCTAGAACAAATAAATCTGCTTGTATTATCCTATACCAAGGATGTGCTTCAGCGAGCACGTCCACCCTTAAAAAAAACCAAAACCAATAACCGCCTAGACAGGTAATTATTGCTCCAGCATGCCACATTACAGTTATACTTGATGGTGTTGAAGAACCAGCTGTTGGAAATGAAAATATTAACAATGCTGATGTAATCCAAAAAATAATAGTGCCATACATACCAAGCACATGCGCAACTCTTCTTTTACCTCTGCCTAATTCAGCAGTAGTAGCGATGTCATGTGCAACTGTTTTTAAAATTACTGAAGTTCTTTGAGTGGTTGATAATTGAACTTTAGCATTTTTTTTAGCCTTCTTAGCATTATTGAAAAAATACTTTACATTTTTTTTATGAATTATATCCATCAAAGTACCTAGGATTACTAAACCAACCATAAGAATAGTGAATCCTTGTATGGCCAATGGTGGCACTAATTCTGTTAATCCAGAAAATGGATTGTTGTAAAACATAATGTTATTATCCCCTCGATCGAAGTATTTTATATATTTGAGTTAATAGCAGGTCAAGTGAGAATGGCTCGCAACTATTTCAGTTTTCCGTCTTTTCTCATCTGTTCTCTTATCTTAGTTGCGGAAATCTGTTGAGTTTTTTCATCTAGAACTATTTCTTCTATTTTATAACCAACTCCTCTTCCATAACAAATGTTAGTTATATTTGGAACTAGAGTAACCTGAATTCTATTTTTATAATCTTTTAGAGCTACAAAGATATTCTTTTTTACTGTCTCAAAATCAAATGGATTATCTTCAACTCCTTTAACATCTCTAACCATTATGTTTACTTGTCCAGTTTTTTTTAATATTTCTTCAAAAAGTTTCTGATGTCCAGCATGCCAAGGTTGCCACCGACCTAGCATTTGTGCCGTTGGGAGTTTGTTATCCCAAACGTGATTGTCGTTCTTCATTTTTATTAAATGACTTTAAGCTGCTACTTGTTCCAATTTGTGCTTAGCAGTCATACCACTTAAAAAGTTCCAAAGAAACTTAGCTGTTGTTAAAGAAGCTTTCTCTGCTTTTATTTGTTCTTCTTTAGAAAGACCGTCTAACAATTTTTCACACTCAGCTCTATGGATGACATCAGCAGATTTATGAGCTTCAAAAAATTCTAAACCTTCTTTTGAGCTTACTCCATAAAATTTTTTAAGACCCTGTATTTTTGTTTCTGCTATCTCAGGTATTTGTCTCTCGTAAGTGTATAATGATGCTAATCCCTCGGCATATGATTTTCTAGCTTGAGAAAAAAAATTGTTAATCATTTCTTTTGTAAAAGATTCTTGTTTTACATTTTCAATTTCTTTTTCGTCCGCACCCATTGCTTTAGCAAAATTTTTCCAAAGCTTCGGATGGTCTCCATCTTTATTTTCTTCGTCTTGTAAATTTTCTAAAAGTATTCTTCTTTTTTCAATATCATCACAAATTGAATGCGTTGCACTAATGTATCTTGGGAATGCTTTCACGTGCTGATAATATTGTTCAGCGTAATCTTTAATAATTTCTCTATTTAATTTACCTTCATTCCAATAGATTTGATAAAAAGGGTGTTTTAACAAGTGATATTGATCTAATTTTTCTCCTAATTCTTTTGAAAACATTTTTGCTCCTATATTGTATTTTTAAATGAATATTATTATTTACTTTAAAAACTCTACTAAATAGAAAATCTAATTTAAACAAAAATAATTATCCACAACCAATTAATATCTCATTTAAATGTTCACCTTTTGATTCACTTATGATTCTAAATTAGACTCTTTTTACAACTTGAAGGTGTCTTATCCACAAAGCTTAGGCTTGCTGTAATTTACGATCTATTGGCTTTTCATCTATTGGTAAATGCACGAGTGTTGCAAATAAAGATAATGCTATAGCAATATACCAGGCGTAATCATAGGACCCATATAGATCATAAAACAGACCTCCCAAGAAAGATCCTGCAAAAGCCCCTAATTGGTGGCTGAAAAAAACTATTCCAAAAAGAGTACTTAAATATTTTGTGCCAAAAATTTGAGCAACAATTCCATTAGTAGGAGGTACAGTTGATAACCAAAGAAGACCAAAAGTAATTCCAAAAAATATAGACATGTAAATTGAAGGTGGAGAAAATATAAAAATGGCTATTATAATTGCTCTTAAAAAATAAAGAATGCTTAATAAAATTTTTTTACTGTACTTAGTTCCCAGATAGCCAATTCCTAAAGTACCAATTATATTAAATAATCCTATTAAAGATAAAATTATTGTAGCAGTCCATCCACCCAATCCTCTATCTTGCATGTAGCCTGGTACATGAGTACCAACTAAAGTTATTTGAAATCCACATACAAAAAACCCAGCTACTAACAAAACATATCCTTTATGAGAAAAAGCTTCTTTCATAGCCTCCATGAAGTTCTGACTTTTTTCAGTTTTTAAAATAGGTGCCACTTTTTTGGGCAAAATAAATAATGAAGTAATGAGACCAAATAAAATAAAGTACATAAAATATTTTAAAGTTTGTTCCCAGCCTACAGTTCCAAGAGTGTATTGTGTAAACAAAGGGGCTAAAAAATATCCTACGGAGGCTGCAGCAGTGACAATGCCTGTAGCTACCGTTCTTTTTTCATTAGGGAAATGTTTGCCAACTTCTGAAACTGGGACACTCATTGCAGTAGCGCCTAGCGCAGTTCCAACCAAAACACCTAGGCTAATTTGAAAAAAAATTCCTGTATTTGGGCCAGAATAAAGCATGTAAATACCTAAACCAAAAATTATAAAACCAATAAAAACTGCTTTACTGCCTCCAAATTTATCTGCCAGAATACCAAATATAGGTGCAAATATTCCCCAGAATAACATTTGCAATCCTATTGCTAAACCAAATTCTGTTCTTGTACAATTTAGTCCTTCCTCAAAAGCGCTAAAAAATAATCCAAAAGTTTGCCTTAAACCCATCGAAACTAAAATTGCTGAACTTGCAGCAATTAAAGTGATAAGAGCTAACTTATTAGGAATAAATTTTTCTGACATTATTTAATGTATCTTAAAGATTGTTTTAAATCTTCAATTAAATCTTTAGGATCTTCTAGGCCTATGTGAAGTCTTACAATATGTTCATCTTTAGCAAATCTAAAATATTTTCTTGGTTCAGTATATTTTGTTCTAGCCCTTAAATCTTGTAAAAGAACAAGACTTTCAAAACCACCCCAGCTGTAACCAATTCCAAATAACTCTAATGAATTAACAAATTTGACTACAGATGATTTCTTTTTACTCTTTACAACTATAGAAAACAAACCATTGGCTCCTGAGTAATATTTTTTCCATAGTTTGTAGTTTTTAGAAGAGGGTTTGTAAGGATAAAGTATTTCTTTTATCTTTTTTTGTTTTTTTAAAAAATTAATAACTATTTTTGTGTTTTCACAATGCTTTTTAAGTCTGACATCTAAAGTTCTTAAACCTCTAATAATAAGATAAGCTTCATCTGCAGACATCCTGTAACCTGATAATTTATAAAAAAACATTACTTTTTTAAAAACTTTTTTATTCACAGCCAAAGATCCGCCCATCGCATCAGAGTGACCTGAATAATATTTTGTAGCAGAGCAGAAAGATAAATCAAAACCAATTTTAAGAGGTTTTAAGTGTAAAGCTGTGCCCCAAGTATTATCTAAAAAAGTTAAAATATTTTTTCTTTTTGCAACCTTGATAATTTTTGAAAGATCTTGAAATTCAAAAGTACTACTTCCTGGGTTTTCTACTATTATCATTTTAGTTTTTTTTGTGATTTTATTCTTTAAATCTGCAAAATTATCTGGATCATAAAATTTTGAATTAATATTAAATTCTTTTACAAGATGTTCAGATATTTCTTTCGTCGGTCCATATACATTATCTGAAACTAAAATTTCGTCTCCAGGTCTACATAGGCTCATAATCGCAAGAGCAACTCCACCAAATCCAGTGCCTGTTAAGAAAACATGATAGGCTTGTTCTAATTCTTTAAGAATATTCTCTAATTCTATAGTTGTTGAGCTTCCATATCTGCCGTAGCTATAATAGCTAACTTTTTTATTGGCTTTTATCTTTTTTTCATGCTGTAAAAGTTCCTGCATTGAGTTAAAGAGTATTGTAGATGCTCTTGTTACAGGAGGATTGGCAGACCTATTTGTGCTATCTTTTGTTGGATGTTTTAAAAATGTGTTTATGGACTTTTTCATAAAATAAGTATAATTGAACTTTATTAGCTATTGGCGTAATAAGATATAGAAAAGGAGGCAAAAATATGGGTTATCCAAAAAAGCACCGTGGTAGAAGAAAAATTGGCTCAAAAAAAAGAAGAGCAAGAAAAAGAAATAAGAAAAAATAATCAAAACATATTATATGAACGAAATAACTCAAATAAGAAAATTGAGTTTATGGATATTTTTTATTCCATTAATTGCAATAAATCTTTGTTTAATAATTTCTCAAAACCCTGAATATCTTGAAAAAACGATATTTGCAGTGGATATGATAGGTATCTCAGGTTTTTCGATACCTTATATTGATGGAAGTTTATCTATAAGTAGAGCTTCAAGAACTTTTCCTCAGTACCTTATTTTCAAACCAGCGATGATAATAACAGCTATATTATTATATTATTATTGGAAGAATAATAATGATTTGGTCAATAAATATAAATTTACTAAAATTAATTATAAGTTTAAGACTTTAGGAATTCTTTCTGCAATATTTTTATCAATCCACTCAATTTTACTTGGAGTAAAATTTGATATTCAGATTTACAAACTTTTAAGAAGAGTTGTTTTGCTTCTTTTTATTATTTTTGAAATTATAGCACAAGGAATTTTAGTTTATCATTTTTACAAAATTAAAACAAAATTATTAAGCTTTGTTAATACAAAAATTTTAACCTTAAAGATTATTCTTGTATCTCTCTTATCTATAGTTGCAATATTAAGTTTACCTATTTTATTAGATAAAGGTAATACACATTTTAAACATGCTTTAGAATGGAATTATTTTATAGGCGTTATTATGTTTTATTTATTCTCTAGATTATTCTGGAAGAAAATTAATTAAGACAGACTTTTTCTAATAGTATAATTTAAAGGCCTCTCAAAAAATTTAAATATTCCAAATGAAATAATAATTAAAAAAGTAATAAAAAAAATAAAAAATAGATCATTAAAATAAATTTTTTCAAGATTTTGAAAATTATTCTCAAAACTTAAAATAGAAATCAATATTGGATAATGAATCAAATAAGTTGAATACGTAATACTTCCTAAATAAATAAAAATAGGTCTTATTCTTTTTGATATGTTTTTTTCAAGTAAAACTATAAGCATAATCAACGATGGAGCAAAAAGAAGAATTTTAAAATTACCGATTATTGAAATCATTAAAACCAAAGTTGAAAGTAATAATTGTAATTTTTTTTTATTATGATTAATTATTTGGAAAATCAGTATCCCAGAAAAAAATAAAACAGCAAATTCTATATATTTTATTTGAATAAAAGATAATTTATATGTTAAAAATAATAATAATATTATAATCATGTTAATATGTATTTTTAAAAATCTCATAGATAAAAAGAATATAATGTATAAAATTATTTCAATACTAACGCTCCATATAGGAGTATTGAAAGAATGACCGCTTTCAAATCCCCAGTAAGAAATGAAAAAAATTTGTAACACAAAATGATACATATCATTAAAAATATTATTTATTTCATTGAAATTATTAAAAAAAACTGGATCTAAAAATTCTATCAATACGATTAAGATTAAAGTTAGAAAATGAAGTGGGTATAAACGTGAAAACCTATTAACAAAAAATTTTTTTGCTGAAACATTTTTTTCTAAGTAGGTATAAGCAAAAATAAACCCTGAGATTGTGAAGAAAATGTGAACTCCATAATAACCATATGTGTAGAGTATATTTATAAGATTGGAGAAAGGTAACTCAGAAATTAAATCAGAATTATTTTGAATTAGTATGTTTTGATAGTGAAAAATTACTACTGAAATTGAAGATAAGAATCTTAAAATTTCTAAACTTGCGACTCTATTCTCAAGAAATAACATTATTTAAAATAACATTATTCCAAATAAAGATGTTTGAGTTTTTTAAAAATAACCACATAAATTTCTAGGCTTTCGCCCAGAAATTTAGTAGTTTTGGCTCGTCGTTTTAGGCGCTACCGCCAAGCCGTCCCGATGAACTATTCTAGCGCTACTAGGTCCACCTTTCTGCCCTTTAAACTTGAACCTCTCGGTTTTTCTTTAAATGGCCAGTTAAGAGTTGCCTCTTAATTAGTTCTATTAAATCACATTAGTTAAAAATTGTTATCACTTAATACGTGATACAAAGTAAGTTGTTAACTAAGTGGATAAATTTTTATTGATTGTCTTATGTATCCAACCGCCTCCGAGAACTTTATCCCCAACATCGTCTTTAGAATAAAATACGCAAGCTTGCCCTGGAGAAATTCCAGTTTCCTTATCTAAAATTTCAACATAAGCAGAATTTTCAAGTAAATTAATTTTAGCTTTTAAAAGTCTACCTGTTGATCTTACTTTAATACTTATGATTTTATCAAATTCTTTCTTAGATCCTAATATATTTAATTCTCTTAATTGGATTTCTTTAACTTGCAAACACTCTTTGCTTCCAACAATAATAATATTCTTATCTGCATCTATATTGACAACATATAAAGGATTGTTGCTTGCTATTTTTATCCCTTTTCTCTGGCCTATTGTATAATTAATTATTCCTTCATGTTCTCCTATTTGAATTCCTTGCGTATTAAGAATTTTTCCTGGTTTAAAAGATCCTGGTCTAAATTTTTTAATAACAGATGCATAATCACCGTTAGGTACAAAGCATATATCTTGACTATCTGGCTTTTGAGCAACATTTAAGTTTAATTTTTCTGCGATCGATCTTGTTTCAGATTTATCAATTTTTCCTAATGGGAATCTTAAATAATCTAATTGTTCTTGAGTTGTGTTAAATAAGAAATAACTTTGATCGCGATTTTGATCTTTAGCTCTATACATGTTTGCGTGTCCATTGTTTTGAATTCGAGAGACGTAGTGCCCAGTAACTAAAGCATCAGCATTCATATCTTTTGCATATTTAAATAGATCTCTAAATTTAACTGTTTGATTACATTGTACGCATGGAATAGGAGTTTCACCACTAACATAGCTATCTATAAAAGAGTCAATAACCTCTGATTTAAATTTCTTTTGATAAAATAAAATTTCATGATTAATATTAAGTTTTTCAGATACTCTTTTGGCATCTAAAATATCTTGACCTGCGCAACATTGTCTTCCCTCTTTGGAGGGCTTCGCGTCATCATAGAGTTTTAAAGTAATTCCAGTTACGTCGTAACCCTCTTTTTTCATTAAAGCCGCAACCACTGAAGAGTCGACACCTCCTGACATTGCAACAACTACTTTTGTATCTTTAGGCGTTTTTTTTATACCTAGTGAATTCATTATAAAGTGTATATATTATAAAAAATAAGAATTTTCCATTATGCAATATGATCTAGAACCAGGTAATTTTGTTATAAATCCCTCTCAAAAAAATTGGGGTATAGGACAAATTCAATCAATTATTAAAAACAAAGCTACTGTAAATTTTCAAAATAATGGAAAAAAAGTGATAAATTTAGATAATGTTGAATTAGAGAAAGTAAAAGATGAACAACATTGAGTTAGAAAATATAGCAAAAAATTTAATAGAAACGACAGAATTTGCTGGCAGAAAATCTATTGAACTTAGAAAGCAAGGTCTTAAAACAATTATCAAACCTGATAATTCTCCAGTTACTAATGGAGACCTGGAAGTAAATAAAATACTGACAGAAAAAATTGAAAGTTTAACACCTAACATTCCTATTATTTCTGAGGAAACAGTTGATCTTAAAAAAGAAAACAATCTAAAAACATTTTGGCTACTTGACCCGATTGATGGCACTAAAGAGTACATTGCTGGTAAAGATGAATACACTATTAATGCTGCTTTAGTGTTAAATTGTGTACCAACGATAGGGTTACTTGGTGCGCCAAAAAAAAATAGATTGTTTTATGCGTATGGAAAAAATAATTCTTACATGATTGAAGATGGTGAAACTACTAAACTAAATTGTAAGAAAAAAACTGCACAAGGAAAAGTTTTTGCTGTTAGTGGTGCAGAAAAACCATCTTCTCAAATATTAGAAGTATTAAAAAAACACAAAGTTGAGTCTTTTACACCAATGCATAGCTCTTATAAATTTTGTGTTATAGCCACAGGAGAGTTTGATTTTTACGCTGCAAAAGAAAGAGCCTATGAATGGGATTATGCTGCGGGTCATGCTGTTGCTGAAAATGCAGGTGCAATTATTACAACTTTAGATCATCACCCATTTAAATACGGAAAAAGTGATTATAAAAACTTGAGCTTAATGATTAAACGCAATGAAATGTTAGATGCTTAAAACGATATTGGCTATAATATTATCTGTAACTTTTTTTGGAGTGCTTTTTTTTATTATTGTGAGAAATTTACTTAAAAGAAAATTAGACCAATTAGTAGAAGATGAAAAAAAAAAATTAAACGATCTTGAGTAACTTATTAAATTCGTCACTTTCAAGATTTAAAACCCTTTTTGATAAATCAAAACTAAAACCTCCTCTTGCAAGTATTCCCATATCTTTTTTGTAGAATAATTCTCTATTTGACTGAGGTCTTACTGGTCCTATTCTTCTGCGCTTACAAAGTTTTAATGCAGAAACGAAGTCTGGTTCTATTTGATCTTCTTTGATTTTATCTATACTTAGTTTTATATACTTGCTATCAATTCCTTTATTTCTTAAAGATTGGTTGATCTTATTTAATGAGTAACCTCTTCTTAAAAACATTCGAGCCTTAGAGTCAGAATAAAGCTCATCATTTACAATTTTATTTTTTTCAAGATTCGTAATTATTTCATCGATAATTGAAGTGACTTCTTTTTTTGATTTAGTACCTTTAATTTTAGTTAAATACTTTTTTAATAAATAAACTTTTAACTGTTGTTTAGAGGGACTGTATTTTTCTAAATATGAATAGGCTAAATCTTTTAAATTAGTAGTAAGGTCTTCAAAATCACTTTTATTTAATGTGGGATTCATTAATTTAATATACTATATTATTTTTCATGATAAATGACCTTCTAGATATATTGAGCTATCAAAATATTTATTTAATGGCTAATTGGGGTGTAATACCATTTTGGTTGCTGTTGATAATTCTTCCAAATCATGGGGTAACTAATTTTTTTGTACAATCCATTGTTGCGCCTTTTCTTCTGGCAGGAGCTTATGGATTTATTGCATATAATATTTTTTTAGAAGGAAATACTTTAGACAGTTTTGAATTATATAGAGGTTTAGATGGTCTATATTCTATGTTTGCTAATGAAGCTTTTCTTTTAGTATTTTGGATTCATTTTTTAGCAATAAGTTTATTTCTTGGAGCCTGGATAGCAAGAGATTCTCAAAGATATATCGTTCCAAGATTTTTTTTAATAATTTCATTAATCTTAACCTATTTTACAGGTCCAGTTGGTTTATTTATTTATTGGTTTATTAGAATTTTTTTCGCAAAAAAGATTAGTTTCAATGATTAAATCTTTTGATTTTTATTTTGATTTTATAAGTCCATATTCTTTTCTGGCTCATAAAGAAATAAAAAAAATAGAAAAAAGAAATTCTATTAAAATTAACTATAAACCCATTTTATTGGGAGGACTTCATAACTTACACGATATTAAGGCTCCAGCTTTTATTCCTGCAAAGGCAAAACATATGATACGAGATTGCAAATTAATTGCTGAAAAAAAAAATATTAAATTTAAATTTAATTCTTATTTTCCAATTAGAAGTTTAATTTTAATGCGGGGTGTTTTAGTTGCTGAGGAGGACAATTATAAGAGTTATTATATTGACAGTATATTTAATGCGATCTGGCAAGATGGTTTAAATTTAAACGATGAAAATATAATTCAAAAAATTCTAAAAAACTTAAACGTTAACCCAAAAACTTTTTTATTAAGGTCTGCCTCCTCTTCTATAAAAGATTCCTTAAGAAAAAGAACCAATGAAGCCTATGAGAAAGGAATTTTTGGAGCACCAAGTTTTGTTGCAAATAATAAAATTTTTTGGGGACAGGATCGAATTGAATTTGCTCTAGATGAGGCTGGTAAATAGTTTATTTTTTTTCTTTTGAAATAATTGGTATGCCTATTTTTTTAAGGGAGTCAAAACCACCTTGTGCATTTGCTACATTATTAAATCCCATTTCCTTTAATGTTTTTGTTGCAAGTGCTGACCTAAATCCTAAGGCACAAAACAGAACTATATTTTTCATTTCACCAATTTTTTTTTCTTGATAATAAGAACTTTGAGGATCGAGCCAAAATTCTAACATTCCTCTTGGTATGTGAATTGAATCTTTTATAGTTCCTTCTTTCCATAATTCTCTAATATCTCTAACATCGATTAAAGTTATTTCTCCTTTGTCATAAGAAGATTTAACCTGTTCGGGAGACATAGTTATTATTGTCTCGTTAGCGTTATCAACAAGTTCTTTAGAAGATTTAATATTCATGATATTAAAATATATACCAATGAAAGAAATTAAAAGCACAAAAAAAACAGGTTATATAAAGAGAGTTTTAATTAAAATTTGTCGTGTATTTGGATATGAATTAATTGATCACAGTACTCTTGACTTACCTGTATCAAATAAAAGCTATGAGGACACAATAAGTGTCCCTGGTAATAAATCTATTTCTATAGGTCTAGGAGAAACATCAATTACAAGAAAAGTAGAAGCTGTTGATATAATAGTAAAAACTTGCACAGGTATACAATTAGTTTCTCAAAATAAAAACAGAGTTTTTGAAGAAGATAAGTCTGAATATACTTTTAGAACGATTAATTCATTGGTCAAATCAGCTAAAGATTTAAAGAAAAAATTTAGTAAAATAAAGATCAAATTCACTATTATAGATGTTAATTCCCCAGATTCTGACACTAATAAAATTTTATCTATAATATCCAACGAAGGTTTTAAAGCAGAGCTTGCTCGAGTAGAAGATGTCAATGACTTTAAGGATAATATGACTACTACTATGGCGTCTATTAAAAAGTCATTTTATGCAGCTCAAAATTGTACTGATTTAATTTATTTCGTGGAAGATGATTACATTCACAAAAGAGAGTCTTTAGCCGAAATGATATTTGCTTATGAAAAATTCTCATCAATTTTTCAAAAGGAGATATTTATACTCTCGACTGATTATCCTTACCTTTATAAAAAGATGGATAATTCAAGTATACTGATCGGTGAAAAAACTCATTGGAGAACAGTAAATGAATCTCTTCTTACTTTTATGACAAGTAGCAAAATGATTAAAAAATATTTTGAAAAATTTGTTGATATGGCTACAAATAGAAGTGATCCGTTTGAAAAAAATTTACATGAAATTTACGAAAAAGAACAATGCTTTTCTCCGATACCATCTTTAAGTATACATTGCACAAATATTAATTCAGTTTTTGGATTATCGCCAAATATAGATTTAAAGAAACTGTGGGAAGAAAATAAAAATTGATAATAAAAAAAGGCCCATAATTAAGGGCCTTAATTTATTTCCAACCATAATGAGGGATAAGGAAATTATTTAATCTCTAATAGAGTAAGCAGTTACTCCTACCTCTGCTTTATCGGTGCCAAGTTTTTCTGCTTCTCTGCTTATTCTTAAACCTACTGTTGCTTTCATAGTGATGAATGTCAAATAAGAAAGCGCAAAACTAAACGCTACAACTGAAAACATTCCAACAAATTGAGTTACAAAATTTGTGTCTCCATTTGTAAATGGAACTACCAAGGTTCCAAAAATTCCTGCAAACATATGCACTGGGATTGCCCCAACAACATCGTCAAGACCAAAATTTTCAAGCATCTTAGTTCCGTAATACATTATAACAGCGCCTATAGATCCAATTGCCATAGCAGTGATAGGTCCGGGAGTAAGTGGCTCTGCAGTAATTGCCACTAGTCCAGCTAGTGCTCCGTTAAGCATCATAACAATATCAGTTTTTCCACCAAGCAATCTTGTAAGAGCAGCTCCTGTTACAGTTCCTGCGGCCCCCGCTAAATGAGTATTAACAGCAATTTTAGAAATTGCATTTACATCATCAAAGGTTCCCATTGCTAATTGACTAAAACCATTAAATCCAAACCAGCCAAACCAAAGTAAAAAAGTGCCAAGTGTTACAAGTGGAATACTTGAGGCTGCAAATGGAACCATTACTCTTTTTCCTCCTTGAGATGTAAATCTTCCACTTCTGGGCCCTAAAACAATAACTCCAGCTAAAGCTGCTGCTCCTCCACAAGCATGTACTAAAGTTGATCCAGCAAAATCAGAAAAACCAGCAGCAGATAACCATCCACCACCCCATTGCCATCCCATTGATATTGGGTAGATTACGCCAGCCATTATTGCTGCAAATAAAAAGAATGGCCAAATTTTAATTCTTTCTGCTACTGCTCCTGAAACTATAGATGCAGTTGCGCAAACAAACATAGTTTGAAAAAACCAGTCAGAATAACCTGAATAACCTGTTTCTGTATTTGTGGTATCAGTCCATATAGTAAATGATCCAACATAGCCACCTTCTGGCACTCCGTATGCTAAATTATACCCTACAAGAAAAAATATAAGTGAGCATATAGCAAATTTTCCGATATTTTTTGCTGCTATGGTAGATACGCTTTTTGTGGTTACTAAACCACTTTCTAGCATACAAAATCCAGCCGCCATAAATGCTACTAATACTCCACCAATATAAAACCCTAAAGAATTAAATATATATTGTCCCTCTTGAGACATTGTTGTTTCTGCGTTACTAGTTCCAGCTAGTGCTAAAGTAAGAAATAAGCTTAATAAAATAAGAAAACTTTTGTTCATTGTCCCTCCATGTTTGAACAAACCTAACAGTTTTTGTTATTTATAATTATGTTTTAAATGCATATTAGACTTGAAATATTTAAGGCCCAGTTATCCATGGAGGGAAAACCAGGCCTTAATCTTCTCCTAGTAAAACGAGGGAGGAGATACTAGAAATGTTTTAGTCTCTTATACCGTAAGCAATTACGCCTACCTCAGCTTTGTCGGTACCTAATTTTTCAGCTTCTTTACTGATTCTTAGACCAACAGTTGCTTTTATCGCTTGGAATACTACGTATGAAACGATAAATACAAATATTACCACTGAGATTGTTCCAAGGAATTGAGCTCCAAATGAAACATCACTATTAGTAAGTGGAACAGCTAATGTTCCCCAAACACCTGCAACTAAGTGCGCAGGTATCGCACCAACTACATCATCTATTTTCAATTTAAATAGAAGTTTTGTAGAGAAGTACATTACTAATCCACCTATTGCTCCAATAAATATTGCAGCTAAAGGACTAGGAGTTAACGGTTCAGCTGTTATTGCAACTAAACCAGCAATTGCTCCGTTAAGCATCATTATTACATCGGTTTTGCCACCAATTAATCTTGAAATTATTGCAGCAGTTATAACTCCACCGCCGGCAGCTAAGTTTGTATTAATGTAAATCGTAGCTACAGATGAAACATCTTCTAATGTTCCTGCTGCAAGCTGAGAACCACCATTAAATCCAAACCAACCCATCCAAAGTATAAACACCCCAAGAGTTGCTAAAGGAATTGATGAAGCTGCAAAAGGTGTCATTGATTTTACTCCACCACCAGAGCTAAATCTTCCACTTCTTGCTCCAAGCACTATAGCGCCGGCTAAAGCGGCAGCGCCACCTGCACCGTGTACTAAAGTTGAGCCAGCAAAATCTGAGAAGCCAGCAGTTGATAACCAACCACCACCCCATTGCCATCCCATTGAAATAGGGTAAATTATTCCAGTTAAAATTGCTGCGAATAAGAAGAAAGGCCAAATTTTAATTCTCTCAGCTAAAGTTCCAGATACAATTGACATTGTAGTTGCACAGAAAACCATTTGAAAAAACCAATCTGATCCGTCTGAATAACCAGTGTCTACAGATGATGCGTCACTCCATGGAGTAAACGTACCAATGTATCCACCTTCTGGTATACCGTAAGCTAAATTGTAACCCACTAACCAAAACATTACTCCAGCTATTGAGTATAAACCTATATTTTTTGCACAGATTGCAGAAACACTTTTTGATGTTACTAAACCTGACTCTAACATCGCAAAACCTGCGGCCATCCACATGACCAAGAAACCTGACATTAAAAATAATAGGGTATTAAATATGTATTGTACTTCTGCTGACACTGTGGTTTCGGCATAACCTAAACCTGCAAAGCCAAAGTAAATGGCTGTTCCAGCAAAAAAGTATCCTAAGTATTTTTTCATAAAAAACTCCCTTGTTAATTTAAGATTTTCTTATAAAGATTTGATTATTTTTAAGTACTGATTTATGCTGAATTTAGCTATGCAGTTTTTGCAAGTAGTCTAGCCCTTATTTGATTTTTCAAATAAGGGCTAAAAATGACATTTATCGATTAAACATTTCTTTTAAGCTTTTAGCTGGTAAAAACTTAACTTTTTGAGATGCTGCAATTTGAATTGACTCACCTGTTCTTGGATTTCTTCCTACTCTAGCTTTTCTTTTTGCTACTTTATAAGTACCAAAACCAGCTATTTTAACAGTATCGTCATTTTTCAAAGCATCTAGAATAATAGTCGTAATTGAATCAAAAGTTCTTTCTGCATCTGCTTTGCTCTGACCCAATGTGGACGATATTTTTGCTACTAGTTGTTTTTTGTTCATTTATGCCCCTTGTTAATATTGAATTTCTACAATTTCTCAATAAAATCAACACTTTTTTAGTGTTTTAAATAAATATTAACACAATATATTGTGTGCTAAAAAACAGCGATTTTATTGGTATTTTGAGGCTTTAAAAATGGCTTAAAACAAGCCTAAATCTTTTAGATCATTAAATGTTGTAAAAAACATTAAAGAAATTAATAAAAAAAGCCCGATTCGGAAAAAACCCTCTTGAGTTCTTTGAGTTAAAGGTCTTCCTAAAACTTTTTCAAAAGCATAAAACATCAAATGTCCTCCATCAAGCATTGGGATAGGGAATAAATTAATAAATCCAAGACTTATTGATATGTAGGCCATTATACTTAGAAAAGCAATTAAGCCATGTTGAGCTACTTGACCAGTGATTTTTGCAATCTTAATTGGTCCACCTAATTGAGTGGTGTCCCCTTTCCCCTTAAACATGGAGACAATAAAATCTAAGGAAGCCTTAATAACAAACCAGGTTTCTTTAATAGCATAAAATAATGCTGTTCCAGGTCCTAGTCTTTCTCTATTAAACTCATTATTTGGAGGAGATATTTTAATTCCTATTATCTTTTTATTAATCTTATTTCCAAGAGAATCTTCACTTTTTATTATTTGAGGTTTTACTTTTAAAACAATTTGACTGTTATTTCTTAAAACTTTTATGTCTATATTTTCTGATGTTGAAGTATTAATATAGGTCGAGACATCTAATATACTGCTCACTTTGTTATCATCGATTGATAGAATAATATCTCCATTTTTAACGCCTGCAGAAAACGCAGGGCTTTCTTTTTGAACTTCTTGAATTTGAGCGGGAGTAAAGTCTTTTCCTGCAAACATGTAGATAAATGAAAAAATCAAGATGGCTAGTACAAAATTAGCTAATGGTCCTGCGGCAACTACTAAAGATCTTTGATACAAAGGTTTGGTTACAAAAAGTTTATTTTGGTCTTTTTTGCTATATCTTTTTAATAATTCTTCTTGCTCAGCTTGGCTAAAAACATTTCTATCACCGAAAAATTTAACGTAACCGCCTAATGGTATTGCGCAAAATTTCCATCTAGTACCTGACTTGTCGTTAAAGCCAAAAAGTTCTTTACCGAAACCGATAGAAAAATCTGTGACACCTACTCCATATCTTTTAGCAAAATAATAATGCCCGTATTCATGAATAAATACAACTACAGTTAATAAAATTATAAAGGGAATTATAAAACTTAAAATTTCCATTCATTTACCTTGCTAAAAATAAAGTTTCTAAACGCCATCAATCTTGCATTATTCTTAAGAGAGGCTGGATAAACAAAATGTGTCTCGGTTGGTTTACCTGGCTCATTAGGTAAAACTTTAGTGATATTACTTATATTGTGAGCCATATAATCTGGTATTGCCGCTAGTCCAACTCCACTTTGAACTGCCAACAGTAATCCATATACACTATTTACTTTCATAGCTGATTTTCTTTTCTTTCCTTCTTTTGCACCAAGTTTTAAAACCCAGTCAGGATTATAAACTGGAGATGGAGCTCCTCTTCCATAAGTTATAAACTTATGCTTATCTAAATCTTTCAGATTTTTTGGATAACCATTTTTTTCCAAATACTTATTTGAACCATATATATGGTAATTAAAGTCAACGAACTTTTTTTGTATCAGATTCAATTGTTTAGGTCTTCTCATTCGAATAGCTACATCTGCTTGACGAGTACTCAAATCAAGTTCTTTGTCGTCAAATATAAGTTCAATTTCTATTTCAGGATTTAAATCCATAAACTCTTTAATTCGTGGAGTTAACCAAGTAGTTCCAAAACTTACTACTGTCGTTACAGTTAATTTCCCATTTAACTTATCTTTTTGGCCTCCTAAATTGGACTCCACATCTTTAAGTTTTGAGATAACTTCTTGCGCAGATTTAAATAAATATTCTCCGTTATCAGTAAGAACTAAACCTCTGGCATGTCTTTCAAAAAGCTGAACTTTCAAGTCATTTTCAAGACCTTGAATTTGTCTACTGATAGCAGATTGGCTTAAATTGAGGATGGTAGAAGCTTTAGTAAAACTGGATGCTTCAGCAACAGTGTGAAAAATTTTTAGTTTGTCCCAGTCCATTTGATGTTAAATTATAGATTATTTATTAGGATTTACTATAGCTCTTCCGAAAAATTCACCTTTTAATAATTTTGGATAGGTATCGAAAAGCTCATTAAATGATAATTCTTTAGTGAATGATTTTATTTTACTAAAATCTATTAATTTAGAAACCTCATTCCAGATAAATTCTCTTCTTTTTATTGATGATCCAGATGAGTCGATTCCCCAAAGTTTTACCCCTCTGATTATAAAAGGCATTACTGTAGTATTAATTTTTATCCCTCCAGCGTTACCACAAGCAGCTACAATCCCACCTGGTTTAGTTTGCGCAAAAATTTTAGTTAAGGCAGAACCTCCAACAGTATCAACCACTCCATCCCATAAGCCTTTTTCTAACAATTTGCTTTCACCTTCGAATTCTTTTCTATCAATAATATTTTTTGCACCAAGGTCTTTTAAATAATCATTTTTGTCTTTTTTTCCTGTCACGGCATGAACTTGGTAACCCATCTTAGATAAAATCATAACAGCTATACTGCCAACTCCACCTGTTGCTCCAGTAACAAGTACATCTTTTACTTTTTCTCCTAATAACAAATCCTCTTTTGCTTTAACTGCAAAAGCACAAAGTAACGCGGTAAAACCTGCAGTACCTAGCATCATAGATTTATGATTGTCTAATTCTTTAGGTGTTTTAATTAAAAAATTTGTATCAACTTTTGCGTACTGAGAAAAGCCTCCAAAATAAGCTTCGCCAACTCTAAAGCCTGTTAAAATTACATTTTCACCTTTTTTAAATTTGTCGTCTTCACTTTCAGCAACAACTCCAGAAAAATCAATGCCTGGAACAAAAGGAAATTTTCTTACAATTTTTCCACCATCTTTTAAAATTAATGCGTCTTTATAATTTAAGCTTGAGTAGTCAATTTTGACTAAAACATTTCCATCCTTTAAATGACTTGTGTCGATTTCTTTTACTTCTCTTGAAAATTTTTCGTTTTGATTATCTATAACAACTGCTTTAAATTTTTCTTGCATTTATTTTGATATGTATCTCAAATATCTATTTTGAAAACTAAGATCTTCTTTGAAAGACCCTAAATAATAGTTTGTAACTGTTGTAGCTTTTTCTTTTTTTATACCTCTCATAGTCATACATTGATGTGCTGCGTCAATAGTAACGGCAACGCCTTTTGCGTCAAGAGCAGACATTAATGTCTTAGCTATTTGCATTGTAAGTCTTTCTTGTGTTTGAAGTCTTTTAGAAAATACTTCTACCGTTCTTGCAAGTTTGCTTAAGCCAACAACTTTTTGGTTAGGAATATAAGCAATGTGAGCAACACCTATAATTGGAGCCATATGATGTTCACAATGGCTTTCTAAAGTTATATTTTTTTCTACTACCATATCATCGTAGCCCTCTACATCTCCAAAAGTTTTTAATAAATCTGCACTTGCGTCTTGATGGTAGCCTCTGAAATACTCTTTGAATGCTTTAACTACTCTTTTAGGAGTTTCTAATAGTCCCTCTCTACTAATATCTTCTCCAATCCAAGTTAATATAGTTTTGAAAGCCTCCTCAGCCTGTTTGTCTGTAACTTCAGGTTTTTTTGCTCCTGTTTTATCAATGTCTTTAACTAATTTCATTTCGCGGTCATTTTTATAGGACATATTTGATTATTGCAAATTGCTATTTTGTCTTTTTTTCACTATTTTACGCCCATGTTTAAAAAAAGAGAGAGTGTTTTTGAGATAGAAGAGGGAAAATTTCTCTCACCAAAATTTGATGAAAAAGGTCTCATACCTGTTACTACAACTGATCATAAATCAGGTGAAGTTTTAATGCACGGTTATATGAATCAAGAAGCATTAAAACTTACCATTGAAAAAAAGGAAGCCTGTTACTGGAGTAGATCAAGAAATGCCTTATGGCATAAAGGAAAGACAAGTGGCTTTGTTCAAAAAGTTTTAGATATAAGAATTGATGATGATCAAGATGCTTTATGGATGACGGTAGATATTGGAAACGGAGCAAGTTGCCATGTTGGTTACAAATCTTGCTTTTATAGATCTATTTCGCTAGGTAAAATAGATAACTCTGAAGAAGTAAAACTAGAATATAAAGAAAAAGAAAAAAAGTTCGATCCTGAAAAAGTTTATAAAGGCCAGCCAAACCCAACTAAATTATAAGATAAGTTTAAATAAATGACTAAAGAAAAGCAAAAAAATGTTTTTGGAGAAGCTTTAGAGCCTTGTTCTAACGAACCTTTAACTGGTTGGTTAAGAGATGGCTGTTGTAACACCGATAAAAACGATCGAGGTGTTCATACAGTTTGTGCAAAAGTTACTAATGAATTTTTAATATGGTCAAAAAAAGTTGGAAATGATTTAATTACTCCTCATCCAGAGTTTGGTTTCCCAGGATTGAAAGAAGGTGATAGTTGGTGTTTATGCGCTACCTGGTACGCTAGAGCTTTAGAGGACAATGTGGCGTGTTCTATTTACTTAAAAAAAACAAATATAAAAACTTTAGAATTAATCCCTATTGAAAAACTTAAGAAATATGCTTTAGATATTTCTTAATAAACTTTAACGCCACGAGTCTTAATAATTAGTTCTAATTCTTTATATTCATCACAATTACAATTTTTTAAAACATCCAATCTTTCATTGGCTTTATCTATTCGATTTGTTTGGACATACAGCTCACCAAGGTATTCATTAATACCATTGTGGTCTGGCTTTATGCTTAATCCTGTAAGGTAAAATTTTTCAGCTTGTTCAAAGTCACCAATTTTTCTAGATGTATAACCCATATAATTTAAAATATCTGGATTTTTTTTATCTGAAGAGTATGCTTTTTCCAATTTTTTAAAAGCTTGAGAATAAAGTTTTTTAGCTTTATCAATTTTTTCCTTTTTTTCTAACTTGCCTGCTCTTTTAACTAATTTTTTTGCGTCATTGTAAAAGTCAGCTTTATTGTTATCTGAACTACTATCATCTGATCCAGCAGCGTAAGCGAATTGGCTCATTAAACATATTGCAATTGTATAAACTATTTTTTTCATAAATTAAGTTAAAGATGATCTACCGCCATCAACTCCTAATATTTGTCCGGTGATCCAAGAACTATTATCACTTAATAAAAAATTTGCAACTGACGCAGAGTCGCTCCCCTCTCCTACTCTTTTTAATGGGTGCATTTTTGCAATACTGTCTGCCATTTTTTCATTTTTTAAAATAAAATTTGCTATTTTAGATTTCGATATACTTGGAGCTATACAATTCACCCTTATGTTTGGTGCAAACTCAGCAGCTAAAGATACAGTCAAACCCTCAATTGCTCCTTTAGCAGACGACACTATGCTATGATTAGTAAATCCTCTTCTAACTGCCACAGTGGAAAATAAAACTATTGAACCTTTGTTTTGTTTTAAGCTATCTGAAGCACGTCTAATAATTTCTGTTGCTGATATCAAGTTTAGATTAAATGATTGCATGTAATCACTTCTTTTTGTCAGTTTGATTGGTTTTAAATCTATTGAGCCAACACAATAAGCTAGACCATTAATTGGGGTTTCCCCTATATCGCTAAAAATCTTATCAGAAAAATTCTCCTCCAAAACATCGCAAGCTGTAAAAGTAGAGTTTAACTCTGATGCAAGCTCAGATAAACTGGATTTATCTCTACCTACTAAATGCACCTCACCTCCGTCAGCTATTACTTTTTTTGCTAAAGAAGATCCAATTGATCCAGTGGCTCCTAAAATTAATTTTTTCATAATGCTTGTTTAACACTATTTTTTAAAATGGATAGGCAAATAATGACGCGTTTATTTCCTCTAAAAGATATATAATTTGGGTTATATGAAGCTTTTTATTATTCTAGGCAACCAGCTGTTTAGACCAAGCTATTTAAAAGACTTTAAAGATCATATTTTTTATATGTCTGAAGATTATGATCTTTGTACGTATGAAAAACATCACAAACTTAAAATATTACTTTTTTTGTCATCCATGAGATCGTTTAGGGACGAGCTTAAATCAAAAAATTTTAAGATAATCTACGAAGATATAAATTCAAAGTTCAAAACTTCTTATGTAAAAAAATTAGAAAAGGTAATTAAGGATAAAAAGATTGAGGAAGTCAGTTTTTTTGAAATTGAAGATAAGCCATTTGAGAAAAAAATTATTTCACTACTTAAAAAAATTAATATGAAAGTAAATCAAATTAGAACTCCAATGTTTTTGACAACAAGGGAAGAATTTAAGGAATATCTTTCTAAATACAAAAAACCTTTTATGGCTAATTTTTATAAATCTATAAGAACAAAATTAAATATCTTAATGAACAGTGATGGAAAACCAAAAGGTAATAAATGGAGTTTTGATGAAGATAATCGTAAAAAACTTCCTAAGGATATTGAAATACCCGAAATACCTAAACATAAAGCAACAAGTCATACCAATCAGTTGAAAAAATTTATCGAGTTAAATTTTAAAGATCATCCTGGAAATACTGAAAACTTTTGGTTTCCTACAACTAGATTAGAAGCTCAAAAACAACTTGATCGTTTTCTTAAAGAAAGAATAAAATTGTTTGGTGACTATGAAGATGCTGTTAGTTATAAGTCAAATACAATGTTTCATAGTGCTTTGAGTCCATTAATAAATTTAGGACTTATAACACCAGAAGAAATTTTAATTAGATTAAAGAAAATAGAAGGTAAAGTTCCAATAAATTCTTTTGAAGGATATGTAAGACAAATTATTGGTTGGAGAGAATTCATGAGAGGTATATATAGAAATTTTGAATCTCAAATGGATAAATCAAATTTTTTTAATCACAAACGAACAATGAAGAAATCTTGGTATATTGGTAATACTGGTTTAGATCCACTTGATTTCTCGATTAAAAATGCTGAACGTTTTGGATGGTCTCATCATATTGAAAGGTTAATGATTCTTTCTAATATTATGAATCTTTGTGAAATTCATCCAAAACAAGTTTATAAATGGTTCATGGAAATGTTTGTCGACTCGTCTGATTGGGTAATGTCTCCAAACGTTTATGGTATGGGTTTATTTAGTGATGGAGGAATTTTTGCTACTAAGCCTTATATTTGTGGCTCTAGCTATTTTTTAAAAATGATGCATTTTAAAAAAGGACCTTGGTGTGATGTTATGGACGGACTTTATTGGAAATTCATAGACAAAAATAAAAGATTCTTTTTAAAAAATCCCAGGCTAGCAATGATGGTGAGGGTTTCAGAAAAAATGAGCAAAGAGAGAAAAATAAGAATTTTTAAAGCAGCAAATAATTTTATAAAAGAAAATACAAATGGTTAAAGTTTTTTTTAATAATTCATGTAATATTTGTAGAGCTGAAATTAGCCATTATAAAAAATTCAGTGACGAAAAAGTCGAATGGATAGATGTTACTAATAACGAGGAGGCTCAAAAAGTTACATCAAAATCATATAAAGAACTTTTAAGAAGAATGCATGTTATACAAGATGGTAAAGTGATTGATGGTGCAGAGTCTTTTTTAATAATTTGGAAAAATGTACCTAAATACAATTTTTTATATAAGATTTTTAAGATCAAACCTTTATTTTTTTTGTTGAATATTTTTTACGAAATTGCGGCTTATATCCTTTTTATAAAGAATAAACATCTGTTAAGTAATGAAAAAAACTAATTTACCTAAAAAGAATTGTCCAGTTTGCAGCAAGCCTTTCTCTTGGAGAAAAAAATGGAGGTTAAATTGGGAAAAAGTAAAATACTGTTCTAAGAAATGCTCTAGAGCTAATTTAATTTAAAGGTTGATAGTATTATAGGTATATTCGACTTAAAATTAAAATACCCTTTATTTGAGAATTTCCAGCAAAATTCGTCTTCTTTTCGCGTAATATAATTTATATCTAGATTATCTTTTTTTATTAACATTTTTAAAAATGAAAAATTTTCACCAATAGAAGGATATATAACATCAAATGATTTAGAGGTTTTAGAAAAGGTTGTAAAACTCTTTCCATCTAAAAATTCAGCCTTGTTTTTAATTTCATTTAATCGCGATTTAATGACATTTTTTTTATAATCCATTACGTTCGTAGATAATTGAACTGATCTATTTTCGTTGCCCAACAAAACAAAGTAAATTTTTTTATATTTTTCATGATCAAGAAAATCATCATACATTTCATTTTCAAAAATAATTAAATGATCATTTGAGACTTCGTTATTTCTAATTAGAGCATTAGAAATTTTGTATTCTCTTTTATCTATAATTGGTAACGCAGTCTCATTTAACTTTACATTTTTATACTTATTGTTTGTAAATTTACTTATATTCCATGATTGAGCTAAATAATTTTTACCTTTTGTTTGTATCCCTGCAACCCACCGCCAACTTAAAGTATTTGAAGCTGCATCTCCATCATATAAGTGTTTCATAAAAAATTCTGCTCCCTTTTGCCAAGGTAATCCTAGAGTAAATATCCAAATACTTGCAAATAACATTCTTGTATGGTTATGAAGGTAGTTAAAATTTTTTAGTTCTTTTACCCAATCATTAAAACATTGAATTTCAGTTTCACCATTTATTGCTTTCAAATAATTTTTATCTTCTTTGATTGTCTTAAGATCTTCTATAAAATCAGCCCAGACTTTTGGTCTTAGTTCAAGCCAACCTTTCCAATAAACCCTCCAAAATATTTCTTGAATAAATTTATCTACTTTTTGAAAAGGATATTTTTTTAAAACAAGTTTAGTGGTTTCATATTCTGTAATTAATCTGTGGGTTATATAAGGTGATAAACAAGAAACATTGCGTCTATCAGCAACACCAAAGTCAAAATTTCTTTTAGCGTTATAATGTGAAATATCATTTTCTAAATATTGATTAAGTTTGTCTAAAGCTTCTGATCTAGAGGTTATAAACTGCATTAATCCTCGTCATCTCTCCAATTATCGATGTATAACTTCCAACAGACAAAAGCTACGCATGGTATGCCGACACAAAAACCGAGAAGAACACCGTTTTCTTTTCCCAAAAAAATTGATCCATAATGTGCGCTGAGGATTGGAGGAAATGTTAGTATAAATCCTACAATTATATACCTGTATATAAAAGGAGGGCGTTTCAAATTGTATTACCTTGGTCTACCGGTATTGAAACTGCTGATGTAAACCAACAATTTTTACATTTTTCTTCACTTCCTTTTTGAACATGCCACTCATAAAAGAATAATTGTTTCTTGTCTGATAAAATTTCAATTCTATAAATAAATCTATTTGGGCTATTTGTGATTAAATTTATCTTGTGAGAAGAGTGGTTTAATAAAAATTTATATTGTTGACCATAAATCATAATTCTGAATCTTTCATAAGGACCAGTAATCTTTTTGTTGTCTGGATGAGCAAATAGCCAAGTTTGTTTAATTCCATTGTCATCTTTATTATTATTTTTTAATGCTGCGAGTTGAATTTTGACGACGTCGTATGGTTCTAATCTTTTATTTGGTTCAATTAATTCAGCGTAAACTGAAGTATTTAACAAAATCAAAATGGGTAAAATTAAAATTTTTTTTAATTCCATATTTTATTTAAAACTTCCTCTCTTTGACATGCTTTTTTGTATACTAAATATTTCAAAAAATTTTTCTCATAGTAATCCTGATGGTAATCTTCAGCTGGGTAAAATTTATCAAATTTCCACACAAGCGTAACTATTTTATTTTCAAATCTTTTTTCAATATTTTGTATTGAATTCATTATAATCTTTTTTTGTATCTTATTTTGAAAAAAAGCAACTGATCTATAACTTTTACCTTTATCGCAGAATTGACCATATCGATCGAAAGGATCTATATTTTCCCAAAAAACACCCAACAAACTCTCGTAAGATGTTTTGTCAGGATCATATGTAATTTGAACAGTCTCTACATGACCTGTATCTTTGTATATAACATCTTCATATTTTGGATCTTTTAGATGTCCTCCGGAATAACCTGATATAGACTTGATAACCCCTTCTACTTTGTCAAAAGATTCTTCCATGCACCAAAAACACCCTCCAGCAAAATAAGCTTTCTTATATTTAGGGTTTTCTGTAGATATCTTTAATTCACCAGCTATCAGTCCATTCTTAAAATAAAATAAACTTACGCAAAACAGAAAATATAAAATAATTTTTTTCATAAAATAATTCTAGAATAGATTAAAAATATTAAAAGGTGTATCTTGTCCTATATGGATGAATTACCTGATAATACATGTGAGGAATGCAAGAAAGAGGACGAAAGTGTTAGATCAAATCTAATTACAACTGGGTTCAAGTTATGTGATAGTTGTAAATTATCTAAGACTATTTTTCCTGTTTAGATTCCTTTAAAAAGAACTATTACTAAAAATAAAAAGAAAGCTTGAAATAACCAGGCAACGATAACAACACCCAAAGCTTTCCATAAACTTTCATAATCTAAAGCAGATTTAACAGCCACTACCATGCAAGCAAGCATCCAAAATGCTGAACCTATGAAAGTTACGGTCATTAAATCTGGAGTAACTCCAAAAACTCTAATTAACCCTGGAGCACTAGAAAATCCAATTGTCCTTAACAATTCTCCATGATCACTTTTTGTTTTAGGTCCTCCAAATAATTTTACTCCTACAAAATAAATCACGTAAGCCCAGACGTACCAACTTAGTAATGATAAAGCAGGAGCTAGTAAAAAATTAGAAGCACCTAATTGTAATGCCCCTACCCCTGCCGCTAAGCTTGAAAGGACTACAACTACTCCAGCTTGTATTGTGGCTGATTTATCTTTTTCAACCTCTTCATAAAGATCAATATCAATTTTAATTGCTCTAAATACTCTATTAAGAAAAATAGTAATCATTTTTTTATCCCTTAAAATGTATATAACTTAATTGTTAGAAAAATATATGAAAATAACAAAAAAATTTGAACCAATTGTTGCAGGAATATCAGCGGCTATAGTAATAAGTATACTCGCTTACTTAACTTTAGAGACATCCTCGGGTATATGGTTGATGTTTTCATTTGGAGCGACTGTTTTTTTAGTATTTGTGCTTTATAATCTAGAAACAGCCCAACCAAAAAATATTTTTTTTGGTCATTTAATATCAATTCTAGTAGGAATTATTTTTAATGAAACTGTTGGACTTTCTTTTTATTCTCTAGGTTTATCCGTAGGAATTGCAGTAGTCTTAATGGTTTATTTTAAAGTTATGCATCCTCCTGCCGCTTCAAATCCCTTGGTGGCTTTAACTATGGATTTGTCTTATGATTTTATTTTATTTCCAGTCATAACTGGAACAATTATAATAATATTGATGTCTGTTCTGATTAACAGAATTATTCTAAAAAGAAATTATCCAAAAAAATGGTTTTAATTTAATAAAAAAATTGAACTATTGAGTATCAAGGCATAACTTGACCACAAAAAATAAGGAATCATTAGATAAAAGCTCAACCTATCTTTCATCAAATATTTTTTCATAAGCACAATAATAAAAATTATAATAATTATCAAATTTACTAAGGCTAAACCAATTTGGTGAAAGCCAAAAAAAACTACACTCCAAGTTCCATTAAAAAATAAATGGATAAAGTAAAGCTTTAATAGTTCTAAATCGAATGAATTAATCCAAATTTTCCAAATTGCAATAGACATCATAACGTACAACGATGTCCATACTGGAGCAAATAACCAACTAGGTGGATTAAAACTTGGTAAAATAATTTGCGAATACCATGGCTCTTTGAAAGAAGTTGTAGTAAAACCACCAATTGCAGATGCTAAAAAGGTAATCAAAAGTATTGTAAATAGAGATAAATATTTATTCTTAGTCATATAATAAGATATAACTAATTAATGTCAGAAAATCAGAAAAAAATTTGGATTACTGGGGCTAGCAGCGGTATAGGTAAAGCTCTAGCTGAAAAATTTTCACTTGAAGGTTGGAAGGTTGCCATATCTGCTAGAAGAAAAGAAATTTTAGACGAAATGGCTGAGAAAGAAAATATTTTTTCCTATCCTCTTGATGTAACAAACCAAAATCAAATAAAGGATGTTTTTTCAAAAATTATAAATGATTTTGGAGACCTTGATTTATGTGTTTTTTCTAGCGGAACCTACGATCCAAAGTTAGAGCAAGAAATAAACATTAAACAAAATAAGTTTGTAATGGAGACGAATTTTTTTGGAGTGCTATACTGTATAAAAACTGTTGAAAAATATTTTAAAGAAAAAAAAGAAGGTCATATCTCAATTGTTTCATCTATAGCCGGTTATAGAGGTTTACCTAATTCAAGTGGATATGGCCCTTCAAAGGCAGCTTTAACTAATTTGACTGAAAGCCTGTACTTCGATTTTAAAAAACATAATGTAAGAATTTCCCTTGTTTCACCAGGATTTATAAAAACACCTTTAACTGATAAAAATGAATTTCAAATGCCATTTATTAAATCACCTGAATTTGCTGCAGAAAAAATGTTTAACGGTCTAACTAAAACTAAAGCATTTGAAATTCACTTTCCAAAAGCACTAACAGTGATATTAAAATTTCTAAGGATTTTACCTTACAAAATATATCTTTATTTGATCGATAAAGGGGTAAAAAGATAATTAATTTATAAATTCTTGGATTCTTTCTAAAGTAGTTTTTTTTGGACCTTTATATTCTATTGAATATGAATTTGTTTTGGTTAAAACCTCAACCCCTTTAGTAAAGATAAATATAAAAAAGACTAGAAAGAAAATTACAAAAATCTTGGCAGGATTGTAGTTTCCAGTTTCAAAAACACTTTTATTTTCTTTTTTAGCTTTATGAAAAAATTTAAAAGTAATGTATACAGCAAATATTAAACCCACGTGTGCCATAACAACACCTGCCCATCCCCAAATAAAAGAGGTTAAGCTAAAAACATACAAACTAAAAACTGTGGACCACACAAATGATAAAACAATTAAAATTTGCAACCTAACAGTTTTTGGCAAACTCCTAATATCATTTTTTGAGTCATCAAACATAATATTTGCTGACTCTATTAAAAAATTTCTTAACTTATCTATCATAAATTTGTTTTATCCATTTTTACTCTTTTACAAACATAACAGTAAGTTCAGCCACTTTAAAACCAAATTTTGTCATAGTAGCTCTATTAATAGCAACTCTTTCGTCTTGTTTAAATATCCAGTCATCAAAAGTAATCTTGATCTCTTTGCCTTTAACTGGAACTAACAAAACATATTCAAATTTAAACGCTGGTCCATAAGAATATCCTTTAGCAGTACCTACCACATCTCCTGCTGTTCCTTCATAATTGTGATCGTCTAATTTGCTAATCAACCATTGTCTTGTTTGAACTTCTCCATCTGACCAGTTAAATTTTTCGTCAAGAATTAATTGCTTTCCATCCCAATTACCACTCAGATCAGCAGAAAATTGTCTGGTTACTTTTCCTGATCTATTTTGAAGTATTCCCCAAGCTTTTACGTTTCCGGATAAAAAATCTTCAATAATCAATCTTGGTTTTTGATCTCTAAAATCTGTTGGTTTCATGTTGTTTGTGCACCCAGTTAAAAAAATAATTAAAATTAAGCCAAAATAATTTTTCATGGCGATTATCTATTAGACATGGAAAATTGAATCAAGTCTATATTTTTCGCTTTAAAGCCTGCTTCACAATAAGATAAGTAAAACTCCCACATTCTTTTAAAATAGTCATCAAAACCAAGAGGTGCAATATTGTCCCAGGCATTTAAAAAATTATTTCTCCATGAAGAAAGTGTTTTAGCATAATCATCTGAATATGAATTAATTATTTCTAAATTTAATTTATTATTTTTTGAAATACGCTTTATTTGATTAATTGAGGGTAAAAATCCTCCTGGAAAAATATATTTTTGAATAAAATCCTCACTGTTTCTATATCGATCAAATAGATCATCTCGTATTGTTATTCCTTGAATTGCCGCATAGCCATTAGGTTTAAGTGAGCTTTTGATTTTTGCAAAATATTGATCCAGATACTTTTCTCCAACCGCTTCTATCATCTCAATTGAAGCCACTTTATCATACTTACCTTTCAAATCTCTGTAGTCTAAAAACATAACATTTACTTTGTTATTTAATCCATTTTCAAATATTTTCTTTTTTGTGTATTCAAATTGTTTTTTTGAAATTGTAATACAGTCTATAATTACATTATAATTCTTAGCTAAATATTCTGAAAATCCACCCCATCCACATCCAATTTCTAAAATTTTATCTTCATTATTTAAGTGGAGTAAATCAATCAACTTTTGATATTTAGTTTTTTGAGCTGTTTCTAAATTATTATTTTTATCTACATATATAGCACTTGAATAAGTTAAAGATTTATCAAGCCAAGTTGAAAAAAATTCGTTTCCAAGATCGTAATGTTTTGAAATATATTCTACACTATTTGATTTAGTATTAGATGCAAAAATTCTTTTTAAAATATTTTTTATTGTTTGTAATTTTACACTTCCAGAAAAAGAATAGATTATTTTAATATTTCGTGCTGTAAGTTCAATTAAATTAGTTAAATTTTTTGAATAAAAATCTTTATTCATATGAGCCTCTCCTAAAGCAGAACTACCTCCTAAAATAATATTTAAATAAAATTTGGGATTAATCACTTTTATCTCTGCAGTAAATAAATTTTCTAGATCTCCAAAGTGATAAACTTTACCATCATAGTTTACTAACTTTAAATTTCCATTTTTAATTAATTTCAATTTATTTAGTACAAATTTCTCAGAAATTTTAAATAAACTCATAAATTTTTTTCATAGCTTAAGTTGTTTTTAATTTTTTTATCTCTTTTTCTGTATATCGCTCCTTTTTTCCACAAAAGTAATGCTTCAAAATGTATCGCACTTATTATCTTAATAGTCATTAACGGATATTTAAAAAAATTAACAACTAATTGTTTAAAATTAAAATCTTTTCTTTCACCTGTTTGTACCGCATTTAAAATAGTATCTTTTTTGTCTGTTTGTTCAATTGATACTGATAATTTATCATCAGGTTTAAGTAATCTAAAGTTATAATAAGTATCCATATTCATAAAGGGAGAGACATAAAACTTCTTCTTACATTTTTGAGTCACTATATTGCTATCATTAACTTTAAAAATATAAGTATGTTGTTCATTAAAAGTATTTTTTACTTCATAAAAAATTACCTTTAATTTTTCATCTTGATAGCAATAAAAAATACTTAAAGGGTTAAATACGTAGCCAAAAATTCTTGGGTAACATAATAATTTAATTTTATTAATATTTTCACTTATTTTAAATTTTATTAAATTATCCATTACCCAACTCTTTAAAGATTTTCCGTCTCTATCACCATGATCTCTATTATAAAAACTAAAAATATTAAATCTATTGAAAGAAAAAATAATATTGTTCTTATCTAATTTTTCAACTTCATCTAAATCAATAAAAAAGGAAAAAGTTTTATATTTTAAAAAATGTTTAACTGGTTTAAACCTTTTATGGGTTACTACTCCATTATAAATACACGAATTCATCAAATTTTAAAATTTTCAATTAAATTAATAGATGATTTTAAACCATCTTCATGAAAACCGTAACCAAAATAAGCTCCACAATACCATGTTCTTTTTTTTCCTTGAAGAGACCGTAAAGAATTTTGAAATTTTAATGTTTCTTTGTTAAAATATGGGTGAGTAAAATTAATTTTTTTTATTATATTGGCGTCTTCTATTTCATAAATTGGATTTAAGGTTAAAAAAAAATTATCATCTGACTTTAGATTCTGTAGATTGTTTAGCCAGTAGGTCACGCATGTCTTATTTCCTTTAGTAATTGAATTCCAGCTGGACCAAGCTAGTTTTTTTTTTGGCATTAGTCTTTTATCAGTATGTAAAATTGCTGTATTAGATACATATCTAAATTTACTTAAAATTTTAATTTCATCCTCTGATGGGTTTTCTAACATTTTTAAACTTTGATCAGCGTGAGAAGCCAAGATTACATGATCATAATCTAAATATTCATCTCCAATTCTAATTCTGACATTGTCTTTGCTTCGACTAATTTTTTTTACTTTGTAGTTCTTGAAAATTTCTCCACTTATATTCTTTAGAATTTTTTTCACATAAGTTCTGCTCCTTGAAGAAACAGTATACCATTGAGGTCTATTCTTTAATCTAAACAAACCATGATTTATAAAAAAATTTAGAAAAAGTTCCAATGGCATCTCTCTAGCTTTATTTAAAGGCATTGACCATATTGCTGAAACCATGGGTATAATATGATATTCAATTAAATATTTAGAAAAATTTGATTTATCTAAATAGCTGCCTAGTGTTTCTCCATCTAAATTTTTTTTAAGCAAAGAAGGCGCATTTTTATAAAATGAAATAATCTCTTTGATCATCTTTAAAAAATTTAAATTAAAAATATTTAATTTATTTGCAAAAATTGCTTTTAATCCTCGCCCCCCATACTCAATATTGGTATCTTGTATTGAAACAGAAAATGACATGTCGCTCTTTTCAAACGGAACATTTAATTCTTTAAAAAAATTAATTAAGTTAGGGTATGTTAGCTCATTAAAAACAATAAAACCTAAATCAACTGGAATAGTTTTAATTTTGTTTCTAATATCATAAGTGTAAGAATGACCTCCAAAATAATCTTCTTGTTCAAAAAGATCTACTTTGTATTTTTTTGAAAGATAGTAAGCGGCGGATAATCCTGAAATTCCTGAACCAATAACTGCTATTTTCATTATTTAAGCAGCTGCATCTTTATATTCATCCATAGATGGACAAGAACATACCAGATTTCTATCTCCATAAACATTGTCCACTCTAGCCACAGGAGCCCAATATTTATACTCTTTTAAATAAGTTTTAGGAAAAGCTGCTTCAGCCCTTGAATATACATGCTTCCATTCATCTGAAGATAGTTCTAAATATGTATGCGGCGCATTGATAACTGGATTATCTTTTTTTTCAAATTTCCCAGATTCAATTTTATCTATTTCATTTTTAATACTTAATAAAGCGTTACAAAATCTATCTATTTCTTCTAAGTTTTCACTCTCTGTTGGTTCTATCATAATAGTTCCTGAGACTGGCCAAGACATCGTTGGTGCATGATATCCATAGTCTACTAATCTTTTAGCAATGTCCTCTTCTGTAATTCCTGTTTTTTCTTTAATCGGTCTTATATCAATAATGCATTCGTGTGCAACATTGCCATTTTTTCCAGTGTATAAAATTTTGTATTTTTCTGATAATTTTTTTGAAATGTAGTTAGCATTTAAAATCGACATTTCTGAAGCTAGTTTCAATCCTTTCGCTCCCATCATTTTAATATACATCCATGAAATGACTAATATACTTGCACTTCCCCATGGTGCAGCAGATACTGAACCCATACCTTTTTTTACATTCAACTCTTTTAAATGTTGATGGGTAGGTAAAAAGTCTTTTAAGTGTTTTGCGCATGCAATTGGACCCATTCCAGGACCCCCGCCTCCATGAGGTATACAAAAAGTTTTATGTAAATTTATATGACAAACATCTGGTCCAAATTCTCCAGGTTTTGCTATTCCTACTAAAGCATTTAAATTTGCTCCGTCCATATAAACTTGACCGCCATTAGAATGTATAATTTCACAAATTTCTGATATTTTTTCCTCAAATACTCCATGAGTTGAAGGATATGTAACCATTAAAGCTGCTAAATCTTTAGAATATTTTTCAGATTTAATCTTTAAGTCTTCAAAATCTATATTTCCGTTATCATCACAATTAACCACCACTACTTTCATTCCAGACATTTGAGCGCTAGCTGGATTTGTTCCATGTGCAGAATTAGGTATTAAACAAACGTTTCTATTAGCTTCGTTGTTGTTTTTATGAAATGCTCTTATTGTCATAAGACCAGCATATTCTCCTTGTGCTCCGGAATTAGGTTGTAAAGATACTCCATCAAATCCAGTTATTTCTTTTAAATCTTTTTCTAGATCATTGAACAATGTTGTGTATCCTTTCATTTGTTCTACAGGAACATATGGGTGAGGAAGAGAAAATTCTTTCCATGATATTGGGATCATTTCGGCTGTTGAGTTTAATTTCATCGTACAGGATCCAAGAGGAATCATTGATCTATTTAAGGCAATATCACTGTCTTCTAATCTTTTTAAATACCTCATCATTTCAGTTTCTGAGTGATATTTATTAAAAACTGGATGAGATAAATAATTTGATGTTCTTAATAAATTTTTTGGGAGATTATCTAGACCCACATCTTTTATATCTTTTAAGACTTTATTAATTCCAAAAATTTTTAAAAGTAAGTTTACATGATCGATTCTTTTTGCTTCGTCAAAAGCTATGGACAAAGTGTTATTATCTACTTTCCTTAAATTAACTTTTTCTGCAATTGCCTTTTTATAAATTTCTTCAGTTTTCTTATTAGTTTTAATCGTTACAGTATCAAAAAAATTATCTGAATGAAGATTAAAACCCCCATCTTTTATATTAATAGCAAATAGTTTTGCCAATTTAGAAGTTCTGTTTGCAATATTTAAGATTCCAATTGGGCCATGATAAATGGCGTAAGCAGCGGATACTATAGCTAGTAAAGCTTGTGCAGTGCAGATGTTGCTAGTTGCCTTGTCTCTTCTGATATGTTGTTCCCGTGTTTGAAGAGATAGTCTATATGCTTTTTTACCAAATTTATCCACTGATACACCAATAATTCTCCCTGGCATAGATCTCTTTAAATCATCTTTCGTAGCAAAGAAAGCGGCGTGGGGTCCACCATAACCCATAGGAACTCCAAACCTTTGGGCGCTACCTACAGCAATGTCAGCGCCGAGTTCTGCAGGTGTTTTTAACTTCGCTAAAGATAGGAGATCACAAACTACGATAGCCTTTCCTCCTTTTTTTCTTATTAAGCTTATTGCTTCGCTGGGGTCTACAATTTCTCCAAGAGTGTCTGGATAAGCTAAAACTCCACATATTAAATCTCCATCTAAATTTTTAATGAACTCGCTTTGATTACCAATTAAAAGCTCTAGTCCAAAAGGCTCTATTCTAGTTTTAATTAAATCAATAACTTGAGGATTGCATCTTTCTGAAACATAAACTTTTTTTGAATTATTTTTACAAACTCTTTGAGCTAAACCAACTGCTTCTGCAGCAGCTGTTGCCTCATCTAATAAGGAAGCATTTGCTATATCCATGCCAGTAAAATCAATGACCATCTGTTGAAAATTTAATAACATTTCTAGTCTACCTTGAGCCACTTCTGGTTGGTAAGGAGTATATGAGGTATACCAACCTGGATTTTCTAATAAGTTTCTTAAGATGACGTGAGGAGTAAAACAATTGTAATAGCCCATGCCAATAAAATTTCTATAAGTTTCATTTTTTGATGCAATCAATTTAAGTTTTTTTAAAGCTTCACTCTCAGAGAGTGAGTGGGCCATATTCAACTCATTTTTGAGCAATATATTTTCCGGAACAGTATCTTTTATTAAATGCTCTAAAGAATTCTTATCAATATACTCTAACATTTTTGATTGATCCTCTTTTGAAGGACCAATATGTCTATTAATAAATTCTTGTGAAGTATCGTCTATCATCTAATTGGGATTATCCTTACAAAATTTTTCATATTCCTCTTTTGACATTAAAGACTCAAATTCTCCTTTTTCTTTTATCTTTAATTTAAAAAACCAGCTAGCTCCCTCAGGGTCTGCGTTAATACTACTTGGATCATCGACTATAGCTTTATTGCCTTCGGTAATCTCTCCAGAAATCGGAGAATAAACATCACTAGCTGCTTTAGTTGACTCAACAACAGCTGCTTGACCCTCCTTTTCTACAGATTTTCCTGCTTCTGGTACTTCTGCAAAAACTATGTCTCCAAGCAATTCAGTGGCGTGTTTAGTGATACCAACTGTAGCTACATCTCCGTCTAGTGAGACCCATTCATGTTTCTTTGAAAATTTTTTTTCACTCATATTTACCTCGTTTTTTATTTAACATAGCTTTTTTTATAAAATGGAAGCTCCGAGACTTTACCTTCGTATTTTTTTCCTCTTACTTCCAACTTTATAGATGTACCAACTTTGGCGAAATTTGATTTAATATATCCCATTGCAACTGGAGCATTTACGCTAGGACCAAATGTTCCGCTTGTAACGAGACCTATCTCGTTATCGTCAGCTGAAAATATTTTTGTATTTTCCCTAGCAATTATTTTACCTTCAGGCTTAATACCAACTCTAATTTTTTCGCTACCGTTAGTAAATAAATTTTTAATCTTATCCCATCCATTAAATCCTCCTATATCTTTTCTTTTTTTTGCAATAGCCCATTTCAAATTTGCCTCTATAGGATTAATTTTTTCATTTAGATCGTGTCCATACAGACAAAGACCTGCCTCTAATCTTAATGTATCTCTAGCACCTAAACCTATTGGCTTGACTTCATTTGAAATTAAAAAATTAATTAATTTTTCTACTTTTGAATTTGAGATAGAAATTTCAAAACCGTCTTCTCCAGTATAACCTGATCTTGTTATGTATAAATTATCATCTTCATAATTAAAATTATTCCCAGTCATAAATTTTAAATTAGAAACTCCAGGTATAAGTTTTTCTAATATTTCAACTGATTTAGGTCCTTGCAAAGCTATTAAAGATAATTCGTTATTTAAAAGATATTTATGATTCTTTCCTAAGAATTGAGAAATTTGTTTAATGTCATTTTCTTTACATGCAGCATTTAAAATTATACAAAATCCCTTCTCAGTTTTTGTTACAATTAAATCATCAATTATACCTCCATCATTATTAAGCAGAAAAGAGTATTTTGAGTGATTAATCTTTAAGGATCTTAAGTCTGCGGGAATAATTTTTTCCAAAGCATCTGTTAATGTTTCATCCCCCTCTAAAAAAAATTGCCCCATATGGGAGACGTCAAAAAAGCCAGCAAACGTTCTTGTAGAAATATGCTCTTTTACAATACCATCTTTATACTGGATAGGCATATCATAACCAGCAAAAGGAACAAACTTAGCTCCAAGGCTTTTATGAATATCATACAAGGCTGTTTTTTGTGCTTCCATAATAACTCCTAATCACTCCCTATCTGTCCATGTACCTGAGAGATTTAATCCTTCGGTGAGGCTTTCGCCTGCTTTCCAGAGTTATTACAGTAACGGTCCTTTTGCCTGAGAGTTTCTAGGGTAGTTGCTCCTTCGGCGCCACGTAAACGTGATCTCTCCCGTTACAAATAGATTCTCTTATAAAAGACTTAAAAAGTCAAATATTTTTAGGTAGAAATTTGTTTGGTTTTATCAAAGCTTTTAACAATTATTGCAAAAACAATTATTGATCCTCCAATAAAAACACTCATTGGTGGAATCTCATTTAAAAATAACCATACCCACAAAGGTGCAAAAATTGTCTCAGTAAGCATCAACAGTCCTATAGTTACTGATTTAGTAGTTCTAGATCCAATTGTAATGCATACAAAACCAAATGTAAGTTGCGGCACTCCTAGAAAAAAACCCATTAAAATGTCATTATTTGTAAAACTTAAATCACTTGCCATTAAAAATGAAATTAATGTACTAGAAATTGATGCATACCAAATTGCTGGGACTAAATCTAAATTATTATTTTTTCTTATTATCATTACTAATATTGAAAAGCTAATAGGTATTGTTAATGCTATTAAATTACCGAAAAGAGTGCCTCCAGAAATAGAGTCGCCTATCATTACTGTAATTCCCATCATAGCAAGTATTATTGAAAGAAGACCGATAATTGAAACTTTTTCTTTTAAATAAAAGAAGCCAAAAATTGCTAAAAACATTGTTTGAGTGCTAATGATGAAAACAACATTTGCTACCGAGGTATTCATCATTGCAAATACAAAAGCTATAAAACTGAATGACATTACAAAGCCACCTGCTAATCCAGCCAATCCAGCTTTTTTTATTGTTTTAAAAGCATCTTTTTTATACATTGATAATAAAAACACTGAGACGCCTAAAAAGAAAAAAAATGATCTTAATAGCAAAATTTCCCAAGCATCTGTAGTTTCAAAAGATCTTACGATAAATCCTCCCCAGCTTAAACAAAAGCCGCCAAACAATAAAAGTATGTAACCTGGTACTTTGTATATAAATTGCATCTAAAATTTTTTTAAAATGTTCTTAAAAAAATATCTTAAAGTAATAGATCTAAGAGCTATAAATAACGTTAATGAAAACCACAATCCATGATTACCAAAATATTTTGTTGTATATATTGATAAAATTATAAAAGAAGCAACCGAAATCATCATCCCGTTTCTCATATTTTGTGTCTGAGAGGCGCCAATAAAAATACCATCTAACTGATAACAAAATGAGGCAATTGGAGGAATAATGATAATCCAAATGGCATGTTTATAAGATAAAAACCTTAAGATCTCGACATCTGTTATTATATTAATTATTCCTTTAAAAAAAATTAAATAAAATAATGAGATAATCAATGCAGTAAAAAAACTTAATTGTATTGAATTATTAACTGACATTAAAAAAAACTTTTTATTTCTTTTTCCTATAGCAAAACCTATAATTCCCTCTGTAGAAAAAGCATAGGCATCAAGAAAGAAAGCCGCTAAAATAATAAATTGCATTAAAATTGTATTTATAGCCAAATAATCTTCACCTAACTTAGATCCCATGTAAGTAATCCAAAGAAAAGAAAATGTCAGAAGTAAAGTTCTAATAAAAATATCAAAATTAATCATAAACAATTTCATAAGTTTTGATGGGACTATTAATTTCTGAAATGTCGGAGTTATTTGAAATTTTTTAATTATAAAATTATATGTAAATAGTGAAAAGATAACTACAGTTATATAGCTTGATATTAAAGTTCCCAGAGCAACACCAAAAACATTTAAATTTAAGGATAATACAAAAAAAGAACTTAAAACTATGTTTAAAATAGACATGGTAATTACCAATAAACTAGACAAGTTAGTTTTCTGAATGCCTAAATAAAAACCAACTAAGATATAGATAATTAATTCTGCTGGTACAGAAAGTACTCTTATAGATATATAAGTATTTATTAGTTCTTGAGTGTCGTTTGATAATGAAAAAAAATACCTAATAAAATTTACTATAATTGGTTTGAATAAAATAATAATTACGCCTATTGCTACCGCTATTATGAAATTCCTCAGTAAAGTTTTTGAAATTTCTCTGTAATCACTTTTGCCAAATAATTGAGCAACAATTCCAACAGTTCCCATCCTTAAAAAACCAAAACTCCATATAATCATTGTCATAACTGAAGTGGCTATGCTGGTTGCGGCTAAAAACTTAGTCTCTCCTAAATTGCCCATTAAGCCGGTATCTATAATACCAGTAAAAGGAATAGCTAAATTAGCAAAAAAGATTGGAACAGATAAAAGAAATATTTTTTTTTTCGAAATATTTGTTGAATAATTTTGACTAATCATTTTTAAAATACAAAAATCTTTTATAAAAATAGAAATTTATATTTTTCATTAATACTTAGAATATCAAGGCTTACAAGACCACCAATGATTAATTGAATAGATATTATCAAGATTACTACTAAACCTACGTATCCAAGCCATTGATGTTTTTTAATGTACTCAGCAAAGAAGCTAGCCAAAGTAAAAATTAGAAATAAAGATAATAGTAAACCTACCACCATTAAATTAAAATTTCCTTTAGAGGCTGCAACAACAGCTAGAACATTATCAAAACTTAGAGTAAGATCAGCAATTAAAACTTGATAAACACCAGTTGAAAAGCTTTTTGTTTCTTTTGATTTTAATTGTGGAGTTTTAACTTTATTTTTACCAAAAAAATCTTGTCTTAAATTATTAATAATCCAAAGCAATAAAACGCCACCTAAAATTTTAACCCATGCAAATTCGAACAAATAATTTGCCCCCGTAGCAAAAAATATTCTAAAAATAAAAGCTGCAGCAACACCCCAGGCTATTATTTTTCTTCTATTTTCTGAGGCAAAGTTAGCAGCTATTAAACCTATGATGATGGCATTGTCTGCTGCCATAACTATATCAATTAATATAATTTGAAATGTAATAATTAATTGTTCTATCATCATAGATACTAATAAATCATCTAAAAAAAAAACCCTCTTTAAAAAAAGAGGGTTTAAATTTTTTTGAAATCTTTATTTGCGATTTTTAGAAGTTGTAGGATAATGCAAATTTCAGCATATCAACATCTAAATCAGCAGATATAGAGTTCGTTTCGGCAGCAACACTGTTTCCAGTTGAAGTTAATTTTAATGTATCAAAATCATTTACTTCATAGAAAAGTTTGTATCCCGTGCTATCTCCTATAGTACCCTTAACACCTATACGATACATTTCACCGTCTAGAGTTTTGTTACCATAAGAACCACCATTACTTGATGCAACTTCAGTTGTGTTTACGTCCATTTCTGACAATCCAGCTCCAATAAATAATTGGTTGTAGATTGGCAATTCAACGTAAATTAAATTGTAGTTTTCAACTTCAGCTTGGGCTTTAAAATCTCTAGTAGCCGTATTAGTAGTTTCGTCGTCTGTTTTAGATGCCTCAACTTCACTTCTAGTTTTTACTGAATTGCTCACATCAGCAGCGCCTGGAATATGTTCGTATCCAAGAGTTAAACCATAGAAATCTGATTGATATTCAGCAAAAATAGACCCAATCGGAACGTTATCATTTGAAACAGAAGTACTGTTTGTATTTGCTGCTCCACTATCTCCAGCTCCGGTTGTTTCTGTACCACTCGCTGAAACATCAGCTATAGCACCTGTTACACCGACATTAAAACTACCAGCGTTGGCTATTGATGACGCTAAAGCGAACATCATAGAAACGAAAATAGTTAATATTTGTTTTTTCATAAAGTATACTTTCTTAAGTTTGTTTTATTCGATATCGTTGCCTTTTGTAGTTATTTTAAGAGAATTTGTCTACTTAATTAGCATTTGCTTAATTAATCAAAAATTGAAAAAAAGCCAATAAAATCAGGGTTTTTGAGTGATATTTTGGCAACAGTAAGGATAAAAATACCCTTTTTTAATCAAGTTAAAAAATTGCTTTTTTTCCTGTATTTCTTTTTCTTTTGTTTGGAATCATTTCAATATTTAACCGTTTAAGTTCATTAGATTTTAAATTTTTTAAATCTTGCACTGCATTAAGAAATCTTATGGTTTCTTTTTTTGAAATTATTCCGTCAGTTAAAGTTTTAAATTTATTAATGTATTCTTTTCTTCCAAAAGGTCTGTTTCCTGCTGGATGTGCATCAGCAACATCTATTTCTTCAGTAACAGTTTTGCCATTTTTCATTTTGATAATAACTTTTCCTCCAAAACACTTCTTTTTTGGATCTTTTTCATGATATTTTTTAGTCCATTTTTTATTCTCACGGGTCACTATTTTCCGCCAAAGTTTAACAGTGCTTTTTCTTCTGGCTCTTTGTGGCGTGTATGATTTAACGTGATGCCAAGCGCCATCCTCTAAAGCCACGGCAAAAATATACATAATAGAATGATCTAATGTTTCTCTACTGGCATACGGATCCATCTTTTGAGGATCATTTGCTCCTGTTCCAATAACATAATGTGTGTGGTGGCTCGTCTCTATAATAATCTCATTGATGTCAGATATGTTTTTGATTTTTTTATTCAAGCTTCTAGCTAAATCAATTAAAGCTTGTGATTGATATTCTGCTGAGTGTTCTTTGGTATAAGTTTCTAAAATTGCTTTCTTTGGCTCATTAATATTTGGAAGAGGAACTTTATATTTTTTGCCTGGACCTGATAAAACATAAGCTATTACACTATCCTCCCCTTCATAAATTGGACTAGGTGCACCTTCACCTCTCATACATCTGTCAACTGCTTCGATTGCTAGTTTTCCTGCATGAGCAGGAGCAAAAGCCTTCCAACTAGAAATTTCTCCTTTTCTAGATTGTCTTGTAGAAACAGTTATATGAAGAGCTTGTTGAACTGATTGGTAAATAGTTTCAGTATTAAGTTTCAATAAGCTTCCAAGTCCTGCAGCAACACTTGGGCCTAAATGAGCTATATGATCTATTTTATGTTCGTGTAAACATATGCCTTTTACTAAATTAACTTGAACTTCATATCCTGTAAGAATTCCTTTAATCAGATCCATTCCACTACATTTTTTTTGCTGTGCTACTGCAAGAATTGCAGGAATATTATCTCCAGGATGACTATAATCAGCGGCCAAGAAAGTATCATGATAATCTAACTCTCTTACTGCAGTGCCATTCGCCCAAGCTGCCCATTCACAATCAACTTTAATTTTAGGACTCAATCCAAAAATATTTGCACCATTTTTTCTAGGATGAGCTAATGCCATCTCTCTAGCTGAAACTACTGGCTCACGATTATAAGAAGCAATAGCTACTGAAGCATTATCGATAATTCTATTAATTACCATCTCTACAGCATCTTTATTAATCTTTGCTTTGTCAGATGCTATTTCTGCTATTTTCCAAGCAAGTTGATTTTTCTTTTTTAAATTAGACTTGGAAGGATGAACTTTTACAATTATGTTTCTCATTAATTTAACATATTTCTAAGAACGTATTGAAGAATTCCACCATTTTTATAATATTCCACTTCATTTTGAGTATCAATTCTACAAAGTACTTTGATAATTTTGCTTGTACCATCCTTATATTTTATTTCACAAGACACTTCGTCTCTTGGTTTAACTCCTTTGTCGATGTCAACAACAGTGATTAATTCAGCGCCGGTAATATTCAATTTTTTTCTGTCAAAACCTTCTTTAAACTGGAGCGGTAAAACACCCATTCCAATTAAATTTGATCTATGAATTCTTTCAAAACTTTCAGCGATTACAGCTTTGATGCCTAAAAGCTTTGTGCCTTTAGCAGCCCAGTCTCTTGATGAACCAGTGCCATATTCTTTACCAGCCATAACAACTAAATCATTTCCTCTTTTTTTGTATTCAATTGCAGCATCATAAACACTCATTATTTTTCCATCTGGTTGCAAAGTTGTAAATCCACCTTCAGTTCCTGGTGCCATTTCATTTCTAATTTTAATATTGCCAAATGTACCTCTCATCATAACTTCATGATTGCCACGTCTAGCACCGTAAGAATTAAAATCTTTTTGTTGAACTTGGTTTTTCATAAAATAATCACCAGTAGGGCTATCTTTTTTTATATTACCGGCAGGCGAGATATGGTCTGTAGTGACTGAGTCTGCCAGTAAAAGTAATAATCTTGCGTCTTTGATTGGCTTAAAGCCTTCTGGTTGATCTGGTAAATTATCAAAGAAAGGAGGTCTTTTAACGTATGTTGAATTATCTTCCCAATTATAAATACTGCTATCTACTGTTTTAATAGCGCTCCATTCTTTAGGTCCCTTTGAAACATTGGAATAACGATCAATAAACATCTGCGCATTAATTGATTTTAACATTATGTCTTCAATTTCTTTATTGCTCGGCCAAATATCTTTTAAAAATACTTCTTTACCTTCTTTGTCATTACCAAGAGAATTTTTATACATATCAAAATTCATATTACCAGCTAAAGCAAAAGCAACTACAAGCGGAGGAGAGGCAAGATAATTAGCTTTAACATCTGGACTTATTCTTCCTTCAAAATTTCTATTTCCCGATAAAACAGAAACTGCGTATAAATTTTCTTTGTGAATCGCATCAGAAATACTTTTATTCAGAGGGCCAGAATTTCCAATGCATGTTGTGCAGCCGTAACCGACTAAATTAAATCCAAGTTCATCTAAATATTTATTTAAACCTGCTTTTTCTAAATAGTCTGTAACTACTTTAGATCCAGGAGCCAAAGAAGTTTTTACCCAAGGTTTAATCTTTAAGCCTTTCTCTATAGCTTTTTTTGCAAGTAGTCCTGCACCTATCATTACACTTGGGTTTGAAGTATTAGTACAAGAAGTAATAGCCGCTATTACAATATCTCCATCGGTAATTTTAAAATCAGTACCAACAACGTCAGCTTGTATAGGTTGGTCTCTCTTTGTGTTTTCTTTATAAGCTTTAGCAAAGCCTGTAGATGAATCTGTTAGTAAAACTTTGTCTTGCGGTCGTTTAGGACCAGATATACTAGGAACCACGGTGCTAATATCCAAAGATAAAGAGTCAGTGAATTCCATGCCTTCACTTGCCCATAGGCCCTGTTCTTTTGAATATTTTTCTACAAGCTCAATTGTTTCTTTATCTCTTCCAGAAAGTTTTAAATATTTTAAAGTCTCCTCATCTACTGGAAAAAAACCACACGTTGCTCCATACTCAGGCGCCATATTTGCAATTGTAGCTCTATCAGCTAGAGTAAGATTTTTTAAACCTTCTCCATAAAATTCTACAAACTTTCCTACTACACCTTTTTTTCTCAGCATCTCAACAATTGCTAATACTAAGTCTGTAGCTGTTAATCCTTCAAGTAGTTTTCCTTTAATTTCTACTCCAACAACTTCTGGAATTAACATTGAAATAGGTTGACCTAACATAGCTGCTTCTGCTTCTATTCCGCCAACGCCCCATCCTAAAACTGATAATCCATTAACCATTGTAGTATGACTGTCTGTTCCAACTAATGTATCTGGATAAGCGTAAAGATCGTCACCACTTTTTGATGACCAAACTACTTTGGCTAAATATTCTAGATTAACTTGATGACAAATGCCTGTTCCTGGAGGAACAACTCTAAAATTATCAAAAGCTTTTTGACCCCATTTAAGAAATGCATATCTCTCTCCATTTCTAGAAAATTCTTTTTCAACGTTTTGATTAAATGATTTGCCAGATGCATATTCATCCACCATAACTGAGTGATCAATTACTAAATCAACTGTAGATAATGGATTAATCTTATTTGGATCTTTATTTTTTTCTTTAACAGCATCTCTCATTGCGGCAAGATCTGCAATTGCAGGAATGCCTGTATAATCCTGTAATAAAGTTCTTGCAGGCCTATAAGCTATTTCGGTATTCGATTTTTTATTTTTTAACCATTCTTTTAAAGCTAAAATTTGTTTCTTGTCTACTGTAACTTCATCCTCATATCTAAGAAGGTTTTCTAATAAGACTTTTAGTGACTTTGGTAGTTTAGATATTCCTTCTAAACCGTTTTTTTCTGCAGTTTTTAAATTAAAAATTTTATACTCTTTCCCAGAAGATGAAATGGTGCCTAGTGACTTAAAAGAATTTTTACTATTAAATTTCATGCGCTATACATAAAACATAATAACACAAACGATAAGTAAAAAAGACATGGTATAGTTGAATTTCTTAATAAAGTTTTTGCTTGTGGCAAATTTTCTCAAATATTTACCTAATAAGCACCATGAACTAACACTAAAAACAGCAACAAAAAAATAGGTTATTATTACAATCGAAGCATCTCTAAAGTAGTTGTTTTGTACATCTATGAATGTTGAGACCGCTATCATTGCAACCATTACGCCTTTTGGGTTAATAAACTGAAATAAAAAAGTATCGAAGAAGTTAACTGGTTTTTTTATTTTTTTTGACTCATTTACAGAACTAAAAGCAATTTTATAAGCTAAATAAATTAGAAAGATTGTTCCTAAAACTTTAATGATACTTTGTAAAAATATATACTTTTGAAAAATAATGATTAAACCAGAGGCCATTGTTGTTAACATGGCTGTCCATCCAAAAATAACACCTAGCATTAAAGGAATAGTTTTTTTAAATCCAAAATTAAATCCAGAATAAGATGACATGATATTATTTGGTCCTGGTGTGAAACCTGTGGCGATACCAAATAAAACTAGAGGAATAAATTGATCATACATCAGGCTATTGCAAGACCATTCTCAGTTTTTTGAGAAGGGTGAACTAAAACAACTTTTCCATCTTTCTCAATTGCTCCTAAAATTAACACCTCTGAAACAATTCCTGCAATATTTTTTTTTGGAAAGTTGCAAACTCCAATAACTTGTTTGCCCACTAGATTTTCAGAATTATAATAATGCGTGATTTGAGCTGATGATTGTTTAGTACCTATCTCTTTTCCAAAATCAACTTCTACAACTAAGGAAGGTTTTCTAGCTTTTTCATTTTTTGATACTTTTAAAACTGTTCCAACTAAAATTTGAATTTTGCTATAATCCTCGAAAGTAATTTCTTTTTTCATAGAGGATTAATTATCTTTATTTTGTTTGTTCGTACAGATCTAAATTTATTTTTTCTCTAGAAATTAGTCTTAAGAGGTCAAAACTAAAGGATATATATAAGAAATTTTGGCATTGAATATTAAGCTTTAAAAGTCAATAATATTACAATTAAAAAATACTAACTAGAGGGAAAATATGAAAAAAATATTTTTATCTGCAATTTTGTCCTTGTCGATTTTTATGACAAGTGCATATTCAGAAATTAAAATGGGAATAATTTTAGGATTTACTGGTCCTATTGAGTCCTTAACTCCAGCAATGGCAGCTTCAGCAGAATTAGCTTTTAAAGAAGCTTCTGACTCAGGTTCATTGCTTGGTGGAGAAACAATTAAACCTTTAAGAGCAGACTCGACTTGTGTTGACTCCGCAGCGGCAACTACAGCTGCCGAAGGTTTAGTTAGTCAAGGTATAGTTGCAATTATGGGGGCAGATTGTTCTGGTGTTACTGGAGCAGTTGCATCAAACGTAGCAGTTCCTAATGGAATTACTATTATATCACCTTCTGCAACTTCTCCTGGTTTATCAACTTTAAAAGATAAAGGTTTGTTTTTCCGTACAGCTCCATCAGATGCTAGAGGAGGACAAATTCTTGCAGACATAACAAAAGATAGAGGTGTTAAAAGTGTTGCTGTTACATACACTAATAATGACTATGGTAAGGGTTTAGCTGATGTTTATTCAGCAGCAGTTAAAGCTCATGGAATAAAAGTTACAACTGTATCGGCGCACGAAGATGGTAAAGCCGACTATAGCGCCGAAGTTTCTACACTAGCATCAGCTGGTGGAGATGCAGTTGCTGTAATTGGATACCTTGACCAAGGTGGTAAAGGAATTATTCAAGGATCTTTAGATTCTGGTGCCTTTGATACATTTATATTGTCAGATGGTATGATCGGTGACTCACTTACTGATACGTTCGGTAAAAGTTTGAACAAATCTTTCGGTTCTTTGCCAGGTTCTTTAGGTAAAGGAGCAGGAGTATTTGCAAAAGTTGCCAAAGGAGCTGGAATTGATCCATCTGGTCCGTATACTGGCGAATCTTATGATGCTGCAGCTTTAATCGTTCTTGCGATGCAAGCAGGTGGTTCTACAGACCGAAGTTCAATTGCCAAAAATGTAATGTCCATTGCTAATGCGCCTGGAACTAAAATTTATCCTGGTCAACTTAAAAAAGGTCTAAACCTTTTAGCTAAAGGAAAAGCAATTGATTACGAGGGTGCTACTGCAGTTAAATTTACAGATGTTGGAGAACACGTTGGTAATTTCATAGAAAAAGAAATTAAGGGCGGTAAATTTAAAAATAAAAAACAAAGATAAAATTTAATCTTACAAACCTCAGTGGTGAAAACTGCTGAGGTTTTTTTATATATGCTTTATTTTCTCTGGCAAAATTCCTTTTGGTCTATAACGCATAATTAACAGCAAACCAATTCCCATCATTAAAAATCTAAAGTATGGAATGCTGTTGACTAAATGAACTCTAAAAGCATTAGTTTCTTCTAAACCGCTAGTAAAAAAATTAATCAAGAATAATGCGATAGGAGCAGCTTCAACCCATAAAAACCAAACCGCAAAACCTCCTAAAATTGCACCAAAATTATTTCCACTTCCTCCAACAATAACCATTACCCAAATTAAAAATGTATACCTCATTGGTCTATAACTTCCCGGTGTAAATAATCCATCATAAGTGACCATCATAGCGCCTGCTATACCAACAATAGCTGATCCAAGAACAAAAATTAAAAGATGTTGTTTAACAACATTCTTTCCCATTGCATTAGCTGCCTCTTCATTATCCCTGATGGCTCTCATCATTCTTCCCCAAGGAGAATAAAGTGCTTTTTGAGTAATTATTAAAAGAATTATTACTACAACGGTAAAAAGTCCTGCAAAACATAATTTTATAAATACTGTTGAAGACTCGATGACAAATTGTTTTAGCGCCTCTTGTCTTTCCAAAGAATTGCTTATTAAATTTAATGCACCTTGGTTAAATTTCTCGACTAGATTTATAAACCATTCCTTTGATTGTAAATCCACTTCATATGGAACTGGTCTTTTTAAGCCAATTACGTTTTTAACACCCCTAGCTAACCAATCTTCATGTTTTATTATTGAAATAACAATTTCTGATATAAGTAGTGTTGCAATTGCTAGATAGTCTGCTCTAAGTCCTAGAGCAATTTTTCCAATAATGTATGCTAAAGCGCCAGCAAAAAAGGCTCCTACTATCCAAGAAAATAATATTGGGAGACCCATTCCACCTAAAAAGCCAGTTGTTGCTGGGCTAACGGACTCGATTGATTCTATGGCTGGTGCAGATATTAATCTTAAAAGAATTAGTCCAACTATTATAATAGCGGCAATTCCATAGCTTCTTTTTTTTGATTGCCTATATTTTTTCATGATCAAACGAATGCTAAAAACCATGAAAGCAATTAAAAAAGCACATAATATCATATTAAAACCTCCTACCTGCCATGCTTCCCGAACAGGAGGAACTGAAACTAAAACTGCTGCTAAGCCTCCAAGAGCCGTATAACCCATTATTCCAAAATTGATTAATCCTGCGTAACCCCATTGAATGTTAGCTCCCATTGTCATTACTGCAGAGATCAAACAAAGGCACAAAATTGATAACGCCATGCTCCAAGACTGCAAAAATCCTACCAAAATAATGAGTCCTAACATTATTGAATATGCGCTTATTATGTCTAGATTTTTTCTCATAAAACTTTCCCTTTAAATATTCCTGAAGGTCTAAATAATAAAACTATTACTAAGATTGAGAAAGATACTGCAAATTTATAATCCGTCGATAGCAACTGTAATAAGCCATCGGGTTCTAAACTTTCTGGAAGTAAATAAACAAAGAATTTTTTGTAAGCATATGTTAACAATATTTCAGAAAAGGCTATTACATAACCTCCTAAAAAAGCTCCAAACGGATTTCCTATACCTCCTACGATTGCGGCAGCAAAAATAGGAAGCATATTGTTAAAATAAGTAAAAGGTTTAAAGCTTTTATCTAAACCATAAAGAGCTCCTCCAATAGTGGCTAGAATTGCAGCTATTATCCAAGTAATCATAACTACTTTTTTGGGATCTATTCCAGATAAAAGTGCTAAATCTTCATTATCTGAATAGGCTCGCATACTTTTTCCAGTTTTTGTCCTGTTTAAAAACCAAAATAAAATAGAGACAACAACGATTGTAACCAACAAGGTAATGACTTGGGTTGATTTTATTGTTAATCCTTCATTTAAACCTGTCATCTCCTTAAATTCATTGGCTTTCAAAATGAATTTTTCTCCATCAAAAAACCTTCTATCAAACGGTCCGATAACTATTCTTACAATAGCTTGTGTAATAAACATTGTGCCTATACTAACCATTGCCAACATAACTGGAGGGCTTTTTTGTGTACGATAATAACTAAAAACTAATTTATCTTTAACAAGAACATATAAAATTGTGATCGCAACACCAAAAGGTATGGCGAGTAATGCTGTTGGAAGAATACCTAGATTGATTCCTAATGATTGAAAGTACCATGTAAATAAAATTGTGAACATGGTTCCAAATGACATAAGATCACCAGCAGTAAAATACGCAAATCGTAAAATTCCATAAATTAAAGAAACAAAAATAGCTCCTAAAGCTAACTGAGATCCATAAGATAAAGCAGGTACAAACAAATAATTTAAAAGTAAAACTATTGCGTTTAAAGAATCCATATTAACCTCCCAAAAAAGAACTTCTTACTCTTGGATCATTTAGCAGTTCCTTCCCGGTTCCTGAGTATCTATTTTCTCCTGTGACCATGACATAACCTCTGTCCGATATACTTAAAGCCTGTTTTGCATTTTGCTCAACCATCAAAATAGCTACATTTGTTTTTTTTACTTTTATAATATGATCAAATAATTCATCCATAACTATAGGAGAAACTCCAGCAGTAGGCTCATCAAGCATTAAGACTGATGGTTTAATCATTAACGCTCTTCCTAATGCTACTTGCTGTCTTTGTCCTCCTGATAATTCACCAACTAACTGAGATTTTTTTTCTTTTAAAATAGGAAACAGTTCATAAACTTCATCAATAATTTTTTGAAAATTTTCATCTCTTAAAAAAGCGCCCATCTCTAAATTTTCTTCAACACTTAATCCAGCAAATACATTTCTAGTTTGTGGAACAAATGCTATACCTCGTTTAACTCTATCTTGTGGATTTAAATGAGAAATGTCTTTACCGTTTATAATAATCTTTCCAGATTTAAGGTTTAACAATCCTAACATAGCTTTCATAGCTGTAGATTTTCCTGCTCCATTTGGACCAAGTATTGAAACTATTTCACCTTTGTTAACATTAACCGAGCAGGAAGATATGATATCAGGGCCGTTGCCATAACCTCCTGTCATTTTAATACCTTCAAAAAAAGCCATTAACTTTTATCCTTTAATTTTGATCCTCTTCCCAGATAGCTTTCAATAACTTGTTCATTATTTTTAACTTCATCTGAAGTCCCTTCAAATAAAACAGAACCTTCAGCCATTACAATAACTGGGTTACACAATCGACTAATAAATTCCATATCGTGCTCAATCATACAAAATGTATAGCCTTTCTCTTTATTTAACCTCAAAATTGCACTCCCTATTTCTTTCAATAGTGTTCGATTAACTCCTGCACCAACTTCATCAAGTAAAACTAATTTAGCATCAACCATCATAGTTCTTCCAAGTTCTAATAATTTTTTTTGACCTCCAGATAAATTTCCAGCAAGTTCATTTGAAAGGTGTTTGAGGTTTAAAAAATCAATTACATCTAAAGCTTTTTTTTTAACAATCGCTTCTTCTTTTTTAACTAAACTTGGCTTAAATAAAGCGTTGACTAGATTTTCACCAGACTGTTTACCAGGAACCATCATTAAATTTTCTAACACTGTAAGATTTGTAAATTCATGAGCAATTTGAAAAGTCCTTAGGACACCTTTTGAAAATAATTCGTAAGATGGAATATTAGTAATATCTTCATCGTTAAATAATACTGTACCCTTCGATGACTCTAGATTACCTGCAATTAAATTGAATAATGTTGTTTTACCTGATCCATTAGGCCCAATAATACCTGTGATAGAGCCTTTTTTGATTTTTAAGGAGCAATTTGAAACTGCAGCTAATCCCCCAAAAAATTTAGAAAGATTATTAACTTGCAGAATATTTGGATCTGACTGCATAGAAAATTATACTTTTTTTAATCTCTTATGAATACTATTCAAAGATTTCTCTAATTTCTTATAAAATCCAGCTTTTCTCAATTGTTTTACGGCTTGTTCGTTCAATCCTCCTGGAGTTTGAGAGTCTTTTACAAGATATTTTAAATCTTTTTCTGAATTAACAGATGAGTCTTGAGAAAGAGCTACAAAAAGAGAGGTAATATATCTTTGAGCTTCTTTTCTTTTTATTCCTCTTCTAACTAACCAATTAGATAATACTTTTAGGTACTCGTAAAAAGGTGCCATCATTCCTGAGGTTACCCAGAAATTCATAGATAATTTTTCATTTTTAATTTCAATGGCGGTCCCAAGTTTGTTAAAAAAAATTTTTACTTGTTTATCTGGAGGGCAAATAGGTACAGGACCTTTTCGAATTGAAATAGGAGGAAGAGGGATAGCTCTAACAATTTTTGATTTTTTGCCAATCATTTTTTTTAGCTGAGCTAAATTTATTGTAGAAATAAAGCTTATAATTTTTTGGTTTTTTTTGAAATTAAGCTTTTTTAAAATTTTGTTTCCAATCTTCGGGGTAACTGCCAAAAATACCCAATTCGATTTATCGACTAATTGTTGATTATTTTTGGAAATAGTAACTTTTTTAAATCTTTTATTTAATTTATTTGCTATTGTTCTATTTCGAGGGGAGATATAAATTTTTTTGATTTTTAAATTAGATTTAAAAACACCTTCAATTACTGAAGATGATATACGACCTGTTCCTATAAAACCTAAAATCATGAATTATGCAGAATAACCAAGCTATACCCTTTAATAAAGAAAATTTTAAACTAATATTCTCTAAAGAATTTGCGTTAGTGATTATTATATCTGTTCCTAGCGCAATTGTTGCTGAGTTCTTCAGTATTCCTCTTGCATGGTTTTTAGGTCCAATGCTGATTACATCTCTCGCTTCTCTAATGGGTTTAAAAATTAAAATGCCTAAATTGGTGCTTTCTTCAATATTAATCTTATTAGGTCTTTATATAGGTAATTATATTGATAAAAGTTTATTTTCCCAAATGCACCAATGGGCCTGGACCTCTTTGATAATGCTTATTTATATTATTGTAAGTGTGTTGACTGTTTCAAAATATCTTCAGAAATTTTCCAAATATGAAAGAAAAACTTCAATTTTTTCTGCGGCACCTGGAGCATTAGGGCCACTAATGATTTTAGCTGAAGATGAAAAAACTGATTTAAGCCAAGTAGCTACTTCTCATCTAATTAGATTAATAATTATCATTACAGTTTTTCCTTTTATAGTTAACAGCTTTTATGACGGGGAAATATCGGGTGTTATTAATGGGCCTATCATCGAGCAAGGTTTAATTGATTTGATATTATTAGTAATCAGTTCAATTTTATTAATACTCTTATTTGATAAATTTAAAATTCCAGCAGCACTTTTGTCTGGGACTTTGTTTGCTAGTGGGTTTTTACAAATTACAGAAATAGCTTCTTATCAACTATCACCTAATATAATTGATTATTGTTTACTTATACTTGGAGCATCAGTTGGATGTAGATTTGCAGATAAAACTTTCAGTGAAATAAGCCGAAACGCGCTACATAGTTTTGTAGCAACATTTTTATTAGTAGTGTTGGGTTTAATTGCTGCTTTCATTGCTGGGTTATTCATTGAAAAAAATTTTTTTACTCTTTTACTCTCCTACTGCCCGGGTGGGATCTATGAAGTTGCAGTTATTGCAATCTTTTTTGATTTAGATCCAGAATTCGTTTCTTTTCATCACATAATAAGATTACTTCTGATTTTATTTATCGTACCCTTAATATTGAAAATCATCGAAAAAAAAACCTAATTTAATCTATCAAGCTTTGACTCTAATTTTGCTTTAGGATTAAATAAGGTATGAATAATATTTTAGATCTTTTGGGGAGAGTCTTTATTTCGTCTGTTTTTTTATTATCCGGATATAATAAAATTTTCAATTTCGAAAGCACTACAGATTGGATGAGTGGATTTGGCTTACCTGGTTTTTTACTTTGGCCAGCAATATTATTAGAAGTTATCTTTCCTATTTTCATTATTATTGGATATAAAATAAAAATATCTGCCTATCTTTTAGCTTTATTTTGTATATCAACAGCATTAATTTTCCATTTAGATTTTTCTAATCAAATGCAAACTATTGCTTTGCTTAAAAATTTTGGGTTGGCTGGGGGCTTTCTCTTTATAGCCGTCCATGGAACTGGGGATTGGGCAGTCGATAAAAAAAAGAAGTACGTTAGATTATAATTTTTTTTTAAAAAAACTGTTATAAATTTGCCAACCTACTATAACTAAAATTACAATCATTATACAAAATGTAAGAGGCCTGTTCCAAAGAAAATCCCAAGACCCATCGCTAATTAATAAAGATCGTCTTAAATTTTCTTCCATCAAGCCTCCTAGAACAAAAGCTAATATGAGTGGGGGCATTGGAAAGTCATAGAGTCTTAAAATAGTTGCAACTACTGCAATACCAATCATTAAAAAAATATCAAAATTGTTAAAAGACATTAAATAAATTCCTGTAACTGAAAAAAATAAGATCATTGGTATTAAAAAAGTTCTAGGAACTGCTAGAATTCTTGCTATGTAGGGAATTAATGGTAGGTTAAGAATAAGAAGTACTACCATTCCTATATACATTGACATAATTACAGACCAAAAGATTTCAGGATTGGTTTCATATAGTCTTGGCCCAGGTTGAATACCAAAGCCCAATAATGCTCCTAGCATTACTGCTGTAGTTCCGCTTCCTGGTATTCCTAAAGTTAATAGAGGAACAAATGCACCAGAGCATGCAGCATTGTTGGCTGTTTCTGGAGCAGAAAGACCTTGGACACTTCCTTTGCCAAATTTTTCTTTTTCTTTATCATTCACGAAATTTCTCTCCATTCCATAAGCTAAAAAAGATGCAATGGTTGCACCTGCTCCTGGAAGCACTCCAATAATAAAACCCAATATTGACGATCTTGGAATAGTTTTTGCCATTTGTTTTGTTTCATCTTTACTTAATTTAATTGAACCTAAATCTGTAAGTGAAATTTGTTTCGCAGCTTTTGTGGGGTCACTACCTTTAATAATAATTGTTAAAGCCTCACTCATAGCAAAAGTTGCCATTACTACTAAAACGAAACTAATTCCATCAGATAAATTCATTGTATTAAAAGTAAAGCGAGGAATGTCTGACAAGGTATCTTGTCCAACTGATGCAAGCATTAATCCCAATACACACATCATCATAGCTTTTAAAAAATTTCCTTTAGAGGAAAAGGCAGCAACCGCTGTCAAACCTAAAATCATTAAACCAAAATAATCAGGAGATCTAAAAGATAAACTTACTTTAGATAAACTTGGTGCTGCAATTAATAAAAAGATTGCTGCAATTGTTCCACCTGCGAAAGAACTATATGCGGCAATTGCTAAAGCCTTACCGGCTTTGCCTTGTTGGGCCATGGGATATCCATCAAAAGATGTAGCAACTGTTCCTGGAACACCTGGGGCATTTATTAAAATTGATGAAGTTGATCCGCCAAATACAGCACCATAATAAACTCCCGCCATTAAAATTAATCCTGTGGCTGGATCGAAACCATAAGTGATTGGTATCATTAAAGCTATTGCAGTCATCGGTCCTAAGCCTGGAAGCATCCCAATAATTGTTCCTGCAAAGCAACCAATCATTACCATTAATAAATTTTGAAAAGATAAAGCAGTTTTTATTCCAATTAAGATTCCCTCTATCATCCCATGATTCCTATATATTTTAATAATGGATCTCTTAGATAAACTGCTAATAAACCGTGAAGCAGATACATAAATATTGCTACGAATGGAAATGAAAAAATTATAATGTATTTCCACCTTCTCTCTCCTAAAAAATAATAAGAAAAAACTAAAAATAGAGATGTAGATAAGAAGAAACCGACTTTAAGTATTGTGGCTCCATAAATAATCATAGTAATTACTAATAAAATTGTTTTTTTAAATTCTAAATGTGTAGGATCTACTTCAACAGGTTTACGATCTGGTAAAGCTATCTTTAATCCAGCAAAAAACATTCCGGTATAACCTAAATAAATTGGGAAAGTTTTGGCATTAAAAGGTGAGTCTTCATCGAAGGAAAAAACTTGAATTTGGTAAGCGGTATATAAATAAAAGGCTGATAAAATAAAGAAGAGCAGTGAGATAATTTTTACTGAGTTAATTTTCACTGCTCTTCCTATAAGTTTAAAGTATTTAGTAAAACTAAATTACTCCTAGTTCTTTCATTAAATTTGTCATTTCCTTAGTTTGTTTTTTTAAGAAACTGTCAAATTTTCTTCCTGGATTATAAATGTTAACCCAAGCATTTCTTTTTCTTACTGTCTCCCACTCTGGTGTCTTTTGAACATCGCCTAACATTTTAGCAATCTTCTTAACATCTCCTGAGCTCATGCTTTTAGGAGCAAAGAATCCTCTCCAGTTAACAAACTGAACATCAAATCCTTGTTCTTTTAAAGTAGGAACTTCTGGAGCATCACCAACTCTTGAAGGTGCTGTAATACCAATAATTCTTACTTGGTCTCTTGCTCCCATAACTTCTCCCAAGCCAGTTGAAAGAATTTGAGTTTCCCCAGATAAAAGTCCAGCTAAAGCTTTTCCACCAGCATCATAAGGAACGTAAACAACTTTATTTGCGTCAGCTCCTGCTTTTTTAAATGCAAGTGCACCAATTAAATGGTCCATGCTTCCTCTTACTGAACCACCCGCCATTTTAATAGATTTAGGATTTGCATTGTATGCATCCACTACATCTTTAAATGTTTTGTAAGGTGAATTTTTAGCAACTGCGATTGCACCGTAATCACCAATTACACCAGCAATTGGTTTAACATCTTTATAAGATAAAACACCTGATCCAGCTACATAGCCTTTGTGTCTTGTGATTGATCTTAATACTAATGGTGTTGATTGAACTAATACAGTTCCCTCAGGCTTAGAATTAATTATGTAAGATAGAGCTTTTCCTCCACCACCACCTGACATATTTTCAAATGAAGCACTTTTTAGAAAACCAGCTTTTGTTAAAGCCTCTCCAGTTCCTCTAGCAGTTCCATCCCAACCACCACCAGCACCACCACCAATAATGAAGTGTAACTTATCGATTGCAAAACTAGTTGATGAGATTGAAGTTAAAAGAACAGTAGCAAAAACTAAGCTAATTAATTTTTTCAAATTATTAAACATATTATTTTCCTCTGTTAATTAATTAATTAAAGATGATATTAAAAATGAATGAACTAATAGAGTCAATATGCTTTGAAGGAAAAAATTAGACCCATTCAAAGCGAATAATCTTAAATATGCCTATTTCGGGTCTTTAAAATTTGTAGCTATAATTTAAATTTGCTTGAACTCCGCTTGTGTCTTGGCTTGTTTGAAGACCATCAAAAACTATTGCAAAACTATTATTTTCTGAAAATTTGTACTCATAATTAATACTTGCTGACAAACTTAATTCTTCCTTTAAGTCATTATGTTGAGAGTAGGTTCCTCTAGTGCCATTGACGGTAAAAGCTTGTGTATTTTCATCAATAACATTTCTAGCATCAACTAACCACGCTAAATAAAGATTTGAATTTTCATTTTTAATAACGTCATGCTCATTGCTCAATGCTACTGAAGCATTATAAATGTCTTTTTCTTCCCATTCATAAATTTTACTCTCTTTATGAGATGGAATACGTGAGTATCCTAAGTTAAAACTAATGTCAGGAAGTAGACTGTTTGTGACAATTTTATTTCCTATTAATAAATCGTAATTTTTGTAATCATCTGTTATTTCTAAAACACCACTTGTTGTTGTGTTCGTTAAAATTCTTCTCTCGCTATTGTTAAAACCAATTCCTCCTACAATAAAAAATTCAGTACTTATGTTTTCACTGATTTTGATTTGGTCCATGTGAAAACCAGTCGATAAACTAATCTTTTCAACATCATGATCCTTAGAAAATTCTTGAACACCACTTTCTAATATTATTATAAAATTTTTATCA
>QBYF01000001.1 GCA_003282965.1 Pelagibacteraceae bacterium AG-325-E13 | reverse complement strand
GTTACCTGCAAAGTCAGCATCAAAAATAAACCAATTTAAAATAGAAGGAATATATTTGATTAGGGCAAAAATTACTAATAAACTTAAAACAGCATTAAAATTACTTGAATTAAAGTTAGTATTTATTTTATCAAGCAATCTATTTCCACTAAATTCAATTCTAATAAAATAAAGTCCTATAACACCGAAGATAATAGGAGTTAGAAAACTAATTCCACCTGGTAAAAATCCAGTAAAATTTAAATCTAGAAAAGTATTAGCTAAAAAATCAAAAAAACCCACTAAAATAAGAGCGCTACCTATGGCAACAAAAGTATTTAGATTTTCCTTATTTGGTTTGACTAGATTTAATTTCATTATTTTTCCTTAATCGCCATTTTTTTGTTATACCAATTCATAAATACTGAGATTGATAAGCTTAATGATAAGTACGTAAGCATAGTAATTGAAATAATTTCAATTGCTCGTCCAGTTTGCATTAAAGCTGTACCAGCAAAAACTAAAACAATATCTGGATAGGCTATAGCTGCTGCTAAAGATGAATTTTTCGTTAAATTCAAGTATTGGTTAGTAGTTGGTGGGATTATTATTCTTAATGCTTGAGGCATTACAACAAGTTTTAAAATTTGTCCTTTTGTTAAACCAATTGAAGCGGCTGCTTCTTTTTGACCTTTATTAACCCCCAATATTCCTGCTCTTACATTTTCAGCAATAAATGTGGCTGTATACATAGATAATGCTAATGCTAAAGAAATTAATTCTGGGATAATAGTGACTCCCCCCTGATAAACATAAATAGTTTTAGATAATTGAGTTAATTCTGGTATTTGAAAAGATAAACTCACTCCACCAATTAAAAATGTTAAAAGAGGTAAACCAAACAAAATTCCAAGTGACATATAGAATATTGGAATCTGTTTTCCAAATTCATCCCTTTGTTTTCTTGCGTATTTAGAAAGAAAAAATATTAAGATGACCGCAGCAATAATCGAGTTGAAAAACAATGAAAAATTTGTCCATATAAATCTAGGAACATACCAACCTTTGACATTTAAAAAACTAATATCGTAAAAATTTATTGAATCTATTGTAAGTGGTAATGCTCTTAACGCAGCAAAGTACCAAAAAAAAATTTGGAGTATTAAGGGTATATTTCTAAAAATTTCTACATACCATTCTGCAGCTTTTGAAATTAGATAATTTTGAGATAACCTTGATATACCAACGGTTACTCCTAAAATTGTTGCGAAAAAAATTCCTATAACTGAAACTAAAATTGTATTTAAAAGACCTACTAAAAATGCTCTTGCGTATGAATAAGAACCATCATAATCAATTAATGAAAAAGCAATATCAAAAGAAGATTCTTGAGATAGGAATCCAAAACCAAATGAGATTCCTCTGTTTCCCATGTTGTTCTGGGCATTAATGGTAAAATAAATTATTACTAAAACTATAAATAAGACGGTAAGAACTTGCGGAATTAAATCCTTGTTCTTATTGCTCACATCAAATTTAAAGTTTTTAAAATTCATTAAAATGGAGAGTAAAAAAAAGGGCCGGATAAATCCAGCCCTTTTTAATTAATTAGCGATTATCTCGCAGGTGGTACGTAAAGAATACCGCCTTTAGTCCAAAGTTGATTTGGACCTCTATTTGGTAAAATATTAGTGTCCGCTATATGTTTTTTATAGATTTCACCATAGTTTCCAACTTGCTCGATAATTCTTAAGCTCCACTCATTATCTAAACCAAAAGCAGCACCTAATTCTCCTTCAGCACCAACTAATCTCTTGATAGCTGGGTTTTCAGAGTCTTTTAAGCTTGATGCGTTTGATGAATTAACACCATACTCTTCGGCTTCGATCATTACGTTTAGAGACCATCTAACAATATCTTCCCACACTGAGTCACCTTGTCTTACAACAGGTCCTAGTGGTTCTTTAGAAATTGTTTCTGGTAATACTTTATGATCATCCGGCGCACTCAATTTAGTTCTTTGAGCAGCTAATCCAGATTTATCAGTTGTGTAAGTATCACATCTTCCAGCATCATAAGCTTGAACTACTTCATCAGCTTTTTCAAAAGCGATTGGTTCGTACTTAATGTTTTTGGAATTAAAGAAGTCTCTCATGTTTAGCTCTGTAGTAGTACCTGTGTTTGTACATGCAGATATACCATCTTTGAAATCATTAACTGAATTGATTCCAGAATTTTTTCTAACCATGAATCCTTGGCCGTCATAAAAGTTTACACCAACAAAAGTTAAACCAATGTCAGCATCCCTTGATAATGTCCAAGTTGTGTTTCGTGAAAGTACATCGACTTCACCAGATGTTAAAGCAGTGAATCTTTCTTTTGCACTTAACGGAGTATATTTAACTTTGTCAGCATCGCCTAATACAGCAGCTGCAACAGCTCTACATACATCAACGTCTATACCAGTCCAATTTCCAGATGCATCAGCATTTGAAAACCCAGGAAGTCCTTGTGAAACTCCACATTTTACAAAACCGGCTTTCTTTGTGTTGTCTAAAGTCTTAGATTTTTTTGAACCAGCACCTCCACCACCTTGGCCACAAGCCACAAGTAATGAGGAAGCAAGTACAACTAAAATCCAAGTTTTAATTGATTTCATCATAATTATGATTTCCTCTCTTTATCTTATTGTTAACAATATTTTGAAAATTAAATTTCAAAAAAATTATTATGGATTAATCTATCTTCCTGATCAATATGATTTAAGGTCATATTAGTATCTTGGCCTACTATATCTTGAAATTCAGATCTTCAATAGTATATATATACAATTTAACAACCTAATTAGTAAAATCATACTTTGGAGAAGTAAGTTCGTATAATCTGCTTAAAGTTCTTTTAAAAGGTTCGACAAGTTTTTTAGAAGATGAAATATTTTCTAAATTTTTTTCTAGTGAAATCATTAAAGAAATTTTCTTTTCGTAAATAATATCAACGAAAGTTATAAATCTTTGCTGTTGATTAGAATTTACATCGGTAAAATTTGGAATGTTTAGAATTACAATAAATTTACTGATTTCAGCTAACTTTAAATAATCTTCTGCTCCAATATTTCTATCACACAAATCTGTAAAATCAAATTTAATAATTCCTTCATAAAAATGAGGGATAATTAACTCTCTTCCTTTTATGCTCAATTTAATTTCTTTTAATTTTTTGTCTTTAGTTAATTCTCTAAAAAACTTATTAATTTTAAAAGTAGTCTTTTCATTTATAGGAAAGAAAGCTCTTTGCATTTTATTTGGTGATAGCTTTCTATAATCTTCATCTATAATTAATTCTTTTTGTATGGAATTTTTTTTAATAGTAGAGATAAAAGGTAAGAATTGTTCTCTTTGTAGACCATCTTTATACAAATCATCAATTTTAGTATTAGATGTAATCAAAACTTTGATATTTGCCTTAAAAATAGTCTCGAATAACTTGCCTAAAATCATGGCATCTACAATATTGGTTACTTGAAATTCGTCTAAGTAGATTAATTCAGTTTTATTTTTCAATTTATTGACAAATGAAAAAATTGAATTTTCGTTGTTTTTAAAACGAAAATCATGAAAATTTATCATGAATTCATTAAAATGTAATCTTTGTTTTGGAATTTCTAAATATTCATAAAAATGATTAAGAATCATTGTTTTGCCGACCCCAACACCTCCAAAAAGGTAAAAACATTTTTTTTCTTTTGATTTAAAAAAAAAGTTAAGAAAGTTACTTTTAGGACCTTCAAAACTAACAAGTAAATCAACGATTTTTAATTGATCAACATTTTTTTCGTACTTATTTTTTTCACAAAATTTAATAAAAGAGTCTTTAAAAGATTTAATGCTCATTAATTATTTGTGAAATAATGATTTTTCCCATTTTAGTGAGCTTTTAACCATTTTTTTTAAGTTGTTAAATTTTGGTCTCCAACTAATGAATTTATTTAAATTATCATTTGAGGAAATAATTTTTACTAAATCACCTTTTCTTCTTGGCGCTTCAATAATCTTTAAATTTTTATTGGTATATTTTTTAAATTCTTTAACAACACTCTTAACAGATATCCCTTTACCGTAACCACAATTAAAAATTTTAGACTTGCCGGCTTTATCTATTTTTTCTAGAATTTTGAAATGTAATTCAGCTATATCATAAACATGTATAAAATCTCTTATGCAAGAGCCGTCTTCGGTTTTGTAATTAGTTCCATAAATTTTAAAAACAGGATTTTTTTTATATGTCTGAATTGATAAATTTTTAAATAGGTGATCTCCTTTGTTAATTAATCCAATCTTGCCTGAAGGACTTGAACCAACAATATTAAAATATCTTAGAATTCCGTAATTGATTTTATTTTTTTTACAATTTTTTATTATTATCTTTTCGGCTTTTAATTTTGTTTTTCCATATACACTTTTAGGTCTTGTAATTGATTTTTCTGTAACCTTATATAATCCGTCTTTGTAAACAGCTGCTGTTGAAGAAAATATGAAATTTTTGACCTTTGTTCCTATACAGGCAGACATTAAATTTTGAGTACCTATTACATTGTTTTTATAATAAAATTTCGGATATTTTTCACCCTCAGCAATTATAAGACTTGCTGCCAAATGTATTACGGTATCAATCTTATCTTTTATAATAATTGATTTTATTTTTTTGTTATTATTAATATCTGTTTTATAAAATTTAGCTTTTTTATTAATCAATCTTTTATAACCAGTAGACAGATTATCAATAATAAAAATATTTTTTTTATTTTTAACTAGTATTTCTGCAACGTGAGAGCCGATATAACCAGCGCCTCCTGAGATAAGAATGTTTTTTGTCATTAAAATTTTTGGCGCGCCCTGAAGGATTCGAACCTACGACCCTCGGTTTAGAAAACCGATGCTCTATCCAACTGAGCTAAGGGCGCAATTAAATTAGTAGCTATATTTACTTAAAAACACACCAAATGGTCAATATAAATCGGGGTTTTGATACCAAATTTTTCTGACTTTTCGTGTTGATGAATGTGGTGCGAGTGAACAAATACAGGCAAATGTTCACCTTTACTCGTTTTTAATGTGTAAACAAAGTTAGTTCCTCTAAATTTTCTATCAACAACTTCTAACTTTAATTTACTTTGATCATCATGAATTAGATCCTCCGGTTGCAATAGCAACTTTACCTTCGAACCGGAAGGAAAATTATTTGATAATTTACCCCTTATTTCACCTAATTCTTCATGTTTAAGCCTATGAACTGCGCATTCACTATCAACAACTTTTACATCAATAAATATGCCTTTATTTAAAAAATTTGCTACCTCAACAGAGTTTGGTTCATGATGAACATTATATGGAAGATCATATTGTTTTAATTCTTGATTTAAAATAATCCCGCATTTGTCTGCCATAGAAAAAGCCTCGTAAGAGTCATGTGTCACAATAATAGTAGTAAGATTAATTCTTTTTAAAAGTTTTTTTACAGAAACCTGAATTTCTTCTTTTAAGCTTTGATCAATATTTGAAAAAGGTTCATCCAATAAAAGTAAGTCGGGCTTAGAAATTAAAGATCTTGCGATTGAGACTCTTTGAGCCTCCCCAGCGCTTATTTGGTGAGGGAATTTATCTAAAATAGGTTCTATATGTAATATTTCAATAATTTCTTTTGCATCTAAAGAAAACCCATTTCCATTAGATCTTTTTTTTCCAAAATTAATATTGTCAATAACTTTATAATTAGGGAATAAAGAATTGTCTTGAAAGGATAATGCTATATTTCTTTTTTCAGGCTCTATATGAACTTTATTAGAGGCAATTAATTTACCTTTAAGAAATATTTTACCTGAATTGAGTTTTTGCAATCCTGCTAATGTTCTTAGTATTGTTGTTTTTCCAATACCAGAAGGGCCCAATAAAGAGACAATCTGGCCTTGTTCTTCGATTATAAGATTTACATCATTTACTTTATTTTTTTCACTAGCAATAAAATCACCTTTTTGGATTTCAAGAAAATGTTTAGACATTATTATATTATATTAGTTTTTTTGCGAAAGTATATATTTTGAAGAAAATAATATAAGAATTGTTGCCCAACTTATTAAAAATAAGGAAGGTAAAGCTGCAGCCTCTAATAAATCTTGAGATGCATATACGTACGCTTGCGTGGCAAATGTTTCAAAATTGAAAGGCCTCAATATCATTGTGATAGGTAACTCTTTAATAATTTCTAAAGATATTAACACTATAATTAAAATAATGTTATTTTTTAGATACGGAACATGAATTCTAGAGAACGTCTTAATTTTTGAATAACCAAGTAAATAAGCAGTTTCGTCTATTGAATTATTTATCTTTTCATAGCTAGATTTAATTCCATTAAAAGATAGAGAAAAGAATCTTATGAAATAAGCCAAAATTAAACCAAAGATCGAACCAATAAATAGTTTTTTAGTACTTCCAAGATTAGTATTTTCATTAATTATATCACTAAGATTAGAGAATAAAGTAATAAATGCAACTGCTAAAATTACTCCTGGTATAGCGTATCCAGAAATTGAAAAATTAGTTAGATAATTTAAAATTTTACTTTTTGATATTCTGCTTCCATAATTAATAAATAGTGAAATAAAAACTAAAACTAAACTTGATAAACCAACTAAATACATAGTATTTAAATTAATTTTTAATATATCGATATCCTGTATGTATTTAGGAAATTTTAAAGTCCAATATATCATCTGAGAAACGGGAAATATAAAACTGATAAGAAAAACTAAAGAACAGAAAGAAAAAGCTAGCACAGATTTTTTTCCACTTAGCTTTATTTTATTTATAGGTTTAAATCCTCTGCCTGGCTGATGATACCTAGCTTCTTTTCTCGAATAAATTTCTATAGACAATAGGGCTAATATAAATATTAATAGAATAAATGAAATTTGGTTTGCTGAATTAAGATCATCAAAAGAAAGCCAAGAATTATAAATACCGGTAGTTAATGTTGAGACACTAAAAGTTGATACTGTTCCAAAATCGGATAAACACTCCATTGCAACTAGCGCTAAACCAGCAATTATAGCTGGCCTAGCAGAAGGAAGAATAATTCTAAATAAAGTTTCTTTTTCTGATAGTCCTAAATTTTGACCTACTTCAATATAATTGTTTGATTGAAAGAAAAATGATGATCTTGTTAAAACATATACATATGGAAATAACGAAAAACTAATAGCCACAATGGACCCGACTGTTCCATCTAGTTTAGGTATATATGGATTATAATTGTACTCACCAAATAGACTTGTGAGTATTGAGTAAGCAGTTCCGTAATTCTCGAAAAAAGCAATTATAGAAAAAGCAAAAATATAGCCTGGTATTGCAAAAGCTAAAATTAAAGCCCAGCTAAAAAATTTACTTAAAGGGAATTCATAAAAAGATATAAAATATGCTGAAATAACTCCTAATAAAAAAGTTATAATTAAAACAGATATGAGAATAATTAAAGAATTATTTATATAGTCAAAAAGAAAAGTATTTTTAAGAACTATAAAATAATTACTCGTTTCTGAAAAAAAACTAAAAAAAATAGTAATAATTGGTAATGCGACTATTAAAGCAATAAAAAAAGAACTAAAAAACCAAATATTATATTTTGTCATAAAGCTGCTATCATTTTAAATCTCTGACTAAAGCGGCTTTATAAAGCTTGCATTTAAGTCAGAGATCTTGACGTCAAACTTAATCTTTTTTAAATAAGGAAGATACAATTATTTTAAATTCTTTACTGTTTATCTCTGAAATATTTCTTTTTGAGATTTTTTTTTCCATCTTCTTTGCTTGATTCATACAAGGCGAACAACCAGTTCTTAATTTATTTAAATTAATTACTTTTGCTTTTGTTCGCCTCATACGATTAACAAACGTTTAACTATTTCCAACCTGCAGCAGTCATTACTTCTAAAGCATCAGCTTGTCTTTTTCCGTAATTAACAACTTTAGTTTTTAGATCTTGTTTAAAATCTAATCCCATGTTCACTACTAATGGATGCGGAGAAATTCCTGCAATCATTGGATATTCGAAAGTATTATTTACTATATGATTTTGAGCTTCTCCACTTAGTAAAAATTCTACCAATCTAATTGCATTTGCTTTATTTGGAGCTCCTTTAACTAAACCAGCTCCACTAATATTCATGTGTGTTCCTCTTCCATCTTGATTAGGAAAAAATGGTTTTACTTTTTTAGCAGCAGCCTGTTGTTCTGGTCCTTTTGATCCAGATAACATTAATGCTAAATAATATGTGTTTGCTACAGCAATATCAGCTTCTCCAGCTGCTACCGCTAGTATTTGAGCTCTGTCATTTCCCTTTGGAGCTCTAGCCATATTAGAAACCATTCCTTTTGACCACTCTGCAACTTTACCTTTTCCATTATTCTTAATTAATGAAGCTACAAGTGATTGGTTATAAATATTATTTGAAGCTCTTATTACTAATCTACCTTTCCATTTTGGATCAGCTAAACTTTCATAAGTTAATCCCGCTAACTCTGCACCGCTAACTCTTTCAGGAGCAAAATAAACTATTCTTGCTCTTTTCGCTATCCCAACCCATTTAGATGTTCTAAAATTACTTGGAACTACAGATTTTATGTAGTCACTTGTAAGACCTCCTTGTAAATTAGAAGCAAATGCTCCTAATCTTCCGGCATCGGCTGTAATATATAAGTCGGCTTGACTGTCTGAGCCTTCCTCAATAATCCTTTTTTCTAAAGCACCAGTTTTTCCAGATATAACATTTACTTTAATTCCAGTTTTAGCAGTGAATTTTTCGTAAAGTTGAACATCTGAATCATAATGCCTTGCACTAAATATGTTTACTTCATTTGCGAACAAACTTACGCTAAATGCTAATAATAAAGCATATGTTAATATTATAATTTTCTTCATTTTCCCTCCATTATTGATAATGATTATCATTTACATTATAATGATAATGATTATCATTAGCATAATTGACGCAGTCTATAGTAGAAGACTTGTTGATAACTTAAAACAAATAGGGTTTAAATAGGCATGCTTAAAATTAACCCAAAAAAATTTAAACACATACAAAATAAAACTATTCCTTCGCCGCTAAGACCTAAATTTAGAAATAGCGATCAAACAAATATTTATTTTTTGTCTAAAAGAAAATTTGATGGAAAAAAAAGAGAACAATTAAATAAAAGAATAAAATTATTTATATCAATACTAGTCTTAGGTATTGGTGGTTACTACTTATCTAATTAAATTATTTTAGTTTGAACAGAACCTAATTTCTCTATACTTCCCTTGTAAATTCCTTTTCCTAAAATAGGAACAACTCCAACAGTTGATCCAGTAAAGACATAAAAGTTTTTATTTAAAATAACTTTATCCTTTTTAAGTTTTGTTAAAACAAATCTTAAAGCATTAATAGGATCGATATAAACAGTCCCTGTGTTGCCATTTACCGATTGACTGATCTTTTTATTAGAAATATTTGTTTTCAAATTATTAGCTTTAATGTTTCTATATTTTTTTTTTGATCCAATTATAAATTTTACATTAGCGCCAAAGTCAGACGCTAAGTCGCCAAGCGATTTAATTCCCTTTTTTCTTTGTCTATATCCAACGACTTCAATGCAAGGAGCCATATGGGTTATATATTTTACAATATTTTTTTTAGTGATGGTATTTTTTGAATCAAAAAATTTTTTTTTAATTAAATAGCAAACTTCGAGTTCAATACCTAAAGTGAATTTATTAATTCTAACAGATTTTTTATTTTTTAAAAAATTATGTTTATAAACCGATGCATAAAAAGGTTCTTTTTCTTTTAATTTTTTTAATAAAGGAATTCCAGTGCCTCCAGCTTTGAAACCAATAACAGGTTTTGTAATTTTTTTTTCACAAAGTTTTCTTAATTTGTCAGCTTGTGACATTTTTTTTGAATAACGGCCGGGAATAGCAGAAATAATTTTATTATTCAAAAAAGCTTTGACTAATTTATTTGCAACTGAATTTATATTTTTATCGTTCATGTTATAACTGTTTTAACTTTATATAATTAATGATATAAATAATCAATGGAAGAAAACTATAGTGTTGATGAAATTTTAAGCGCAGTAAACGAATTACAAAATTTTAAAAGAGAGAAAAAAATTAATCTTGTGTCAACAAATAAAAAAAATACGATAGATAAAACTGATATTCCTCCTAATACATTGCGATTAATTGAAGACGCAGAAAATACGATTAAATCAAAGTTGAAATCTGAATAGCTGTATCGCACATACGATTAGAAAAGCCCCACTCATTATCGTACCATGAGAGAACTCTACTAAATTTTCCTTTAATCACTTGAGTTTGTGTTAGATCAAAAATTGAGCTGTGAGGATTATGATTGAAATCTTTTGAAACTAATGGAGCGGAATTTGTTGCTAAAATTCCTTTTAAAGGACCTTGAGCAGCTTTACTCATCGCATCATTAATACTCTCCGTAGTCACTTCTTTATTTGGAACAAAAGTAAGGTCAATTAAGGAAACATTAGGAGTTGGTACTCTTATAGCAGTACCATCTAGTTTTCCTTTTAAACTTGGAAGCACTAAACTCATAGCTTTGGCTGCCCCTGTGGATGTTGGTATCATCGCATCACCTGATGCCCTCGCCCTTCTTAAATCTTTATGAAGAGTATCTAAGAGTTTTTGATCTCCTGTATAACTGTGAATGGTTGTCATATAACCATACTCAATTCCAAAAGCATTTTCTAAAACCATTGCTACTGGTGCTAAGCAATTAGTTGTGCACGAACCATTTGAGATTACATTATGGTCTTTTTTTAAATCTTTACTATTTACTCCTTGTACTACGGTAAAATCTACTTCTTTAGCTGGTGCAGAAATAATTACTTTTTTAGCTCCAGCTTCCAAATGCTTGCCAGCAGTTTTTTTATCTAGAAAAAATCCGGTGCACTCTAGCACAACATCAGCTCCAATTTTTCCCCAAGGCAATCTAGCTGGATCTCTCTCAGCAAAAACTTTTATGTTTTGATCTCCTATTTTAAAACCATCTTTAGATATATTAACTTCATGATTTAATGTGCCGTGTGTACTATCAAATTTTATTAGATGTGCGTTAGCTTCTATCGAACCTAGATCATTAATACCTACAACTTGAATTTTTCCTTTATAATTTTCCAAAAGAGCTCTTAAGATTAATCGCCCTATTCTTCCAAAACCATTAATTCCAACTTTAACCATATTTTTTATACGTATTTAAATACAACAATAAAATAAGCAACACAAATAATTGATGCTATCCACAGGACACTACCGACTAATCCTAACCACGCTAAATGAATAAATGCACTACCTAGTAACGAAACAAATAATCTGTCACCTCTAGTTGTGTCTAAACCTAAAATTCCTTTTCTAGGTGATCCTCCTGGTACTTTTTTTTCCCAAATTAACATGACGGTAATACATAAAGCTATGAAAATAAAAAAAGCTGCTGTTTGCCAGGTCCAAGCCATCCAAGAAAATAAATCAAAATCAAATAATCCTTTTTCCTTAGCTTTTCCAACTTCACCCCAAGTTGCTGCATATAATTTTGTAAACATTATACTCTCCCCATTGCAAATCCTTTTGCAATATAGTTTCTTACGAAATAGATAACAACAGCTCCAGGAATGATAGTTAAACTTCCTGCTGCAGCAAGTAAGCCAAGTTCGTAACCAGAAGTACTTGAGGTTCTCGTCATTATCGCTGCTATAGGTTTGGCTACCGTTGCTGTAAGTGTTTTTGCAAGTAAGAGCTCAACCCAAGAAAACATAAAACAAAAGAACATAGTAATGCCTATACCGGCAGCTATTGTTGGAATAAATATTTTAAAGAAAAATCTTCCAAAAGAATAACCGTCAACATATGCAGTCTCATCCAACTCTTTTGGTACAGCTGACATAAAACCTTCTAATATCCAAACAGCAAGAGGTATATTAAATAGACAGTGAGATAAAGCAATTGCTATATGAGTATCAAATAAATTTACAGATGAATAAAATTGAAAAAATGGTAAAGCAAAAACAGCAGGCGGAGCCATTCTATTTGTTAATAGCCAGAAGAATAAGTGTTTATCACCTAAGAATTTATATCTTGAAAAAGCATATGCTGCAGGCAAAGCAGCAGAAACTGAAATTAAAGTATTAAAAACTGTATAGGTAATTGAATTCACATACCCCATATACCATGTGCTATCTGTAAATATCGTTACATAATTCTCCAAAGTAAAATCTTTAGGCCATAAAGAATAAACATTAATAATTTCAGTGGTTGTTTTAAATGACATGTTTAGCAACCAGTAGATTGGCAACATTAAGAATATTATATATACAGTTGGAACTAACCATTTTATTTTTTTCATGTTCTACCCTCATCTTTCATCATTATGGTGTAAAAAATCCAACAAATTAACAATACTATTAAAAAATATATGAGAGACATGGCGGCTGCTGGACCAAGGTCGAATTGACCTAAAGCCATTTTAACAAGATCTAAGGATAGAAAATTTGTAGCATTACCTGGTCCACCTCCAGTTAAAACAAATGGCTCAGTGTAAATCATGAAACTATCCATAAATCTTAGTAGAATAGCTAAAGTCAAAACTTTTTTCATTTTTGGAAGCTCGATGTACCTAAATATATCCCACCTGCTAGCCCCATCTATTTCAGCAGCCTGATAATAGGCAGGCTGTATAGAATTTAAACCTGCGTACGATAATAAAACTACTAAAGAAGTCCAATGCCAAACATCCATTAAAATAGTTGTAAACCAAGCATCACCGCTTTGTTGAGTAAAATTATAATCAAAACCTAATGAGTTCAAAGAATTTCCTAGAAAACCTATGTCTGGGAGTGCAAATATATTCCACATAGCACCCACTACGTTCCAAGGAATTAATAATGGCATAGACATTAAAATTAGACAGACTGGAACTCCCCAACCCTTTTTTGGCATGGTAAGAGCGATACCTATTCCTAGTGGTAATTGTATTAACAAAATTATAAAAGTGAATATAACTTGTCTTCCTAAGGAAGCATGGAATCTTTCTGAATGTAAAATTTCCTTAAACCATCTAGTTCCTTCCCATGCAAAAACGTTACTTCCAAAAGTTTCCTGGAAAGAATAATTAACAACTGTCATTAATGGAACTGCTGCATTAAAAGCTACTAATACAAACACTGGAATTACAAATAACCATGCTCTTTGATTTAAAGTTTTATTCATTATTCAATTATCCAATTATCTCCATAAGCATAGGTATATTTTTGATCAAAAGTAATATGAGCGCTTCCACTTGGTATTTGTGTTGAAGAATTTGCTAGGATTTTAATGTTGCCACTACTGCATTCTGCATCAATTACTTTATGTCTACCCGTATCACTAACTCTGTTAATTTTAACTTGAATGCCATCATTAGAGAAGTTAATAAACTCTGGTCTAATTCCTACCTGAGTTTTCTTAAAATTATTATTTTTTAAATTAATTTTATTTGGTAATATTTTACCTCCTAAATTAATTTGACCATTTTCAATATCACAGGGAAGAATATTCATGCCTGGTGAGCCAATAAAATGTCCTACAAAAGTATGTTTGGGTTTTTCAAATAATTCGACAGGAGTTCCTGTTTGAACAATTTGACCTTCATGCATCACGACAACTTGGTCAGCAAATGTTAAAGCCTCTATTTGATCGTGAGTAACATAAATCATGGTGCGATTAATTTTTTGATGTAGTTCTTTTAATTTTGATCTCAAAACCCATTTCAAATGTGGATCAATAACAGTCAAAGGTTCGTCAAACATAATTACATTAACATCAGATCTTACCAATCCTCTACCTAATGAAATTTTTTGTTTACCGTCTGCAGTTAATCCTGCGGCTTTATTATTTAAAGTTGGTGTTAGTTCTAACATGTCTCCAATTTCTTTTACTTTTGTGTCTATTTCTGTTTGGGAGAGACCTCTATTCTTTAGAGGAAATGCTAAATTATCATAAACTGTCATAGTGTCGTAGATAACTGGAAATTGAAATATTTGTGCAATATCTCTTTCAACAGGGTTAAGTGCAGTCATGTCTTTATCATCAAATAACACTTCACCTTTTGTAGGTTTTAGTAACCCTGAAATTATATTTAACAATGTAGTCTTACCGCAACCAGATGGACCTAATAAAGCATATGCGCCTCCGTCTTTCCAATCTATGTTAATATCTCTTAGCGCCCAATCAACATCGCTATTCTGTTTTGATAAATAGCTATGACTTAAGTTTTTTAAAGTAATCTTAGCCATGATTAACCAGTCTGTTATTTTGATCAAAATATAAAAATTCATCTATATTCATATATAATTTCGTTTCTTCTCCAATATTTTTTGATTGAATGCCGTTAGACAAAGAAACCCAATTAAGTTTTCCGTTTGTAAAATGTATTAAACTTTCAGAACCACTTAGTTCTGAAATTAAAACTTTTCCATTTATTTCAACTGAATTATTTCCCTCTTTATATGTAGTAATATTATGAGGTCTTATACCTATTTTGTATTTCCCGTCCTTAATTTTCAAATTTGATTTCCACTCAACATTATTATTGTTTATTTTAAATGTTTCACCATTTTTATTTATTTCAGCTATATTCATTGGAGGATCACTAAATACTCTAGCAGAAGTAAGATTTTCAGGTTTGTTATAAACATCTAATGTTTTTCCGTACTGAATAACTTTACCCTCTAATAAAGTTGCTGTGTTTCCACCTATCATTAATGCATCTTGAGGTTCTGTTGTAGCATAAACTACTATGCAATCTCTATCTTCAAATAATTTAGGCAGCTCTTCTCTGAGTTCTTCTCTTAATTTAAAGTCTAAATTGGCTAATGGTTCGTCTAATAATATTAAATCAGAATCTTTAACTAACGCTCTAGCTAAAGCAGTTCTTTGCTGTTGACCACCAGATAATTCATCTGGTTTTTTATTTAACATTGCTGATAATTTTAAGAGTTCAGCAACCTTTCCGACTCTTTCCTTTATTTCATTAGACTTAATTCCAGTTATTTTTAATGGAGATGCAATATTTTCAAAAACAGTAAAATTTGGATAATTAATAAATTGTTGATAAACCATTGAACAATTCCTTTTTTGGACCTCTTTGCCAGTTACATTTTCACCGTTAAACCAAATTTCACCATTTGTTGGTTTGTCTAAACCGGCCATAATTTGCATTAAAGTAGTTTTGCCAGCTAAAGTTGAGCCAAGCAAAATATTTATAGTATTTTTCTCTAATTTTATATTAGTTGAGTGTATATGAGTCTCAATTCCTACTTTTTTTTCAACATCTTTTAATTCTAAACTCATATTTTTATTTATTATTTAGGTTTTAAAAAAAGGGGGCGCAAAGGCCCCCTTTTTAAATTTAGATAACCTTAGGTTACTTCCAAGCGTCTTTAAATGCTACGGTTTTGCCTTGAGGTTTTTCATTAACTTTAGCTTTTGGTGAACCTTTTTTATTTAACCAATAAGATGCTTCTCTTGGTTTATTAAGTCTAGGTCCACATCCACCATAAGCGTTGCTACCTTTATCTGCAGCTTCCATACGAGACATAACTAAGTCCATCTCATCAGCAAGACGATCCATAGTTTGTTGTGGAGTAAATGTGCCAGAGTTAACTTCTCCGATATGCTGCCACCATAATTGTGCTAGCTTCGGATAGTCTGGAACGTTAATACCTGTTGGTGACCAAACATTTCTGTTTTTTGATCTGTAGAATTCTACAAGTCCACCAAGTTCAGGCGCTCTCTTAGTAAAGTGCTTGTGATTGATAGTACTTTTTCTCACAAATGTTATACCAACATCAGCTTTTTTAAGAGATACTGTTTTTGAAACAGCAAATTGAGCGTACAACCATGCAGCTTTTCTTCTCTTAACGTCAGTAGACTTAAATAAAGTCCATGATCCAACGTCTTGATAACCAAGCTTCATACCTTGTTCCCAATATGGTCCTTTTGGTGAAGGACCCATTCTCCATAATGGCATACCGTTTGCATCAACAACTTTATTGTTAGGATTTTTTCCTACTAAAGAAGCTGTGAAAGCTGTGTACCAGAATATTTGCTGAGCAACGTTTCCAGAAGATAGTGACGGTAGAGACTGGTAAAAGTCCATAGCAGCAGCACCTGGAGGTGCATACTGTCTTAACCACTCATCCCATTTTCTAATTGCGTATACTGCAGCAGGTCCATTTGTTGCTCCACCTCTTGATACATTTGCACCTACTGGATTACAAGAACCAGGTTCCATTCTAATACCCCATTCATCTACTGGAACACCATTAGGTAATCCTTTGCTTCCTGCGCCAGCCATTGATAACCATGCATCAGTCATTCTCCAACCTAAGTCAGGAGCTCTTTTTCCATAGTCCATGTGACCATATATTCTTACGCCATCGATATTTTTTACATCTTCAGAAAAGAATTTAGCTATATCTTCATAAGCAGACCAGTTTACTGGTACACCTAAATTATAACCGTATTTTTTCTTAAATGCTTTTTGAATTTCAGGTCTATCAAACCAGTCTTTTCTAAACCAATAAAGGTTAGCAAATTGTTGGTCTGGTAGTTGATAAAGATTTCCATCTGGACCTGTAGTAAATTGAAGTCCTATGAAATCGTCTAAATCCAACATTGGATTAGTAACAGCTTTACCTTCACCTTTCATCCATTCAGTTAAGTTTACAGCTTGTTGCATACGCGCGTGCGTACCAATTAAGTCTGAGTCATTAACATACGCATCGTAAATACTTACGTTCGTTTGCATTTGAGTTTGAACAGCCATTACAACATCTCCCTCACCAATTATTTGGTGCTGTACTTTGATGCCTGTTATCTCTTCAAACGCTTTTGTAAGAGTTTTTGACTCATACACGTGAGTAGGTATTCCTTCGGATACTACTTTTAAAGACATTCCTTTGAATGGCTTTGCAGCATCTTGAAACCACTTTAGCTCTTTCTCTCTATCTTTAGCAGATAAAACAGAAAGACTAAACTCACCGTCTGACCATTTCTTAATTGCATCTGCGGATGCACTAGAAATAGTTACGATTGAAAATGAAACAGCAACAGCTAAAATAGTTTTAAATGTTTTAAACATTAATTCCCCCGTTGTTGTTATTATTATTTTTATAATTGGACCAAAACGGAGCAAGTAAGTAAAGTTTTAATTTTACAACCTATAGATGAATTTAATTAATCAAAGCTCTCTCGATTGCTTTTGACCATCCTTTAATTAGCTTTTTTCTATTGATACTTTTCATTTTTGGAGAAAATTTTCTATTTAAATGCCAATTCTTAGAAATATCTTTTAAAGATTTATAAACTCCAATTTTTAAACCTGCCATAAAAGCCGCACCTGCTGCGGTTGTTTCTTGTACATCGGGCCTTAGAACTTTCACATTCACAACATCAGATAAAAATTGAGAAAACCAATTATTCATTACCATGCCTCCATCAACTTTTACTATTCTTGGCCTCAGTCCATCATGCTTCATTGCTTCAAATAAATCGTAAGTTTGGTAGGCTACAGACTCTATTGTGGCTCTTATAATCTCTTTTGGATTTGTATCTCTCGTTATACCGCTTAATACACCTCTTGAATTAGCGTTCCAATAAGGAGCTCCTAAGCCAGTAAATGCAGGCACTAAATATATTCCATTGTTTCCTTTAAGAGAATTAACAATCTTTTCAGTTTCTGGAGCTTTCTTTATAAATTTCATTCTATCTCGTAGCCATTGAACTCCAGCACCAGCAACAAATATAGAACCTTCCATTGCATAAGTAGTTTTACCTCTTATTCTGTAAGCAATTGTAGTTAATAACCTGTTGGTTGAATAAATCTTTTTATTTCCAGTATTCAATAAGACAAAAGCTCCAGTTCCATAAGTGCTTTTTAAAGAACCTGGTTCAAAACAACATTGACCTATTGTAGCTGATTGTTGATCTCCTACTACACCATTAATAGGAATAGATTTTCCAGTAATAGAAGAATGTGTTTGACCATAATTATCTGCGCAGTCTTTAACAATTGGTAAAATATGTTTTTTAATTTTTAAAATCTTTAAAATTGCATCATCCCATTTATTAGTCGTAATATTAAAAATCATTGTTCTGCTAGCATTAGTGGCATCAGTAGCATGAACACTGCCTCGAGTTAATCTCCATATTAAAAAGCTATCGATAGTCCCAAACATCAATTGTTTTTTATTCATCAATTGTTTTGCTTTAGGTATATTATCTAAAATCCATTTGATTTTTGTGCCTGAAAAATATGAGTCAATTAAAAGGCCAGTTTTATTAAAAATCATATTTTCTTTATTTTGTTTTCTCAAATTTTTACAGTAGTCTTCTTGCCTTCTATCCTGCCAAACGATTGCATTATAAACTGGTTTGCCAGTCTTTTTGTCCCAAAGAACAGTTGTTTCTCTTTGGTTTGTAATTCCTATAGTTAAAATTTTTCCGTTTAACCTTTTTGCTTTCTGAATAACATCTTTTAAAGTTTTGACAGTAGTTCTCCATATTTCTTCGGGGTTGTGTTCCACCCATCCGCTTTTAGGAAAATATTGAGTAAATTCTTTTTGAGATGAATAAACAGGTTTTCCTCTTAAATCAAATAAAATTGATCTGTTTGATGTAGTGCCTGCATCAATTGAAATTATAAATTCTTTCATATTATTTATTTAAAATTTTTTTTTTTTCTTTTTCATATTCATACCCACTTAATGTACCTGCTTCATAAAGATCCTGTAAAGTTTTGAGTTGATCAGAAGTGCTATCAGTAACATTTAATTCTTGGTTATCGTTTGAAAATACTTGAGAGTGAAAAATTAGTATAAAAAATACTGTTAAAAATTTTTTCATCTAAATAACTCCCAATTCAACTCTAGTTTTTTATCTTCAACAATAGCATTGATCATTCCAAGCATTAAAGGTAATTTTTTTTCATCAAACTCTTGATTAACTTTTTTGGCTATTTCATTTGCAAGGTCTGCTCCTTCAACGGTTACTTTTTTCATTTTAGTTTTTTTGGCTTCAGAAAAAGTTAATCCTTCACCTATATACGCTCCCATTTTTGCGTTTCTTCCTCCACCTGAGCTTACATATAAATCTCCTAAACCAGCCAAACCTTTAACGGTTTCTTTTTTACCATTTAAATGTTCAACAAATATTTCCATCTCATGAATAGATTGTTTAATTAACGCTGAAGCAGTATTTAAATAATTTTTTTCTCTAACTTCTGCTGAAGCACTAGTGCTACTTAAGCCTTTTGCAGCTCCTACTGCCATTGAAAAAATATTTTTTATTGCTGCTGAAACTTCTACTCCATTTAAATCATTAGAATAGGAAGTGTGATAATAATTAGTGTTTAGCATATCAGCTATTTTCTTTGCAGTTTGAATTTCTTCATTAGCTATTACAACGCTACTATGAATTCTATTCGCCAAACCTGCTGCCAAGCAAGGTCCGCCAACAGCTGAGATATTAATTTTAGATATACCTTTTGATAATAACAATCTTTTAAGTTTATTAACTAAAAGTTCATATTTGTTTTCGTTTATACTCAAACCCTTAGTTAACATAAGCAAATTAGGCATATTGCTAACCTTAAAAACTTTGCTTAATTCATCTGCTGACCAGTCAATTCCTTTAGAACTTATTCCTAAAACAATCAAATCCACATTAGATTTAAGAATTTCATTAAACTTTTCAAATTTAAAAAATTTAATTTTGTCAGGAATTTTGGTATTTAAACCTGGGTGAAAGTTGTTATTTTTTTTTAAATTATCAATAAATTCATTTTCTAGATGTGTGCCAATAATGTTTACATCATGATTATTGTCTAAACAGGGAAGAGAGAAAGCAGATCCCATGGCTCCAGCACCTATAATCACAATTTTAGACATACTAATCTTTAAAAAATATTTTTTTGATAATTAAAAAAATTGATATTAGCTCAATTTTTCCAATAATCATAAACATAATCATACTTAATTTAGAAGTTGTTAGTAAATTTATGAAATCCATGCTCTCCATTCCAAACATGGCAGAGGTTGTCGTGTTAGTAATTGTTAAAATTGATAGTTTAAATGATTTTTCGAAATCGATATTATCAAAAATTAAAATACCTGAAAGAATAAATAAACTTATAAAAAAAGAAATAAAAATTAAAAAAGAAATTTTTATATTTTCATCTGTAATTTTCTTTTCAGAGTTAAAAATACTTTTATTGATTATACTATTCGGACTTACTAATTTTATTATTTCTGCAAAAACAGTTTTTAGAAGAATATAAATTCTCATAAATTTAATTCCAGATGAATTTGAAATTAAAGATCCTCCTACTATTGTGATTAATATAAAGAATAAACTTAAATTATTATTAGAACTCATTAAGGATAGGCCTGAATTACTTAAACTACTTAAAACACTAATAACTATATCTAATCCACTATAGCCACTTAAATAAATAAGCAAAATAAAAATAAAAGATATCAAAACAAGATATAGATCTTCTTTATGATCTCGAATAATTATTCTTTTTTGAAAAATATTAAGGATCAAGAAAAAATTTAACATCGAAATAAGCAAAGAAAATATCAATATTAATTTTTGTGGATTTGATTTAATTATTCTGTCAAGTGAATTGGTGGGTAAAAATCCACCTAAAGAAATTAAACTCATGCTTAAATTTAAAGAATTGAACATTCTTATTCCTGAAATATTTAAGAACAAGAAAATTACTAAACTCGATACAGAATACAAAATAAAAATCTTTAATAATAAGTCTTTTATATTTGACTCTGAGTTAATATTGCCATCTCCTGAATAAGTTAAATCATTCATTTTGTAATTAAATTGTTTATTAGAGAAAATCAAAATCAAAAAAAATAGAAAATACAAACCTCCCAACCACTGAGAAGAAGATCTCCATAATATCAAAGTTGGATCAAGATATCTGATATTTTTAAAAATTGAAAAGCCTGTTCCAGTAATACCTGAAATGGCTTCAAAATAAGAATTTAAAAAAGTAACTTGATAGTTACTTAAGTAGAAGGGTAAAGCTATAAAAAAAGAAACTAGTAAGTAAACTAAAATTATTAAAATTAATTGTTCTATGAAATTAATTTTTTTAATAGTTTTTTTTCCAATAAAAAAAAGTGCTAAACTAATTAATAAAGATAGAATTAGGGCAATTATGTAAGAATTAATACTTAAAAAATAATCAAAATAAGAAGAATATAAAATATTAATAAAAGATAAGATACTTATAGGAAAGCAAAATAAACTTAAATAATAACTGATACCTTTAAAATTCATTATTAGATGGAGCTAATACTAAAAATACTTTCAACTTCTTTTAGCTGCTCTCTTTTTGCAAGAAAAACTACTAAATCATTCTTTTCGAAAATAAAGTTTGATCCGGGTATAATAACTTGATCTTTTCTAACTATTGCACCTATTCTTATATCATCTGGCAAATTTGAGTCTCTAATTTTTTTGTTTAATAACTCAGATTTTTCTAAAATCTTTGCTTCTATAAATTCATATTCTCCATCGAGAAGTGAATAAACTGTTCCGATTGTTCCGCGGTGAACATGTTCCATAATTCTTGAAACTGTTGTCATTCTCGGATCAACAAGATCATCTATATTCAATGAATCTTGTAATAAGTTGTAATTTGTTTTGTTCACAATGGCTATTGTTCTTTTTTTAAGTCCTGCTTTTTCTGCTAGCACACAAGCCATCATATTATTTTCATCATCATTAGTTAATGCTAAAACTGTTTCCGAGTCCTCTAAATTTGCTTCTTTAAGAATATCTTCATCTAAAGCGTCTCCATTAATTACAATTGATGAAGATAGTTCATTAGCAATTTCTTCAGCTCTTTTTTTATCTTTTTCAATTATTTTAATTCTAATATCTTCAATATTTGCCTCAAGCATTTTAGCTAAATTTAAACCAATATTACCTCCTCCTATGATTAAAATATTTTTTGCAGTTTTTTCTTCGTGACCAAATGCTTTAAGTATTGGGTTTAATTGATCGCTACTTACAACAACATAAACATTATCATCTTCGAGCATTTTGTCATTTTTTTTAAGATATATAAATTTTTCCTTTCGTAAAGCCCCTAGAACTTTTGCTTTAAAGTCTGGAAATTTTTTTGTTAGATCTTTTAATGGTATATTTTTAATTGGACAATTTTTTTCAATTGAAATTTCTAGCATTTTAACTTTCCCATTCCCAAAAGGAACATTGTCTAATGCTCCTGGAGCCTCTAATCTTCTGTACAAAGATTTAGCAACTTCTAGTTCTGGAGATATAATTACATCAATTGGAATGTTAGATTTATTGTAAAGCTTACCCCATTTTCCCTCTAAAAAATCTTTAGTTCTAATTCGTGCAACTTTTTTCGAAATATTAAAGAGTGAGCTAGCAAGCTGACATACAATCATATTAGTTTCGTCATTCCTAGTTACTGCGATAACCATATCCGCTTTTTCTGCCCCAGCATTCTCTAAAACAGTTGGTAACGTTGCTCTTCCAACAATCCCTTTGACATCTTGAGTATCATTAATCTTTTTAATGTCTTCCGAAGATTGATCAATAACGGTCACTGAATGTCCTTGAGCAGATAATTGTTTACTAATTGAAAAGCCTACCTTGCCGGCTCCACAAATTATTATATTCATTTTAGTTGATACCTTTAATTCCTAGAGATTTTAATTTTCTATGAAGTGCAGATCTTTCCATTCCAATAAAATCTGCAGTTTTAGAAATGTTGCCGTGATTTTTTTTTAGTTGTGTTGTTAGATATTCTTTTTCAAAATGCTCTCGTGCCTCTTTTAAAGGTGATGAGAAAGATTTTTCTATTAAAGATTGATCGTTTTCTAATGATTTAGTAGAAGATAAAATATCATCCAATAGTTTATTTATATTTTCTTTACTTTCGTTAGCAGATAAAATTGTTACCCTCTCTACTAAATTTCTTAATTCTCTAACATTTCCTGGCCAACTATAAGTATACAAATTGTCGTTTTTAATATCTATTTTCGGTTCATGGACCCCATTTATTTCAGAAAGTTTTTCTTTAAAGTATTTAATTAACAAAGGAATATCTTCGGTTCTAGAACTAAGTGATGTAAGTTCAATAGGTACGACATTTAATCTATGAAACAAATCCTCTCTAAATTTTTCTATCTCAACTAGCTCATTTAGATTTTTTGAAGTAGACGAAATTAAACGAATGTTTACATTTATGTATTTAGATCCATTTAATCTTTTAAATTTTTGATCAATTAAAACTCTTAAAACATTAGCCTGAGTTTCGAAAGGAATTTCGGAGACTTCATCAATCAATAATGTCCCCTTATTTGCCCTCTCGAGAGCTCCAAACGAAACATTTCCATCTTCAAATTCCTCACCAAATAATTCTTTTTCATAAGTTTTTTCTTTTAACAACGCAGCATTTAAAATAACAAAAGGTTGCTTTGATCTTCCTGAATTTTTATGTATCTTTCTTGCAACTAATTCTTTTCCTGATCCTGTGGGCCCTGAGATTAAAATTCTACTTTCTGATGTGGAAAGTTTTTCTATAATTTTTTTAATTTTTATAATCGATGAACTTTTTCCTATTAATTCAAATGAATGAAATAGTTTATTTTCTATAAAATCTTTTTCTTTTTTTAATGAGGCATTTTCTAAGGCCCTATTGACATAATTCAGTATTTTTTCTGTAGAAAATGGTTTTTCAATAAATTCATAAGCTCCCAACCTTATTGCTTCAACAGCTATTTGTACTGTAGCATGACCTGAAATCATTATGACTGGGGTTAATTTATTCTTACTTATAATTAATTTTAGAAGATCTATGCCATCTTTATCAGCTTTATCTAATTTTATATCTATAACAGCTAAATCAGGTAATTTCTTATTAATTTCTAATACCGCTTGATCAAAATTAGCTGCTGAGCGAACATCAAAATTTTGCTCTTTTAAAATATTACATATTAAAAAGCGTATGTCCGGATTATCGTCAATAACTAGTACGTCTTTATGCATTTATTTTCGGAAACGAAATTTCAATGTTAACTCCATCACCATCTTTATTGTTTTTTAATAAAAAATCACCTGAATGTTCGTTAATAATCTTACTAACAATAGGTAATCCTAAACCAGTTCCTTTTGTCTTAGTGGTAAAATAAGGCGTCATTACTTTTTTTGTATCTGATATACCTGTACCATTGTCTGTCAATCTAATCACTATATAGTCATTATTGCTAATAATTTCTATGTCAATTTTACCTTTAAAATTAGGGGTTTTTTTAATTAAATCTAAAAAAGCCTCTTCAGAGTTTTTAATTAAATTAATAAATACTCGATTTAGTTGCTCAGCATCGCCCTTTATTATTAATCTTTTATGATTTGTATGAAAATTTATTGAATTTTTTGATGACATTTTAATAAAATCTAAAGACCTACTTATTACATCAACAATATTAATCTGTTTAAATACCGGTCTTGGCATTCTCGCAAAGTTTGAGAATTCGTTAACTAAACTCTCAATGTCTTTTATCTGTCTATTAATTGTTTCTAAGTATTTCTCGAAATCTACAGAATCGTTATTTAATTTAGATGAATATTTATCTCTTAAGCGATCTATAGATAATTGAATTGGTGTTAAAGGGTTTTTAATTTCATGGGCTAATTTTCTTGCTACACTTTCCCATGCTTCATATCTTTCTGCAGCAAGTAATTTATCCTGCTGTTTTTTAAGTCTATCTATCATTAAATTAAAGTTATTATTAAGCTGTTTAAACTCTTCATCAGTTTCAATGTTTGGGACTTTGATGTTTAAAGTGCCCTTGCTAATAGCCTCTGATGCTCCAATTAGATTAATAATAGGTTTTGTTAACCTTGATGCAAATGTAATTGCTATTGAGGTAGATAAAAATAACAATAAAGTAACTACTATTATATAAATTATAGCAAAAGTTACTTTAATGCCTGTTTGACTATTTTCAACTGAATAGTAAAAACTTACAGCTTCTTCAGTTTCATTTAAATATCTTAAAATTTCAGGATCAATATTTCTTGAAATATATAAATAAGTATCAACTAGAGAAGTCAATTTAGTCATCACAGTTGTTTTATTTTCTAAATTATTAGTAATAAAAACTTGTCTTCCCTCAAGGGCTTCATCGTAATTTTCATCAGAAGGTAAAACAAATTGATCTGTAATATCTCTAACATCAGATATTAATATATTTCCCAAACCGTCTATCAGATAAATATCATCAACTCTTCTTAAAATTTTCTCTGACTTCATAATTGCCTTAAATCTATTTGGATTTGAATAATAAAAAACTGAGGCCCTATTTAAACCTACGCTCATTAAAATTATATCTGACTTTACATTTTTTTTACTTTCATCTAAATAATTTTTAGCAACGTCATATGAATTATTGACTGCATTTGTAATCTGTTTATCAAAATAATTTTGAATACCAAAATTGAAAAGAAATAATGAAAATACAGCAACTACTAAAGACGGGATTAAAGTAAAAACTGAAAATATTGAAATATATTTTAAATTTGTTTGAGAACCTGTTTTGTTTTTTTTGCCTGTATAATAAAATCTATAAAAGTTTTTGAAAATTAAAGTAAAAAAGATTAGTAATAAAAATATATCAATAATTAATAGAGCTTGTAAATTTTGATCTGTTAAAGGAACAAATCCTTCATTAATAAAGGTTAAAAATGTTACAATCCCCATGAAAATACATAAAAATGAAGATAAAATAATCCAATTAAAGTTTTTTATAATTTTAAACATTTTAAATAAGCGTTAATTATTCATATAAATATAATATAAGTTTATAACATGAGTTTTTGTTTAATCATTCTAGCAGGGGGTAATAGCCATAGATTTAGGTCTAATATAGGCAAACCTTATCAAAAAATTGCTGGTAAATCATTAATAGAAATTAATATCCATAAAGTACGTAAATTTAAACAAATAAAAAAGATAGTACTTGTCTATAATAAAAAAGATTCAAAACGAGTCAAATCTCTAAACCTTAAAAATATTAAAATAGTTCTAGGTGGAAAAACTAGACAACAATCAACATTTAATGCATTAAAATATTTAAACAATACAAATGGTGTCTCAAAAGTTCTAATTCATGATGTTGCGAGACCAAACTTCTCACTGAAATTATTTCATTCAATTATAAAAAACATGAAAAATTGTAGAGCTGTAGTTCCAAAAATAGAAATTCAGGATGCTATAAAACAAAAAATAGACTCTAGCTTAAATGAATATATTTTAGGTAAAAGTAGAGATAATTTATTTCTTACGCAAACTCCGCAAGCTTTCAATTTTAAAGAAATTTATCAATTACACAAAACTAATTCTGGAAAATATAAAGATGACGATATTTCATTATATATGAATTTAGATGGAATAAAATTCATAGAAGGCGATAAAAATAATTTTAAAATTACAGATCAATCTGATTTTGAATATTTAAAAAATATTTATAAATCTAATCAAAGCGTTGGAATAGGTTTTGATGTTCATAGATTAGTTCCAAAAAGAAAACTTTATTTAGCAGGATTAAAAATTAAATCACCTTTAGGCACACTAGGTCATTCAGATGGTGATCCAGTATTACATTCAATTACTGATGCAATTCTTGGAGCTTGTAAAATGGGAGATATAGGTCAGATGTTTTCAGATAAAAGTAAAAAATTTAAAAATATAAGATCAACAATTTTGCTTCGAGAAGTAATAGAAAAAATAAAAGAAAAAGGTTATTTTATAAATAATATTGATATTAATATTATTACTCAAACTCCAAAAATTAAAAAATTTAAAAAAAAAATGATAGACAATATTGCTAAACTTTGTGAAATTTCAAAAAATCAAATTAATATAAAAGGTAAAACAACAGAAAAATTAGGTGTTGTTGGAAAAGAAAAAGCTATTGCTTGTGAAGTAATAACTTCAGTAATCAAATATGATTAAGAATATAAATTTTTTATTTGTAACTTTTTTTGGCATTGGAACTATTAGATATGCTCCTGGCACAATGACTTCATTAGTCACTACTGTATTATTATTTAGTTCATTCCATATTTTAAATTTATCTAAAGCTACTATCTTAATAATATTAATAGCAATATTTCTTTATTCCTTTCTAGCAATTGCAAATTATATAAAAGAAATCCCTAACAAAGATCCAAAAGAAGTAGTTATTGATGAAGTGATTGGACAATCAATACCTATTTATCTTTATGAAATAGCACACGGAACCAACAAAGACTCTAAAGAAGCTATTTTATTTTATATATATATTTTTATTTTATTTAGATTCTTCGATATAAAAAAACCATTCCCAGTAAACTTTTTTGATAAAAAGTTTAAAAATAGTTTTGGTGTTATTATGGATGATGTTATTGCAGGCTTTTATGTTGTATTAACTTTAATCATATTTATGGTTATTAAGTCAAAACTTTTTACATGACCTTAAATAAAAAAATCATATCTCAGCTAAAGAGAAAAAAACTTAAATTAGCTATAACTGAGTCTTGCACCGGTGGAATGCTTTCAAGTGCTATTACTTCTGTTAGTGGCGCATCTAAAGTATTTTCAATGGGTTTAGTCACTTACTCTAATCAAGCCAAAATGGGTATTTTAAAAGTTCCTAAAAAAATTATTCAAAAGCATGGTGCTGTAAGTATTCAGTGCTGTCTGTCTATGGTTAATAATCTAAGTAAAATTAGTAAAAGTAAAATGTGTGTCTCGATCACTGGAATAGCTGGACCTAAGGGTGGCACTAAGCAAAAACCAGTAGGACTTGTTTATATTGGTGTGAAAAATGGTAAGAAAATTGTAGTTAGTAAAAACCAATTTAAAAATAAAGGCAGAAATGCAATTCAAAAAGCTACGGTTAAAAAAGCTCTTAGTTTAATCTTTAAACAGCTATAATATTTAAACTGGGTAACTAAATTTTTGAAATTCAACAATAACATCCAATAAATGAGCTATAAAACTGTTAAAAGTCAAAAAGATTAAGAAAACATTTATGTAAAGAGCAAATACTAAAGCATTTCTTTTTCTTTTTCTTTTTAGAAAATTCTTATCTTCAGGCGACCAAGCTTTATTTTTTGATTTAAAATCATACGAAAACATCCAATAAGTTATATCACTTTCGTTGGAGTCCCCAGTTCTAATTTTTTTAATATAAGATGCTAAAAATTTACAAATAATAGATAAAAAAATTAATAATAACGTAACACCTAGCATTATTTATATAATTTAATTGCCCTCTCTTCAAAAGACTTAGCTATTTTATTAAGTCCTAATTCAAAAGATTTTTTCATAATTGAATTTAAAATAGGATTTTTTAATTCAAAATCAATAAAAAACTCTAATTGTGTGGCATTATTTACTTCTTTAAAAACCCATTCATTTTTAAGATGCTTTAAAGGTCCATCAAGATTAGTAACAATTATTTTGTCTTTTTCTTTATAGTATGAAACGTGGCTAGAGAAAGTTTCGTTTAAAAGACTTTTACCTACCTTTAAATCTCCACTAAAAGTAATTAAATCCTCACTTTCATTTTTATCATAAATTTTACCTTCTATACACCAAGGAACAAATTCAGGATACTTTTCTATATCCAAAACCATTTTAATAAGTTGATCTTTTTTACAAGGAATAATTTTTTTTATTGATGCGGATGACATTCAAGTTGCTTATTTCTTGCGTCTTGTAATTTTCTAAAGTCTTCATCAGCATGATAGGAAGATCTGGTCAAAGGTGAAGAGGACACTAATAAAAATCCTTTTGTTTTAGCTATATTTTCTAACTCTTTAAATTCTTTTGGATGATAATAGCGGTGAAGAGGATGATGTTTAGCAGATGGTTGTAAGTACTGTCCAATTGTTATGAAATCGACTTCCACAGATCTTAAGTCATCCATTACTTGAATAATTTCCTCTTTATTTTCTCCTAGACCAACCATTATACCAGATTTTGTGAAAACTTTTTTATTGTAGTGTTTTGCATTTTTTAAAAGCTCTAAAGAAGCAAAGTATCTGGCTCCTGGTCTTACTTTGGTATATAGCCTTGGAATAGTTTCAATATTATGATTAAAAACATCAAGATCTGCCTCAAGAACTTTTTTATAGGCATCTCCTTTTCTTAAAAAATCTGGAGTTAGAACTTCTATAGAGGTATCAGGGTTTTTGTCTCTTGTTGTTTCAACGACTTTATAAAAATGATTTGCTCCACCATCATCAAGATCGTCTCTATCTACTGAGGTAATAACGACATGTTTTAAATTTAACTTTTTAACTGCATTTGAAATTTTAACTGGTTCAAAGATATCTAGACTTTTTGGTTTTCCAGTTTTAACATCGCAAAATGCACAAGCTCTCGTACAAGTGTCTCCCATAATCATAAATGTAGCGTGCTTTTTACTCCAGCACTCAGTTATATTTGGACAGTTAGCTTCCTGACATACTGTTACGAGGTTATTTTGATTTACCACTTGCTTAGTTTGAAAAAAAACTTTTGAGTCTACAATTTTAGACCTAATCCACTCTGGTTTTTTTTTAATAGGGTTTACTGGTTTATTAACTTTTTCTGGATGTCTGGTTTTATTTCTCATTTTAATTTTATCAAAATTTCGTCTTTAGTTCCGTATTTTAGCTTATCTCTATATAGCATGTCTAAATAATCTAAATCATTATTTTTTATTAATTTAATTTTGTGTTTTAAGTCTTGAATCTCCTCTTTAAGAAAAGTTTCTCTTTGAATAAGCTCTTGATGTATTTTCTTTTTTTCAAAATATGAAACTAATCCTCTCTCACCACCTACAAGGTTAATACCCACATAAAGTGATAAAAATATATTTAATAATATAAGTTTTTTCTTTTTAAAACTTTCAATAAGCCGCATTATTAGATTTTAGCCATTTTAACTTGATTTCCAAGTTCTTCTTCTATGCGTAACAACCTATTATATTTAGCTACTCTTTCAGATCTTGCTAAAGATCCAGTTTTTATTTGAGATGATTCTGTGGCAACTGCTAAATCAGCAATAAATGTATCTTCTGTATCTCCTGATCTATGAGAAATAATTGTGTTAAAATTAGCCTGTTTTGCAATAGAAACAACTTCCAACGTTTCAGATAAAGTTCCAATTTGATTGGGTTTAACTAGAATACTATTAGCAGATTTATTATCTATTCCTTTTTTTAATCTTTTAGAATTTGTTACAAATAAATCATCACCAACAATTTGAACATTGTTTCCTACCTCAGCTGTAATTTTTTTCCAAGATTCCCAATCTTCTTCAGCAAAAGGATCTTCTATAGATTTAATTGGGTAACTCGAAGTTAATTTCTTATAATAACCAATAACATCGTCGGCTGAGGTAAAATTACTTGATTGAATTGAATATTGGCCTTCTTTATTAATTAATTCGTTAGCAGCTACATCTAAACAAATTAAAACGTCTTTACCAGGTGTTAACTTTGATTTTTCTATTGCACTTACAATTAATTCAAGTGCTTCTTCATTAGTGTTAATTGATGGTGCAAAACCTCCCTCGTCACCAACATTAGTAAGCATTTTTTTTGATTTTAATAAATCTTTTAAATTTTGGATAACTAAAAAACATTTTTCCACTGCATCTATAAAATTTTTTGCTGAATCCGGTCTAATCATAAACTCTTGTATGTTTAAATCATTGTCTGCGTGAGCTCCTCCATTAATGATATTCATTAATGGAATAGGTAATGAGAAAGAATTTCCTAAATTTCTATAAAGAGGTTTTTTAGTTGATAAGGCAGCAGATTTTGAATTAGCTAAAGATACAGCTAAAGTGGCGTTAGCTCCAAGATTTTTTTTATTTTCACTACCATCTAAATCTAATAAAACTTTATCAATTTTAGATTGGTCGGTCGGATCTAATCCCTTTAAACTTGATCGAATTTTTTTATTTATATTATCAACAGCATTATTAACGCTTTTACCTAAAAAATTATTTTTATCTTGATCTCTTAATTCGTGAGCTTCAAAAGCTCCTGTTGACGCGCCAGATGGTGATATAGCTGTTGCAGAAATATCATTATCTAAAAAAACTTCTGCTTCGACAGTTGGGTTTCCTCTACTGTCAAAAACTTGACGACCTTTAACGTTGAAAATTTTAGCCATCTAATTATTTTTTTATTAAATTATCTATTTCGGTTAATTTTTTTAATAAAGTTTTCATTTCATTTAATGGCACCATATTTGGACCGTCCGATGGCGCATTATCTGGATCATCGTGAGTTTCCATAAAAATTGCTCCAACACCTACGGCAATTGCAGCTCTAGCTAAATAAGGAACGAATTCTCTTTGTCCTCCACTTTTTTCACCCATTCCTCCAGGTTGTTGAACAGAATGTGTAGCGTCAAAAACAATTGGAAAGCCAAATTTTGACATAATTGGTAATGCTCTCATATCTGATACTAAAGTATTATACCCAAAACTTGCACCTCTCTCTGTAATTAAAATATTTTTATTTCCAGATTCTTCAATTTTTTTTATTACATTAGTCATATCCCATGGAGCTAAAAATTGACCTTTCTTAACATTAATAATTTTTCCTGTTTTTGCTGCAGCAATAAGTAAATCTGTTTGACGACATAAAAATGCGGGTATTTGCAAAACATCGACATGATTAGAAACAATTGAACATTGTTCAGCTGTATGAATATCTGTTAAAATTGGAACATCAACTTCTTTTCTTATTTTATCAAAGATAGGTAAAGATTTTTCTAATCCCATCCCTCTTTTGCCTTTAAGGCTTGTTCTGTTAGCTTTATCAAAAGAAGTTTTATAAATTAAATTTATTCCAAGATCGGAAGTAATTTTTTTAAGTTCAGTAGAAATTTTCATTGCATGAGTTTCATTTTCCAACTGACATGGACCTGAAATTAAAGTAAATGGTTTATCATTAGCAATCTCAAAATTAGAACATTTTACTTTTTGATTTTTCATTTTTTCGAATTGATTTTTGCGGCCTTTATAAATGATGAGAATAAAGGATGTGGTGTTAAAGGTCTAGATTTAAATTCAGGATGAAACTGAACTCCTATAAACCAAGGATGATCCTCTAATTCAATAATTTCTGGCAATTTATTGTCTGGAGATAAACCTGAAAAAATCATTCCTTTGTTTTCAAAATCTTCTTTATAATTGATGTTAACTTCATATCTATGACGATGTCTTTCTTCAATCTTTAAAGAATTATAAATTTTACTTATTTTTGTGTCTTTTTTAAGTCTTGCTTCATAACTTCCTAATCTCATAGTTCCACCCAGGTCTTTATCAGTTCCTTTCATTAATTTACCATCTTTAATCCATTCACTCATTAAACCCACAACTGAAGCTTTTGAAGAACCAAATTCACTAGATGTTGCATTTTTTATATTCAACTTATTTCTAGCAAATTCAATAACAGCCATTTGCATTCCAAAACAAATACCTAAAAAAGGTATTTCATTTATTCTAGCATAGTTTATTGCCGCAATTTTTCCTTCGGTGCCTCTTTTACCAAAACCTCCTGGTATTAAGATCCCTGATACATCTTTCAATTTATTATTTATGTCTCTTGGTTTTAAATGATCAGACTCAATTCTTACAAGATTGACTTTCAAATTGTTAGCTATACCACCATGTGTTAAAGCTTCGTCTAAAGATTTATAAGCATCTTTAAGCTCTACATATTTGCCGATGATTGCAATATTTACTTTATTCTTTGTATTTAAAACTAATTGTGTAATTTTCTTCCATGGTTGAAGATTGACTTTCTTTTTAGATTTAATTTTAAAAAATTTTAATACTCTTTCATCCAATTTTTCTTTATTAAAGCTTATTGGAGCCTCATAAATTGTTTTTACATCAACAGTTTCGATCACATCTTTGATAGAAACATTGCAAAATAAAGAAATTTTCTTTCTTTGATCTAAAGGAATAGATCTTTCTGATCTACAAATAATAATATCTGGCTGTATACCAATGCTTCGTAGTTCTTTTACAGAATGTTGAGTAGGTTTTGTTTTTATTTCATCAGATGCTTTCATATAAGGAACTAAAGTAAGATGAATAAACAAAGTATTTTTTCTACCCAACTCATTTGAAAATTGTCTTATAGCCTCTAAAAAAGGAAGGCTTTCTATGTCCCCTACAGTTCCTCCTATCTCACAAATAACAAAATCTTCTTTTTTAACATCATTCTTAATAAACTCTTTTATTCTATTAGTGATGTGTGGAATAACTTGAACAGTTTTGCCTAAATATTTACCTTGTCTCTCTCTCTTGAGTACATCATTGTAAATTTTTCCTGTTGTTATATTGTCAGATTTTTTAGCAGAAATTCCTGAAAATCTTTCGTAGTGTCCCAGATCTAGATCGGTTTCTGCTCCATCGTTAGTAACATAAACTTCTCCGTGTTGAAATGGACTCATAGTACCAGGATCAACATTTAAATAAGGATCCAGTTTTCTAATTCTAACTTTGTAACCTCTTGATTGTAAAAGATAAGCTAGTGAAGCTGATGATAATCCTTTGCCTAAAGATGAGACCACGCCGCCAGTTACGAAAATATATCGCGCCATGGAAGTATGTTATACTTTATAAATTGCTAAACACAAAGCGTTTAATTTATTTTGACTGAGGAATTTGTGGAAGACTTGAGTCTTCTTCTTCTTGTTTCTCAAGAACTGATTGTGTTTCACGAAGCTCATCTCTTGAAATCGCAACAATAGCAATACTACAAATAATAAATAAAGCTGCAATTACAGAAGTGAATTTAGTTAAAAAACTTCCAACTGATCTGGCTGACGTGAAATTATCTTGTGAAACACCTAGACCGAGCGCCCCACCTTCTGATTTTTGCAATAGAACAGAAATAATTAAAATTATTGCAAGTATAATGTTAATTGTAATCAGTAAACTTTCCATAGTGCTTATCTATAGTAATTTTTTATTATATCAATAAATTTTTTAGATGATTTTGATGCTCCACCAATTAAAAAACCATTGATTTCTTTAATTTGCCTAAACGTATCGATATTATCTCCATCTACTGAACCGCCATAAAGAACTGGAGGGCTCTTCTTTTTAAAAATATTTTTTAAAACTTTTTTAATATAAATAGTTGTTTTTAATAAATCTTTCTGTTTTGGTATTTTGCCTGTTCCAATGGACCAAATCGGTTCATAAGCAACAATAATATTATTCTTATTGAGCTTTTTTTCTAAAACTTTAACTAACTGTTTTTTTAAAACACCAAATGTTTGATTATTTTTTTTTTGTTTTTTATTTTCACCAATACAAAAAACAACTTTTAAATTATTTTTTAGTGCAAATTTGACTTTATTTTTTAGCATTAAATCTGTGTCACCTTCAGCTCTATTATCGGAGTGTCCAACAAGTGTATATTTAGCCCCTACACTTCTAATCATATATGGACTTATTGCTGCAGTATTAGATGAAAATTTATCTTTTTGATAACAGTTTTGAGAACCAATCGTAATTCTTTTGTTTTTAAATTGCTTCGCAAAATACTCTAAGAGTGTGTAAGGCGGAGTAATAATTACTCGATATTTATTTCTGTTTTTATCTTTGGCTCTAAAAGAGTTAATCTTATTTAGTATTTTAATTGATCTAGGAACACCAAACATTTTCCAATTTCCAATAAAGTACTTCATTATTTGCCTTAGTTTAAAATTTGATTTATAGGTGTATTATTTTAACACTTATTAGATTATTAAAATGGCAACTTCAATAGGAAAATTATCTAAATCGTTTTTTGTAAAACTTCTAGTAGGAATTATCATTTTGCCATTTGTATTTTGGGGAATGGGAGATGTATTTAGAGGTGGAAATCAAAATGTGATTGCCACAATTGACTCTAAAAAAGTAAGTACTCAAGAATTTATGAATTATTTAAACCGACTAAATTTAAATGAAGAACAAATAAAAAGTTTACCAAAAACTGATTTAATAGAAAAAATTTTAGCACAATTTATTGGTAGAAAAGTAATGGCTCTCGAAATAGAAAAGTCCGGAATTACAGTAAATGATAACTCTTTAAGAGATATTATTAAAAACGATAAATCATTTTTTAAAGATAACAAATTTTCAAGAACAGAATACGAAAAGTTTCTTTTGACAAGTAACATAACGGCCCCAACATTTGAACAAAATATTGTTGAACAAGAGTCTAGAAGACAATTTTTAAGTTTTATAGCAGGAGGAATAACAATCCCAAATATTCTAGTAGAAAATGCATTTAAAAAAGAAAATCAAACTAAAACTATAAAGTTTATTGATTTAGAAAAATATCATTCAAATAAAAAACCATCTCAAGAAAAAATTAAAGAATTATATGATAAAAATAAAAATTTATTTGTAGAAGAATTTAAATCTATTCAATTTGCAGAGCTGACTACTCAGGCGATCTCAGGGAGTGATGAATACGATGAAGCTTTTTTTAAACAACTTGATATTTTGGAGAATAAAGTTTTAGACGGACAATCTTTTGAGAAGTCTTCTGTAGAAAAGGATTTAAAGATTATTACAATTAATAGCATAGATAGTAATAAAAAAGATAAAAATAATAAGAGTGTAAAAAATTTATCCGATAATCTTTTTAATAAGATTTATCTAATTAAAAATGAAAAAATACCCGAAGTTTTAAAAGTAGATAACAAATACTATTTAGCAGAAATAAAATCTATAGAATTAAATAACCTGCCTATAACTGACTCTAATGTTTTAAAAACAATAAATTCTCAACTTAACTTTCAAAATAAAATTGAAAATAATACGTCAATTATAAAAGATATAAGTATGGGTGGATTTGATAAAGTTAAAATGGAAAAATTTGCTAACGATAATAATTTAAAGGTAAAAGATTATGAAATATCAAATTTAAAACAAAACGAAATTTTTACAGAAGGTATAATTAAAAGAATTTTTTTAATTAAAGATGGAGAAATAAACTTAGTTACGAATAGTGAATTAACAAAAAACTTTTTAGTTCTAGGAATTAAAACTAAATATAAGAAAATAGAAAAAGGTTCCATAGAATTTGAGAAATATGAAGCAAAAGCTCGACTAAATTTAATTAATAATATTTACAAAACGTTTGATGAAAATTTGAACGAAAAATACAAAGTTGAATTAAATAAAAGAACAATTGATAGAGTAAAAAATTCATTTTAATGAAAATTAGTGCTAGTTTTAAAGAATTCCAGAAAAATCATTTTAACAAAAAACATCAAGTTTTGTTTAAATCAAAATTTTGTAAAGAATATTACAAGGTAGAAAATTTATTTAGATTTTTACTAGCAGAAAAAAATAGTTTTATTTTTGAGTCTGTCGAGAAAGGAAAAATTAGAGGCAGGTATACAATTATCGGTCTAAACCCAGACAAAATATGGGATGTGAATGATAATATAATTACAATAAATACTTTGGGGAAAAAAATTAAAATTAAAAGCAATCCTTTAATTTATATAAACAAATTAATTAAGAGTTTTAATATTAAAATTCCAAAACAGCTGCCCTCAATGTCTTCTATGTTGGTTGGATATTTTTCATATGACATTATTCGTTATATCGAAAAAATTCCCAACAATTGTAAGGATGATCTAAAGATCCCAGACATAAGATTATCTAGACCAAAAAATTTAGTAATTTATGATAATCTAAAAAAAAAAATTCATTATATTGAAAATATTTATGCAGATACAAAAATTAAAAATTATAAAGAAACTTATAATGCAATTATCAGTAAATTTTCTTTATTTGAAAATTATGAAAATATAAAACTACCTGAAAAATTTACCTTCAAAAAAAATAAAAATTTAATTAAATCAAACACTTCAAAAGAAAAATTTAAATCGCTAGTTAAATCTGCAAAAAAATACATTGAAAAAGGTGATATTTTTCAAGTAGTATTAAGTCAGCGTTTTGAAAGAAAATTCGAAAAAAAGCCAATTGAAATTTATAATTATCTTAGGAAATTAAACCCCTCACCTTTTATGTTTTTTTTTAATTATGAAGACTTTAACGTATTAGGGAGCAGTCCTGAAATTTTAGTTAGATTAAGAAAGAATGAAGTAACTATTAGACCTATAGCTGGAACAAGGCCAAGAGGTAAAAATGATAAGGAAGATAAGAAATATGCAATAGATTTACTTCAGGACAAAAAAGAATTAGCTGAGCATCTGATGCTCTTAGATCTTGGAAGAAATGACGTGGGTAAAGTATCTAAGATTAATTCAGTAAAGGTAACAGAAAAATTTAAAATCGAAAAATATTCACACGTAATGCATATTGTCTCAAATGTGACTGGCAAATTTAATAATAAAGTTTCATTATTTGAAACGTTATTATCTGGATTTCCAGCTGGTACCGTTAGTGGAGCACCTAAAATTAGAGCTATGGAAATTATTGATGAGTTAGAAAAAAATAAAAGAAAATTATATGCGGGAGGGATTGGATATTTTACTCCTAATAACGAATTTGATACTTGTATTACGTTAAGAACTGCTTTGATTAAAGATAAGAAATTTTACGTACAATCAGGAGCAGGTATAGTTGCCGATAGTAAACCTGATAAAGAATATGTAGAAACAGTTAATAAGGCCAAAGCTTTAATGAGAGCAGTTGATTAAATGAAAATTTTACTAATAGATAATTACGACAGCTTTACCTACAATTTGTATCATTATATTTCAAAATTAAAAAAAAATGTTGATGTAGTTAGAAATGATAAAATAGACAGCAAAACTATATTACGAAAAAAATATGATAAAATTGTTATCTCCCCTGGTCCAGGAAATCCAAGTCAAGCTGGTAACTGTTTAAAAATTGTTAAAGATCTTCACAAAAAAATATCAATTTTAGGAGTGTGTTTAGGACATCAAGTTATTGGTCAAGTTTTTGGAGGAAAAATTGTTAAGGCTAAAAATTTAATGCACGGTAAAACAAGTAAAATTAAACACAATAGAAAAGGTCTATTTAAAAATATTCAAAATAATTTTGAAGCTACGAGATATCACAGTTTAATTGTCGATAAAAAAAGCTTACCTAGAGATCTGATCATTACAGCTGAAACAAAAAACAAGACAATTATGGGATTAATGCATAAAGACTATAATATTCATGGGTTTCAGTTCCATCCTGAGAGTATTAATACTAAAATGGGCATGAAATTAATTAAAAATTTTATAGCTAATTAATATGACTAACATTGTAGAAAAATTAAAAAGAGGTGAAAATCTATCTTTTGAAGAGAGCAAAGTTCTTTTTACTGATCTAATGGAAGGCAAGCACTCAGAGGTCTCAATAATAGAAATATTAGAATCTTTTATAAAAAAGGGTGAAACAAAAGATGAGCTTGCGGGTGGTATTTTTATATTAAGAGATAAAGCTAATAAAGTTAAAACTGATCCTAGTACAATAGATACATGTGGAACTGGAGGTGATGGACAAAACTCTCTAAATATATCAACTGCTGCGGCTATTGTCCTAGCTAGCATGGGTATAAAAGTGGCTAAACACGGTAACAAAGCTGTTTCATCTAATTGTGGGTCTGCTGATGTTCTTGAGGCATTAAAAATAAATATTAATTTAAAACCTAATGAAGCAGAACATTCAATTAATAAGTTAAATTTTGCTTTTATGTTTGCTCCAAACTATCATTCAGCAATGAAACATGTCGCGCCAGCTAGAAAAAAGATGGGTAAGAAAACTATATTTAACCTTATTGGCCCATTAAGTAGTCCAGCTCAAGTTAAAAGGCAGGTGGTTGGTGTTTTTGATAAAAAATGGATGATGCCTTTTGCAGAAGCTCTAAAAGAAAACAATGTAGTGCATGCCTATATAGTTCATAGTGATGATGGTATGGATGAGATTTCTCCTTTTGCGAAAACATCAATTGTAGAATTAAATGATAAAAACATAAATGAATTCAAGATAGATCCAAAAAAACTTGGAATAAACTCTACCAATAAAAATAATTTAAAAGGTAAAAGTGCAGCATACAATGCTCAAAAAATAATTGAAATATATAAAGGTACGAATAACGAATTTGCGCAAGCTGTAGCTTTAAATGCAGCAGCCGGATTAGTTGTATCTGGTAAAGAACTGAATTTTAAGGATGCTTTTGAAAAAGCTTTAAATCATTTAAAGTCTGGAGCTGTTTTTGAATTCTTATCTAAGATACAATCAAAATAATGTCAAATAAGTTAAAACAAATTATAGAAGATAAAAAGGAATTTTTAAATTTAATTAAAAAGAAAAGTTCTTTAGATTTTTTAGAAAAAAAGATAAAAAATTTAAACTTTTTTTATGATTTTAAAGAAGCAATTGAAAATAATAAAAAAGTTTCTCTAATTTCTGAAATTAAGAAAGCTAGCCCCTCTGCAGGTATTTTAGTTAAAAATTTTAATCATTTAGATATAGCAAAGATTTTTATAGAAAATGGCTCCACTTGTCTTTCAGTGCTCACAGAAGAAAAACATTTCTTAGGAAAATTAGATTTTATTACTGATATTAAAAAAAAATTTAAAGTGCCAGTTTTAGCAAAAGATTTTTTTATTGATCCTTATCAAATTGCTTTGTCAAAAAGTTATGGTTGCGATTGTATTCTTTTAATTATGGCTGCGCTTGATGGTAATCAAGCAGATGAAATTTATGATGAGGCTAATAAAAAAAATTTAACTGTAATTGTTGAAGTACATAATAAAAAAGAGGCAGAAATTGCTTTAAAATATCAAAATGCATTAATTGGAATTAATAATAGAAACTTAGAAACATTAGATATCTCAATTAATAATACAATTTCTATTTTTGATGTTGTTAAAGACCATAAATCTCCTATCATATCTGAGAGCGGGATTAAGAATGAGAATGATGCTAAATATATTTACGATAGAACTGGTATTAAAAACTTCTTGATAGGAGAATCACTTTTGAGTTCTGACAATCCTGCAGCGCTTATAAAAAAGATTATTCAAATTAACCAATAAAATCGGCCTTTATTTAGAGTTGTAATTTAGGTAGAACCTTTATAGAACATAGATGTACGAGGTTTGTTCTATGCTTACAAAAAAACAAAAAAACTTATTAATTTTTATTAATAGAAAGATTAGATCTTCTGGGATCTCACCTTCTTATGAGGAAATGAAAAATTCACTCAACCTTAAGTCGAAATCTGGAATACACAGATTAATTTCAGCATTAGAAGAAAGAGGTTTCGTTAAAAGATTAGCTCATAAAGCTAGAGCTTTAGAGGTAATTAAGCTCCCTGAAAATGCAAGCGCAAATGATATTTTCAATACTTTCACTCCGAGTGTAATTAAAGGTGGGTTAGATAAAAACACAAATAAATCTACTGATGTATCTGTTTTAGGTAGTATTGCAGCAGGAACCCCGATTGAGGCTATACAACAAGAAGTTGATAAAGTTGCTTTGCCAGAAGACTTACAGAATAATGGAGAGCATTATGGTCTCAAAGTTAAGGGGGACTCTATGATAGAAGCAGGCATAGCTGACGGAGATACAGTCATTGTTAAAAAAACTTCGAATGTTGACAGTGGTCAAATTGCAGTGGTCTTAATAGATGACCAAGAGGCAACTTTAAAAAGAATTAGAAAAAAAGGAAATACAATTGCTCTTGAAGCAGCAAATCCTAATTATGGAACTAAAATTTATGCTGCGAATAGAATAAAGATTCAAGGTAAACTCGTTTCTTTGTATAGAAACTTTCATTAAAATAGTTTAATTAATACAAATGTCTTTTAATTGTAGGTTCGCGCCCTCTCCTACTGGGCCTCTTCATATTGGCGGTGTAAGAACTGCATTGTTTAATTGGCTTCTTGCAAAAAAAAATAAAGGAAAATATTTCTTAAGAATAGAAGATACCGATAAGGAAAGATCTAAAGATGAGTTTAAAAAACAGATAATATCATCACTAGCTTGGTTGGGAATTGAACATGATGGTAAAGAACATATTCAATCTAAAAATATCAATAAACACGTCGCAGTAGCTGAAGAATTAAAAAAAAAAGGATTTGCTTATGAGTGTTATTGTTCTGAAGAAGAAATAAATGAGCAAAAAGATAAGTGTAAAAAACAAGGTATACCGTATGTTTACAATAGAAAGTGGAGAGATGCTAAAGACCTTAAAATTCCAGAAGGTGTAAAGCCTGTAATTAGATTTAAAAGTAAAATTTCAGGAAATACAATTATAAAAGATTTAGTTCAAGGAGAAAGAAACATCTCAAATTCTACAATTGAAGATTTTGTAATATTAAGAAAAGATAAATCACCAACTTACCAATTATCAGCTACAGTTGATGATCATGAAATGAAAATTACTCACGTAATTAGAGGTGACGATCATATGATTAATTCTTTTAAACAAAAGCAAATTTATGACGCTATGGGTTGGGAAGTTCCAAACTTCGCTCACATACCCTTGATTCATAGCGAACAAGGGAAAAAGTTGTCTAAAAGAGATAACGCCTCCACCCTTGAAGATTATATTAAAATTGGAATTATTTCAGACGCTTTGAGAAATTATTTATTAAGATTAGGTTGGTCTTACAAAGATAAAGAGATTTTTACTAAGAAGGAAAGTATTGATTTATTTGATCTAAGTGGTGTTGGTAAATCACCCTCTAAGCTTGATATGAATAGAATTTATTCAATTAATGAAACATACATAAAGACAATAGATGAAAAAGATCTTTTTAATTTTTTCAAAGAATATGTTTCGAAATACAAAAAACCTATAGATCAAGCAAAAGAGAGTGTCCTTTTAAAATCAATGGGTTTTTTAAAAAATAAAGCAAAAACCCTAGAGGATATTTGGAATAATGCTCAATATATTATTAATGATAAAATTGAGGTTGGCGCAGATGATAAAAAACTAATTGATGATTTATCCAAGAAAGTAATAAATGACTTTATCAATGAATATGAAAAACTTTCCTCTCTATCTAGAGAAGCTCTAGAGCCTGTAATTAAATCTTTAATAGATAAGCATAAGACTAATTTTAAAGGCATAGGACAACCTTTAAGAATAGCACTAGTGGGTTCAAGATTTGGGCCAGGTCTATATGATGTTATTTTATCATTAGATAGGGTTGAAGTAATAAATAGACTTAAAAATATTTAATTTATGCAGAAGTCTCTTAAATAGCAAAGGTATATCTTAATGAGTATTTCATTTTTTTCGCCTTGATTCATTTATTTATAATTCTATTAAATATTTTATGAGATAATAGATTGCTAAGGTATCTTTCGAACAATATTCTAATAATAGTTTCTTTTGTTTCTCTTTTCTATCCTTTGTTTCATTAGGATCTGTATTTATAAACCAAGCCAACTGTGCATCGGTTCCACCAGAAATATTACCTTCTTCTTCATAATTAATTTTACAACCTGGTATTGCTTTAACAATCGATTTAATTCCCCAATCGCCATTCATAAGCGGAGAATAAAAATTATGTTTTGCAATAGTAGCGCTATCCTCGACTCTTTCAATTATGTTATCTATTTGAGAAATAAGGTCTTTACAATTATCTTTCACTTTTAGTTTTTCTAAAATTTTGATCTCTGTTCCTTTAGCATTGTGTGCAAATATAGTTCCTTTGTCACCAGCAGCTTTGATAAGAGTTTCAATAAACTTTCTTTCAATATCTTGGTCATTAAATTTTAAAAAAGACTTTCCATTATCTACTGGCTTATCTTTTGTTGGCCATTTATGAACTGACCATTGAAAAGGTAAAGGATAGTATGGTGTTGTACCCCTAATTATTGGAACTACTTGGCCTATCGTTTCGAAGTCCATAAAATACATTGGGAATTTAAATTCTTTTAATACATTTTTTAAGTTAGGATTAATCCAGGGTTGATTTTTCTTATGGGCCGTTTGAATTATTTGGTGATAACCTGGAGCATAGTCTTTTCGATCTTTAAAAAAACTTGATGGAACTTTTTGTAAGTCGCTTGTTTTTTTGGCAGCCATATAATCTATTAGATCTTTTGACTTTCCTATATAAGGTAATATTGTAAATGGAGTAATTTGTTTTAGATTAGAAGCTGTGTCACACCTTTCAAAATAATCACAAGAATAAGGTTTATTACAATGACTGCCGACAGAAATTTTAGGGCAGACAGAATCTTTATTTGTTAATGGTAATAGTTCTTCAATATTATTAGGAATTTCATTTTCATTTAATCTCTCTGTAAGATCATTCTCGTCATTAATTAACCCTTCATAATCTCCTGTTTGTTTTAAAATAAATTTTGCATTTACGTGTATTAATTTAATTTTTTTTAGTTTTTGACCCAATTTATTTAGGCTTTCTCTTACGACATAGGATTGAATAGAAATGTCATCTATATGCTCAGGTTTCAATTTGGTGGATGATTTTGCTTCAAGTAATGTCCAGCCTTCTTTTTGTTTTATTAAAACGTCTGTTCTAACTTGAGTATTCGAAAATTCAAAAGCAGCTTCAAAAATAATATTAACTTTATTTGAATTAATAGCTTGAGTTGTTTTTTCAACCGGTTTTATAAAATCTCCAGTCAAATCTAAAATATTAAATTTTTTTTTAGAGTAGTTTTTGATTACTTGATTGCCAAACCGATTACCGCCCTTGAAAACAGCTTTTTCTTTCTTCAAAGGTTCATGAACATCGAACCATAGTTTTTTGTGACATTGAAGACCGCTTGCAACTTTGCTCTTTGTTAAATAATTATATTTTCGACCCATTATTAATTTTCTTTAGTTTATTCTTCATCAAATAATTTAATTACCTTATTTTTAGGTTTTAAAGACTCCAATTGCAATTGTAATATCTCCAATTGCTTTTCTAATCTTATTAGTCTTTGTTTTGTCTTGATATAATCTGTAACGAAAAGATCGCCTTCAGAGATAGATTTTTGTTTTAGTAGGTAAAAGTCAGTAGATTTCATATTTAGCCTCCTTGTTGGATTTCAACAAACTAATATTACTCAGTCAAATATAAGCATTTAAATTTAAATTTCAAGACCTTGCTTTTATTTTGTTAAAAAAGATCTGAATAAAAAAAGCAAAAACAATAATGAAAATATTTGAGATATTATGCTTAACAAAATATAGAAGTTTTTATTTACATTTGAAGTTTTTAACTGATCAAATTTTTTAATCAATTTTTTCTCTAAATCTTCAGTTTTTGAGTCCATAGACTCTGTAAAATTTTCTAGTTCTATTGTATCTTCTTTAATTTCTTTTAATAACATCATTTTATATCTATAAACATCAAACCATTCATATTCTGTATAATTTTCTAATGCTTTTTTTCTATACTCAACTAATTCCTCATAAGAACTATCTTTCCAGTGATAATTATAACCAAAAAGTTTTGTATACTTAATTAAGTTTTGATTAAAAAATTGACCTCTTTTATCTATAAAAGGATCTAGATCATTCTCAAATAAATCTGATAATGAAAATTTTTCATTATTAATTTTCTTTAATTGTTTCTCGTGAGTAATATAAAATTCTTGATATTGAAGTCTCATTTCATATTGCATATCAGCCACTTTTATTAATTCTTTTAACATCATGCGCCCCAAATCTTCTGTGTTTACTTTTTCATTTTTTCTATTAAAAAATTTAAGACTATCCCCTAATTCTATTCTTGAGAGTAAATATGATTTAATTAATAAGTTTCGTCTCAAAATAAGATGAGAAAAATTTAAATCTGACGCAAATGAAATTTCATCTAAAGTGCTAATAATTGATTGTAATTTAGTAAAACTATTATCAATATTTTGGTATTCTATTTTTAAATTCCTAATTTTATCCTCACTTCTTATAACTAACTGATCAAATCCATAAGAAAGAATTGTAAAAAATGCTACAAAAAAAATTAGAATAAAAGAAGTTTTATTTATTTTACCTCGCCTCATAATTTTTTCCTCTTATTCAAATGAAGTTTTAAAGATGAAATTTCAAAAAACTGAATTATAATAAATATTAATAATTGAAGAAAAAAAGCAGCTAATATAATATTTTTCTCTTTACTTGAGAGAATTATTATCTCCTCATTAATTGCTTTTAGATTTTCATCAGTTAAAATGATGAGTGAATTAGAGTAAGTTAAGAAAAAATTAAATAATTCTTCCAAGTCATCAACTAATTTTATTAATAAATTATATTCTTTTTCGTATATTCCCTGATCTTTTAAAAATTTATATCTACTCTCACTTTTGAGTGATTTAATAATTTCGTCACCGATATGCTGATATGATCTATCATAAACAATTTTCTTTAATACCTTTGCGTCTAGTTTTTCAATTGCTTTGAATGTTTTTTCTAATTTGATTATTAATAATTTAATTTTTTTCTCATCTTCTTCTGTGAAAGTTTCATAATCAATTTCCTCTTTTAAAAACAAAGCAAATTCTAAAATAAAATCTTTGTCACGTACAAAATCATATATTGAATATGCCTGTAAATCATTTGGTGAAGTTATAGCTTTACCAAAATTATTAAGTCTTAAAAATTCAATATATTGCTCGTGAGTCTCTTCACTATTAATTGCTTGTCTTAATTTATTTTTATATAATATGATAAATTCTGTAGTGTCTTGCATTTCATTTTTAAATCTCGAATTTTCAATATGTTCAAACTCAAGTCGACTTACTTTATTTTCTATAAAAATTGATATTGTTGCTGCTGAAAAGGCAAATATTGACAAAAAAATACCTAAATTAATTATAAAAATTGCGCGCTTAGAGTTTTTTGCAATAGCAAAATAATTCATCAACATTGAAAATTTTAAAAGTTTCATGTTGTCAAGTTACTAAATTTACCAAGTAATTAAAGATCAAAAATATTACTAATGTATTAGTTGAGATATTTATAAAACTGGCTAAAGTTATATTATAGTATCTTTGATTAAATATAATACTTTGTTTTTGCCTTAACTTTAGGTTTTTGAATATAAGATAAGCTCTTATAGAAAATACTAGTAATAAAAAATAAGCAATTTGGTAGCTTACTAAAGAACTTGAAAAGCTATAATTATATAAGCCATGTATTCCTACTGGTATAAATAAAGCTAGAAATAAATTTAAATAATTATGTTTTTTTTCAAATATACTTTGGGAAATCAAAAATCCCATGATTATTCCACATAGGGCATGCATTGGTATTGCAGTAAAAGCTCTAATTAGTGCAATGTCAAATGAAGGATCTTTTTCAAAATATAAAACGTAGTCAATATTTTCATATGCAGCAAAACCTAATGACGCTGCAATTCCATAAATTATTCCATCCATAGGCTCGTCAAAAGCTGTTTTACGAGTACAATAAAAAATTATTACACATGCTTTAAAAAATTCCTCAACAAAGGCTGCTCGAATAAAATTTTCAAAAAAATGATAAGTTTCGCCACTAAAATGTTCTTTGTTATAGTTATCTAAAACTGGGATAACTAAATCTATTGCTAGAACTGTTGCGCATCCAAATAAAAATGTTTTAAAAACTATTCTGGGTGGTTCTGGAAATTGATCTTGTTTATAAGCATAAAATACTAACATTACGGCTGGTAAAATTGCCGCCAGAAGATATGCAAAATACATTTTATTTATTTCTTTCTTCTTTTTCTTGAAGATGCCTTACTTACGCTAGATCCATTATTTGAATTATCTTTTCCACTTAAGAATTTTCCTAAAAAAGCTAATGGAGCTAATAATATCCACCAAAATTTAGCTAGTTTAACAAGAACTCCTGTTTTAGCTAAAGCTTTAACACCTAGTGAACCCGCAACTAAACTTCCTATTCCAACTGCTGCAACTTTGTCTCCAGGCTTATAATCAGAATGTCTAAAGCCATCCTCAAAAATAACACCATTGACAAAATCTTTTGAAAAATCTGACTGATATTTTAAATCCATATCTTTTTGATAGCTTACTACGAATGCACTTTCTAAATAACCTTTTTTACCTAAAATTAAATTCTTAGACTCCATAGACTGTTGACCGCTATTCCAATTTACTTTGTAGGAATAACTAACTGATTTATTTGTTTCATTTAAAGTAGGCTTAAAAATCCAATCAATATTGTTTACGTAATCTAAGTTTTTATCTTTGAGATAAGTTACGTTAGATCTCGCAATTTCTCTTAATTGAGATAACAAATTTTTTGGATCAACACTTTTCCAATCATCTAACTTGACATAACCATCATCAATATAATCAAGATACACATCATAACCATTGCCTCTTATATGCATTACTACATTTTTTTCTGCTGCGTAACCGAAAGCCCACCAACTATATTGATTTATATCATTAAAATTATCTAAGTATATTTCATCGCCTAAAATAAGAATTTTAGCGTTCGCTTTTTTTACAGAAACATTATGTTCTTTATTATCGAGATTTTTCCAATTAAGAGTATTAACCTTCTTGCCCCACTCATCGTTATTTAAAATTTTTTTTTCTAAAGCTTGTAAGTGAGTAAAAAGTAATAAAAAAAATATTATTGAAAATATTTTTTTCAAAATTTCATTTCCAATCAACCTTTACTAAAGCTCCACCTATCAATCCTATAATTATTGGACTGAATCTAGAAATACCATCTGGTAAAAATGGAGTTAAATTATATCCCATGTATGATAAACCAAAGTCAGCTATAGCAAATACTATAAGTAAAGATCCTATACCTTGCATTATTTTTTTCATAATTTAGATTCTCAGATTAATATATTAAATTCAAGTCAATTATTTTCTTTTTTTAGTTGCATTATATTAAAAGATTGCCCATATTTTGATTATGAAAAAATCAAAAAAACAAAATTTTATAACAAATTTATGGAATGGTAATGAGTCATTAGTAACAAATTTTTGGGTTTTTTACATCATTGGAGGAACAATTGTTAGCCTCCCCGCGATTGTGCTTCCAGAGACTAGTTATGCAATTTTATTTTTTGTTCCTTTTCAATTTGTTTACTTAATATTGGTTATAGTAGGTACATGGAGATCTGCATCAAAGTTTAAACCTAAAAAAAAACAATGGGCTTGGGGAACTATAGCTCAAGTGTATATTGTGCTTTCTGTTTTGAGAATGTTAATCGGAGTCGTTACAAATCTTAATTAATTTTTATTCTCATCATCATTATTTGAAGATTGATCATTATTATCAGATTGAGGCTCTTCTAGTGACTCCGGTTCAGGTGTTGGTTCTGGTTCAGGTGTTGGTTCTGGTTCAGGTGTTGGTTCTGGTTCAGGTTGTTGATTTGACTCCTCTCTTCCAATATCTGCTGCTGTCTTAGGTTCAGGCTCTCTTCTCATAAAGAAATAAATTCCTGCTGCAATAACAGCTATTGCTCCTAAGATATAAAGAACTATGTTTAACCAACCACCTCCCTCTTCCTTTTCTTCTGCCTCTTGAGTTGGTGTAAGTTCAGGCTCTTCAGGCTTAGCTTCTTGTTCCTGAGATTGTTCTTGATTTACCTCTTCTTCATTGGGTTCTGTTTCTTTAGCTGGTTCTGGTTCTGGTTCTGGCTCGGGCTCTGGTTCAGGTGCTGGCTCTGGTTCTGGCTCTGGTTCTGGCTCTGGTTCTGGCTCGGGCTCTGGTTCAGGATCAGGTTTTATTTCTGGAGGAGGAGTAACAACTTCCTCAGTTTTAACAACCTCTGCTTCAGCAACTTCATCATCTTTTGGTTTTGGTGATATAACACCCGTGGCAACTAAAATCGCACTTATACCAATGACGATAATAAAGTCCATAGAATCACTATATTTTATTAAGAAATAATTACTATTATATTTTATAATCTCTATGTACGATTTGGGGTGTTGTGGATATTTAATTTTTTAATGCTAATAAATGCTGCTTTATACTTTCTGATAAAGCTAGCAAATCGTAACCACCTTCCAAAAAAGAAATTACTCTACCTTTAGAATGTATATTTGCCAAATCAACAATTTGTTTAGTTATTTGATAAAAATCCTCTGATTCTAGTTTAATATTTGCCAGAGGATCTCTAACATGGGCATCAAATCCAGCAGAGATGAGAATTATCTCTGGCTTGAATTTATCTATTGGTCTAAGTATTTTTTGATCAAATATTTTCAAAAATTCTTTACCTTTCATTCCAGTTTTAAGTGGAGCGTTAAAAATATTGCCTACACCAGTTTCTTGTTCAGAACCTGTTCCCGGAAATAATGGAAATTCATGGGAAGAGGCATATAATACAGTTTCATCCTTATAAAAAATCTCTTGTGTTCCATTACCATGATGTACATCAAAGTCTATTATAGCTATTTTGTTAACTTTGTATTTATTCTGCAAATATTTAACCGAAACTGCAATATTATTTATAAAACAAAAACCCATAGCTTTTGTTGTCTCTGCATGATGTCCTGGAGGTCTAATAGCACAAAATACTCTTTCATTTTTTTTTATCAAATCATCTGCTGCAGCGATTCCAGCTCCACAGGATCTTAAAATAGCTTTTTTACTATTAGGACAAAGCATAGTGTCTGCATAAGGTTCTTTTTCTACACCTATTAATCCTGATTTAGGTATATTAGAAAATATTTTTTCAATATGTTTTTTGGGATGAACTAAAGAAATTGTTTCAATATTAGCTAGAGGAGCATCCTTAAAATTAATCTCAAAATCTTTTATTTGTTCAATAGATTCTAGGATACTATTTATTCTTTCTTTTCTTTCGGGATGGTTAAATCCATTATCTTTAAGCAAACAATCACTATGTTTATAAACCAACATTACAAAAATTTATTTAATGATAAACTTGCTAATTCTGAAGAAGATCCATTGATTTTAAGTTTATCTAAAATGCTTTGAACTCTACTAACTTGTTCTTTAATTTTATTTGGATCTTCTAAAAAATTACTTACGTGTTTAAAAATATTTTTAGAATTACAATTAGATTGAAGAAGTTCAGGTATGACTTCTTCATTAGCTGCAAAGTTTATAATATTTGCATATTTTGTTTTAATTAGACTTTTAACTATCATAAAATTTATAAAACCCATCTTATAAAGAATAATTGATGGTATCTTTGCATTTGAGATTTCTAAAGAAACTGTTCCAGATTTAGCAACAGCAAACACAGACTTTTGTAAAATATGAGATTTAATTTTATCGTCACTTACTATTTCACAATTTTTTAGACTGGTTTCATTGATGAATGATTTGATAAGATCTGAATATTCTTTTGTAGAATGAAACACATAGGTCATATCTGTGTACTTCTCATTCATTAATTTTATAAAATCTAATAAAATTGGCATTAACACAAGAATTTCTGACTTACGACTTCCCGCGAACACAGAGATTAAGGCTTTATTTTTACCTATGATTTGATTGATATCAATTTTACTTCTTTCCTTATTTTGTAATAATGGATGGCCAACAAATTCACAGCTAACATTTTCTTTTTCAAAATATTTTTTTTCAAAATTAAACAATAATAAAATATGATCTATAAAATTTTTAATCTTTTTAACTCTTCCTTCTCTCCAAACCCAAACTTGTGGGGCTACATAATGAACAGTTTTAATTTTAGTATTTATCTTTTTTACCTTTTCAGCAACCCTAAGAGTAAAGTCAGGACTATCAACCGTAAACAGTACATCTGGATTATAATCTATGATTGATTTTACAGTTTCATTAATTTTTCTATTTATTTTAAATATATTTAAAATTACATTAGTAAAACCTAAATAGGTAATCTCTTTTAAATCATAAATAGATTTTATACCCAAAGATTGAAGGTGTTCTCCTCCTACAGATAAAAATTCTATATTTTGATTTATTTTTTTTAAATCACTAATTACTTTTGATGCTAATTTGTCTCCCGATGTCTCGCCTGTAAGAATAAATACCTTTTTCATTTATACATTCTCCAAAGTTCTCCATTATCTGACAGCATGTAAAGGTCTCCGGTTTCTTTATGTATTTTTATATCTCTTATTCTACCTATATTATCTTTAAAAATAATTTCTTCATTTATAAATTTATTGTTTTTAAATTTAATTTTTCTCAAAGATTGATCTTTTAATGAAGCAACTAAAGCGTCACCATTCCATTCTTTGAATGTAGTTCCATTATAAATAGTCATTGCACTGACTGCTATTGAAGGAACCCAATATTTAATTGCTTTTGTAAAACCAGGTTTCCACTTTGGGCCTATTTTGGTTCCAGAATAATTGGTTCCACCCCAACCTAATATTTTCCATCCATAATTTTCTGCAAAATTTGCTGTACCAAACCAATCCCCACCTTTAGCTCCGTGATTAGTCATATATATTTTATCATCAAACGGAGAAAGGGCTAATCCTTGAGGATTTCTAACTCCAATTTGAAAAATTTCAGGCAACCAATCTTTTTTACCTTTAAATTTTGGATTATCTTTAGGAATGGAACCGTCCAAATTAATTCTAATAACACTTCCAGGATGTTTACTGGCGTCTTGAGCTATCATTCCCTGTCCACGTTCTCCTGCAGTTATATATAAATGATTACCCTTAATAGCCAATCTTGAACCAAAGTGGTAACCTGAGTCAATTGGAGGTTCTGCTCTAAAAATATTTTTAAACTCAATATTTTTTTTATTAAATTTACCTTTTGCTACGGAAGTACTTGACTTCCAATCACCTCTATTTTCAGAATATGAAACATAAACTTGTTCTTTATCGTAGAAAACATCAAGTAATCCACCTTGCCCGTCTTCTAAAACTGAAAGATTATGTTTTATTTCTGAAATTTTTTTATCTATTAAATTTAAAGTAAATAATTTTCCTGACTTTTCCGTAATGATCAAATTTTTTTGATCGATAAAAGAGTGGCTCCATGGCTTTTTCAGACCATCAGCAATTTTTTCTAATTTAATTTCTAAAGCATATAAATTAGAAAAACCAAAAAAAAATAAGATAATAATTAATTTTTTCATTTAACTGAGACAAACATTCTATTTTTATTAGCAAAATTAATGCATTTTTTTCTTTCCAAAAAAACGTTTTGTCTGCTTTTCAATACAATTCCTTTTAGTCCTGCTGATTTACACTGTTTAAAAGTTTGTAAACCAACGGTAGGCAAATCAATTCTAAAGTCCTGTTTTTTTTTAGGTAATTTAACTAATACACCTTGATTTCTGAATTTTTTACTTTTACACTTTTTAAGCATTTTTTGAGTACCGCCTTTCCCTTCAATAGCAATCACTTTTTTATTTCTGACAACAGCTCCCTGGCTAAAAGTATATTTGCCTAAATTATTTAAAGTTTTTATAGCTTTATTAATATCAAACTTATCTGACCTGTTAGGCTTTGTTATTGTATAATTTCCTTTTTTTAATGTTAATTCAGGATTAAATGCTAAGGAACTAATCGTTTTAATTTTTTCTTTTTTAAAAATATAAATTATTTCTTTCAAAATAGCTGCATCACCTAGTTTAGAGCTTTTTATAATTCTAGGCATGTAATAAACTGCTGTTAAATCTAGCCGCAGTTTAGAAAATTTTGGTTTTTTTACTTTTCCAGCAAATAATACTTTTTTACAATTGTTTTCTTTTAAAATTTTTATGATCTTTCCAAATTGACCCAATGATACGGAATAAGAAAATTTATTTTTTTTAAAAATTTTTTTTTTTGATAGATCAATGATTAAATATTTTTTTTTATTCTTTATTTTTTTTAGGATTTGTTTTGGAAAATCAGTTTCTCCAAATATTAGACCAATCATAATTATTTTAACTCAGTGGTGAACAAATAGGTCTTTTTTTATCTTTTTCTATGAAAGTTATTACTTCGTTTACCAGCTCGTTGCCTTTATGTTCGCTATTAATTTTAGTTAAATTTTCATGCAAATTTTTTGATGTAAAAATTTCTTTGTAAGCTTTACTTAAGCCCATTATTTTTTGATTATCATATTTCTTTCTTCTTAATCCTATTAAGTTCAATCCTTGGAGATGATTTCTATTTCCTATAGATAAACCAAATGGAATAACGTCTTTTAATACTCCGGTCATTCCTCCTATCATTGCCAATCTGCCAATTCTTGTAAATTGTTGAACCGCTGAGTTACCTCCAATTACAACAGAGTCCTCAATAGTTACATGGCCTCCTAAAGGAACATTATTAGCAATTATTACGTTATTACCAATTTTACAATCGTGAGCTACATGGGAAGAAATCATAAATAAGCAGTTGTTACCGATTTTTGTTTTCGAACCTCCACCTTCTGTGCCTGGATTTATTGTTACATACTCTCGAATTAAGTTGTTCTCACCAATATCTAAACTATTTTTTTCACCCTTAAATTTTAAATCTTGTGGCTGAGTGCCAATACTAGCAAATGGAAAAACTCTAGTTCCTTTGCCAATTTTTGTATATCCCTCTATATGTACGTTCGATACTAGCTCAACGTTTTCATTAAGTTCAACATTTGGGCCAACATAACAAAAGGGCCCAATCTTTACATTGTTTGAAATTTTAGCTTTCGGATCTACTACACTTGATTTATCAATCATTATTTTCTGTCAACTATTGTTGCTGACCATTCGGCATCAGCCATTTTCTTTCCGTCAACTTTAGCTATACCTTTATATTTCCATACTCTTCCATGAGATCTTATTGCCTCTATTTCTAAATGTAATTCACAATCTGGAATAACTGGACTTCTAAATCTAGCTTTATCAACACTCATTAAATAAACTAATTTATTAGCATATTCTTTTGGATCAATACCGTGAGCAGTCAAAGCAGCAGCGGCTTGTCCAAATGCTTCAACAATTAAAACTCCCGGCATAACTGGTTGGCCGGGAAAATGCCCTTGTACATAAAAACCATCTTTTTTTACATTCATTATCGCAGTAGCAGACTTTAAGGGAACAATTTTAGTTAACTTGTCTATTAATAACATTGGTTCTCTATGAGGAAGTAAACTCTCAATTTTTTTTTTATCTATTTCTGTTTCTTTCATTATTTTTTCCAATTTTTTATAAATTCTTTAAAAGGAACAGCGGGATATCCCATAACAACTTGATTATCTTCAATATCTTTAACTACACCACTACCTCCGCCGATCTTTACATTATTTCCAATAGATAAATGTCCAGATATTCCTGCTTGCCCACCTATTGATACATTGTTCCCTATACTTGAACTTCCTGCAAAACCAACTTGCCCTGCAATCATACAGTTTGAACCAATTTTTACATTGTGTGCTACATGGACTTGATTATCAAGATATGTGTTTGTTCCGATCTCTGTATCATCTACTGATCCCCTATCTATTGTACAGCCTGATGCAATTTCAACATTGTCATTTATTATTACTCTTCCAATATGAGGAAATTTAAAATTATTTTCTTTTATGGGAATGAAGCCAAATCCTTTTAAACCTATTTTAGTTCCATCTTGTATCACAACATTATTTCCTATTATTGTATTTTTTAAAACCACGTTAGAGCCTACTACACAACTTTTGCCTATAACAACATCATGTTCTATAATTGAGTTAGAGCCTATTACGGTATTAGTACCTATTTTTACATTTTTACCAACTAAAACATTATTTCCAAACTTTACACCTTTGATTTTAATTCTAGTTACTGACTTAAGAGATGTATCTGGATAATCTATATCAGCTGAGGGGTAAAGAATTTTTAATACTTTCGCTAATTCAAATAACACTTTTTTAACAATAATTTTTTGAGTGTGAGTAGGTAGAAATTTTTCTAATTTTTCAGTAGTAATACAGAAAGAAGCTTTGGTGTTGAGGGCAAAAGATTTATATTTAATTGAGTCGAAAAATGTTAAATCAAATTTTTTGGATTTACTTAGTGTCACAACATTATTGATTTTTGTATTTGATTTAACTTTTGGGAAAAGTCTATTAATTGAAATAGATTTTTCCTTTTTAAAAAAAACAGGTAATTTCATTAAACAAATTAATTTAATTTTATAGATTTAAGTTTTTTATTCAATAAACCAGTTATTTCTTCAGTTATATTTAAATTTTCATCAGCTAGTAATATACTTTTTTTTTCTAGAACTAATCTTACAGTATTTTCTTTCATATAATTTTTAATAATTGGATTCAGTGTTTTTAAAAGTTCAGCTCTTGCTTTAGACCTTTGTTTAGCAACAGTATCAAGAAGATTATTTCTTTGTGTTTGTAGCGAAGAAACTTTTTCTCTTAAAGCTTTAACTTTTTTCTTATATTCTTCCGCTGATAATACTTTTTTTTGTTGAATAATTTTTTTTTCTTCTTCTTGGATTGATTTTTCTTTTGCCTTTAGGTCTTTTATACCATTGTCTAATTTTTTTTTAAGATAAATTTGAGCTTCTTTTCCAGCTTTACTCTCATTTAAAACGTACTTAAAATCTACATAACGTATTTCTGCAGATAATTTAGCTTGAAAAAAAAGTAATATTGCTAAAGAAGTTATAATTATTTTAATTGATTTCATTTTAGAATGTTGTTCCTAAATTAAAGTTAAAGCTCTCAGTAATATCTGTAGATGCCTTTGAAAGATTAGTTGCTAGAATAAAGTTCATTGGTCCTAGCGGAGAATTCCAATTCATTAACACACCAGTAGAGGATCTTATCTTATTACTATCATCTATAGTTGAGTCGTAATCAACTCCCCACACATTTCCAAAATCTAAGAAGAAACCAATGTCTGCTCCAGTATTTTCTGGTAAGAAATTTGGAAGATTTACCTCAAAATTTAAAGAAGCTGCATAATTTCCTCCAATATGATCAGCTCCATCTGTAGGACCTACTTTTCCTTTTTCAAATCCTCTTAATTTTTTACTACTTAAAGATCTTCTTTTACTTAGCCTAACATCATCATCACCCAATCCATTAATTGATGTAAATAATGCTTTTGTAGAACCGATAAAATCTTGTGACAAAGTTCTATAGGTGCTTGCTGATAAAGTATTGGCAATAAATTTTTTGTCTGCGTAAATCGGTAAACTTTGATTAAAACCTATTATTGAACCATCTGTAGGCATAAATGATCTATTTCGTTTATCAAATGAAAATCCGTAATTACCGGAAACTTCATTAAAAGTTCCACTTTGCTTTTTTAAAGAATCGCTGGCACTGTCAAGAGTTCGTAAATCATCATGCGTTGCACTAATACCTAAAGATGCAAAAACATCATTGTATTGTTCAAAAGAGGTGCTTATACCTGCGCCCATAATAGTATTTTCATAGCCTCTATCTGGTTGATCGTTTGATTCACTTGTTAAATAATAGTTCAATTCATTACCCAAAAAGTCATAATTTGGATCTGAGTAGTTAAGTGTTCCTTTTAAAGAGTCTTGGTCAATTTGAATATCAAAACCTACATTTTTACCTTCTCCAAGATAATTATTTTCTTTTACTGTAAAAGCAAAAGATCCCCCGTTAGTTCCAATACCAGCTCCAGCACTAATTTCACCTGTTGGTTTTTCTTCTACTAAAATTTCAATCTTTTTTAAATTTTGAGCAGAACCATCTATAACTTTATGTTCAACTTTTCTAAATATATTTCTTGATTTTATATTAGCTGTAGACTTCTCTAAACTTAAATTAGTAAACGGATCTCCTTCGTCAATCTCCATTTCTGCTCTTATAACTGATTCATTTGTAATACTATTACCTATTATATCTATTCTCTCTACTAAAACTTTTTCCCCTTCGTAAATATTAAACTTAATCACTATAGAGTCTTCTTCTATAATTTCCTCAACGTTATGTTCGATAAATTGTAAATTATTATTAGCAATTAATTCATCGATCTTTTCTAATAATTTTTTAACTTTAAATGGAGAATAATAAGATCCAATGTATCTTTGATATTCTTTATTAAGTGAATAAAATAAATTTTTATCAATGACTGGATCTGCATTGGTAATGATTTTTTTTATGATATATCTGTTTCCTGCATCTATCGAATAAATCAATTCAATATCACCACTTTTATTGCTAATTTGGGCAGAGTTAGATTTAATTTGAACATCATAATATCCAATGGATCTATAGTAATTTTTTAATAACCTCACATCCATATTAATCATATTTTGATTATATTTTGTGTTTCTTGAGATTATTTTCCAAAATTTATGTTCTTCACTTGCTACAATATCTCTCAATCTCTTATCTCTAATTTTTTTATCTCCTATAAATATAATCTTTGAAATTCTTGTTTCCTCACCCTTTTTAATTTCAAATATCAAATCTAAATTTAATTTATCTATTTCTCTAATTTTGACATCTATTTCGCTGAAATTGTACCCTACTGAACTATAGAGTTGTTTAATAAGATCAATATCTTTTGCTACATTGCTTTTGATATAAGAGTTTTTCTCCTTAGATTTAATTATCTTTTTAATTTCCTCTTTATATTTATTACTCGGTTCGCCTATTATAACTAATTCATTTATGACTGGGTGCTCAATTAAATAAATATTTAAGTTATTATTTGACAAATCAATCCTTACATCTTTAAAAAAGTTGGTTGAATATAAATCGATAAGTATTCTGTTTAAATCTTGTTCCGAATAATCCTCATTAATTTTAATTCCACCATAAATCTTTATAGTTTCTTCATTAACTCTACTGTTTCCTGAAATATTTATTTTTTCAACTACCTCTGCAAATATTGGTGTAGTGTTAAATAGATATATTACAAAGATAATAAATAATTTACGCATTTTTATAATTTATTTTTTTATAAACTGTACTTCTTGACCATTTATCTACTTGAAATATTTGATCAATATTTTTAGGTTCTTTTATAGCATATTTCTTGTAATTTCTATCGTTTAGAACCTGTGTTAGATACTTATAAAAGGTATTAAAACTTATTTTTTCTTTCAAATATTGATCAACTAATATTTCATTTGCCGCATTGATGATTATTGGCGTAGAAATGTGCTCATTTATTCTACTCTTTAGTTTTATAATCGGAAATCTTTTCATATCAACTTTTAAAAAATTTAAATTTTTAAAAAATACAGAATTACTTCTGTTTCTTTTGGGTTTTAAGTAATCATTAATATCAATATCTTGACCAAACATAGCGTTCGCTAATGGTATTAACATAGTAGTTTCATGATATATAAACTTAAAGAGTCCATTTTTAAATTCTATTATAGCATGAACCAAGGACTCGGGATGAATAACGATATCAATTTTTTTAAGATCGATTGAAAATAATTTATGAGCCTCAATCAACTCTAACATTTTGTTCATCAATGTTGCCGAGTCTATAGAAATTTTTTTTCCCATCTTCCATTTTGGATGTTTAATTGCTTGTTGAGGATTAACCTTTTTTAACTTATTAATCTTATAATTTAAAAAAGGACCTCCCGAAGCAGTAAGATAAATTTTTTTAACATTTTTTATATTCTGTTTTTCTAATAACTTCATAATGGAAAAATGCTCTGAGTCTATTGGAATAATTTTAGTATTATTTTTATAGGCAATACTTTTTATTAAATTCCATCCACATATAATCGACTCTTTATTTGCAATTAAAATTCTCTTACTTTTTTTAGTGAGTTCAATAGTCGGTCTCAAGCCAGCAATTCCAGGAATTGCAGCTACAGTTATGTCAGATTTGTTTAAATAATTTCTTTGATTTTCAAGATTATTAATTATTATTATATTTTTTTTAATAAATTTTTTTTTAATTTTTTCAAAGATCTTGTAGTCACTTATGATAAAAACTTTAGGTTTATACTTAACAATTTGATCGCAAATTAATTTATAATTTTTATTTGCTGCTAAAATATTTATTCTAAAAAGAGATCTTTTTTTGTTTATTAAATTTAAAACATTTAAACCAATAGAACCAGTAGATCCTAAAATTGAAATATTTTTTTTCATATCAATAAATTACTAATAGACTAAAGAATCCTACTGGTATGCCTATCAAGATTCCGTCTATTCTATCTAGTATACCGCCATGTCCCGGTAGGAAATTTCCTGTATCTTTTAATGATGATTTTCTTTTTAAGAGAGAAAAAAATAAGTCACCTGTTTGACAGCCAAATGAAGTGATAAGTCCTATAACTGCAACGTTGAGGTCAAAACTTTTGTTAAAAAGATAAATTAAAATTATTGCTAGTCCTGAAGAAAAAATTAAAGATCCTGCGACGCCAGAAATTGTTTTGTTAGGACTGATTTTTGTTAACTTTGGTCCTTTAAAAGTCTTACCAAAGACAAATCCTCCAATGTCTGAAGCTATGCAAATTAGTAGAATTAAGAAAAATAACATTTTCGTAGATAGAGAAAACGAGAAGGTAAGTATTATTGTGCTAAAGCAGAAAATATAAAATATAAATACGAAATTAGATAATAACTGTAATGCTATATTATTTTTTAAAAAAATTTTCATCATTTTAACAAACTCCAGCACAGAAAATATAGAAATTATCATTAATAAATAACCTAGAACAAAATTATTAATAAATGCAAAAAATAAGAATAAAAATAACACAATTGAAGTTAAGATTCTTTTTTTTAAGTTTTTTTCCATATTAAATTGACCCAAAATTTCTTTTTACTTTCTTAAAATTATTTGTAATTTTCTCAAAATCCTTACCGTTAAAATCTGGCCATAATTTATCAACAAAATATATCTCAGTATAAGCTAATTGCCACAACATGAAATTGCTTAACCTTTTATGTCCTCCGGTTCTAATTAAGATGTCAGGATTTTCCATATTTTTTGTATAAAGGGCTTTGCTTAAAGATTTAATATTTATTTTATTTTTTACTCTTTTAAATGCATCAACTATTTCATCCCTTGAACCATAATTTATCGCTAAATTGACAATTATCCTTTTATTTTTTTTCGTTTTTTTTGTAACGTCTTTGAGAACAATTTTAATTTTTTTAGGTAACCTATTAAGTTTTCCAATGATATTTACTTTTATTCCATTTGAGATAACTTTATTTAATTCTTCTTTAAAATAATTTATTATTAGTTGAAATAAGAAATTAATTTCTGATTTAGGTCTCTTCCAATTTTCAGTTGAAAAAACATAAAACGTTATTATCGGAATTCTTAATTTGATTGATTTCTCTACAATTTTTTTTACTGTTTTGACTCCATTAAAATGACCAAAGTTTCTTCCTTTATTTCTCCTCTGCCCCCATCTGCCATTACCGTCCATAATAAAGGCAACATGGTTGAGTTTGTTCATATCTGAAGTATCTCTTTTTCTTTATCTGACAACATTTTATCTATATTGCCAATGTTGAGATCAGTTAATTTTTGTATATTTTTTTCAAAATTTTTATTTTCATCCTCTGAGATTTTTTTATCTTTTAATTTTTTTTTTAATTCCTCATTTGCTTCTCTTCTTATATTTCTTATAGAAACTTTTCCTTTTTCACCCATATTTTTTAAAATTTTTATCAGATCTTTTCTTCTTTCCTCTGTTAAATCAGGAATTCTTAGTCTTATTATTTGTCCATCTATCTGGGGGTTAATACCAAGTTCTGATTTTTGAATTGCTGAGTCTATTAAAGATAGATTCGCTTTATCCCAAACTTGAATTGATATTAATCTAGCCTCAGGAACACTTATTGTTCCGAGTTGTTCTATCGGCATAAGTTGTCCGTAAACATCTATTTTTATTGTATCTAACATGTTTGAATTAGCTCTACCTGTTCTAAGAGTAGACATATCTTTTCTTAAAGATTGAATGCTTTTATCCATCTTTGATGAATAACTTTTTTCATTAAATTCTGAACTCATGTTAAACCCCTTCACCAACTTTATATCTAATAAAATCTAATACTTTAATTTCTTTGTCAACTTTGTTCTCTTTTAGTATATCAGAGACCTTTTTTTTTGGATCCATTATCCATACTTGATTTAGAAGAGTATTATCATTAATAAATTTAGCAATTTTACCCTTTGATATTTTATCTGCCATTTCTTTTGGTTTTCCTGAATTTGTTATTTCTGCTTTAATTATTTCTAATTCTTTATCTATAATTTCTTTTTTTATGCCTTCTTTATCAATTGCTAAAGGATTTGAGGCTGTTATATGCATGGCAATCTTATTTCCAATTTCATCATTCTTTCCTTTAATTAAGCCCTCTAATTTAACTACTGAGATTATTTTTCCTATATTTTTTTCAATCGCAGAATGGACATAAAAAAAATTTAAGCCTTGTTTGTTGTTAAAGAAATTTGTTCTTCTAATAGTAATTTTTTCACCTATTTTAGCAATTAGATTAACTAAATTATCTTTTACAAAGTTACCATTGCCCATTTGTGTAACATTAATTTTATCTAAATTTCCCTTATTTAAAAAATTTATTTCTGATAATTCTTTGCAGAAGGAGATAAAATCTTTGTTTTTAGCAACAAAATCTGTTTCACTGTTTATTTCAATAATAGATATCTCGTTGTTATTCTCTTTAACTAAAGATAAACCCTCTGAAGCAGTTCTGCTCATCTTTTTAGAGGCTTTTGCAATTCCTTTTTTTCTTAAAAATTCTACTGATTTTTCTATATCACCTTCAGATTCATCTAGGGCTAATTTACAATCCTTAAATCCAACACCAGTTAATTCCCTAAGTTTTTTGATGTTATCTAATAGATCCTTATTTGGCATTTGATAATTTATTGAGATTATTTTTTCTTTTTATCAGTTTTTTTTTCTGATTTCTTTTCTTCTTTTACTTCAGTTTTTTCTATAAAAGTTTCAGCATCTTTAATTGTATTTTTTAATAAATCGCAATATAGATTTATAGATCTTCTTGCATCGTCATTCCCTGGTATAGGATAATTTATTCCAGTCGGGTCTGAGTTAGTATCTAAAACAGCAATGATGGGAATTCTTAATTTTTTAGCTTCAGCAACTGCTAGGGACTCCATGTTAGTATCTATAATGAAAATTAAATCAGGTGTTTTTTTCATGTCTGCGATACCACCTAATGATCTTTGAAGTTTTTCTTTCTCTTTGCTGAATTTTAAAATTTCTTTTTTTGTAAAACCAACATTTTCTTTTGATAGTTGCTCGTTTAATTTTTTTAATCTTTTGATAGAATTTTGTATTGTATTCCAGTTTGTAAGCATTCCTCCAAGCCATCTATAATTTACAAAAAATTGTCCCGTTTCTTTTGCCAATTCACTAACTTGTTCCGAAGCTTGCTTTTTAGTTGAAACAATCAAAATTTTTCCACCGCCTGAAATTGTTTTATGAACTTGCACTAATGCGTTTTTTAAAAATTCAACTGTTTGTGTTAAGTCGATTATGTGAATAGAATTTTTTTCTCCAAAAATGTACTGCTTCATTTTAGGATTCCATCTTAGAGTTTTGTGGCCTAGATGTACTCCCGCTTCTAATAATTGTTTAATGTCTATTTTAGGTACGTTCATAATATTTTCCGGTTAATCCACCACAGCTACTCCAAATTAATGGACCGGGAGGGCAATGCCCTTAAAACTGTGTGCGAAATTATTTACTGATATATACAACCAAAATAAAAAATCAACCTTCTAAACAGTTATTTTTTTTACGTATTCCTTACTTTTTATTGCTTTTAACTGATTATAATCAAATTTTCTTGAATTCTTTAGGTTAAAATGAATTCTTTGATTTTTTTTATTAATAATTAAACTTATTTCGGTTTTTCCTTCATGTATTAAAAGTTTTTTTAATTCATTTATGTTGAAACTATCTTTTAATTCGATCGTAACTTTCGAGTACGGTTTATTAATAAGATCGTCTAAACTAAGTATTTTTCTAAGATTTATTCTTCTCTTAGCTATATCGGTTATAGATTTATCTTTTTGTAAGGTTAAAACAAATGATTCAGATTCTTTAATTTTATCCCTATTCTTTATTAAAACTTCAGCGAATAAAAATAACTCAAATTCTCCTCTATTATCACTAAATTTTACAATAGCAAATGGAGTACCTTTAGCGCTCTTTTTTTCTTGTATAGACATAATAGTCCCAGCAATCAAAGCTTCACTATCACTATTGGTTAAAAAGTCTTTGTATGTAGTTATTTTTAATTGATTAAAAATTTCGGCATATTCATTCAAGGGATGATCTGAAATATAAAAACCTAGAGACTTAAATTCTTCAAATAAAAGTTCTTTTTTAGTCCAAATTTTCGACTGAATAAAATCGAAACCAACTTTTACATTACTATCATCAAACAAATTTGTCTGATTACTTAATTTATCATCATTAATATTTTTTATTTGTTGAATTATTTTTGGTATCGATTGTAAAATTTTATTTCTGTCTTTATCAAATTCATCAAACACCCCAGACTTAACTAATCCCTCTAATTGTAATTTATTTACATCTTTGGAGTCCGCTCTATAAATAAAGTCAACTAAAGATTCAAATTTACCATTTTTTTCTCTCTCATTTACTATGTTTGATATTGCTTCAAAACCAACATTTTTAATCGCTCCTAGACCGTAAAATATTTTGTTTTTTTCTGCCTTAAATTCTGCAAAACATTTGTTGATGTTGGGTCTAACTATTTCAATTTTTAACCTTCTTAGTTCCTCAACAAATTCTCTTAATTTCGAAGTATTTGTTAACTCAGTTGACATTGTAGCAGCTATAAAATCTTCTTTATGATAAGTTTTCAAAAATGCTGTTTGATAGGCAATTAATGCATATGCAGCTGCATGACTTTTATTAAATCCATATTGAGCAAATGGTTCTATTTTAGTAAATACAAAATTTGCTACATCTTTACTTATGCCGTTTTTAATTGCGCCATTGATGAATCTTTCTTTTTGTTTATCTAGCTCTGCTTTTTTCTTTTTCCCCATAGCTCTTCTTAAAATATCCGCTTCTCCTGCTGTAAAACCTGCCAGAGTTTGTGCTATTTGCATAACTTGTTCTTGGTAGATAATTATCCCGTAAGTAGGTTTTAAAATTTTTTCTAAAGTTGGATGTATATAATCAGGTTTCTTAATTCCATTTTTACAATCATTATAAACTGGTATGTTACTCATAGGGCCTGGTCTGTAAAGAGCAACTAGAGCTATGATGTCATCAAATTTATTTGGTTTCATTTGTTTAATTGACTCTCTCATTCCTGTGCTTTCTAATTGAAATAAACCTGTCGTCTCACCAGTTGATAAAAGATTATAAACTTTTTCATCTTCAAGATTAATTTTAGAAATATTCAAATTTATTTTTTTTAAATTTAATCTTCTTAAAGTTTTATTAATCACTGTCAAAGTTTTTAAACCTAGCAAATCAAATTTAACTAGTCCGGCATTCTCTGAAGAATACATATCGTATTGAGTAGATGGAAGAATTAGGTTTGAGCTCTGGTCAACGTAAAGAGGAAATTGTTCTGCTAGTTTATTTCCTGCAATTACTACTCCAGCAGCATGGGTTGCCATATTTCGATTTAAACCTTCAAGTTTGAGGGAAAGGTCTATAAGTTTTTGAACTTTGTTATTATTTTTTATTTCTTCTTTGAATCGAGGTTCTCTATCAATGGACTCTTGAAGAGTTAAAGGCCTTGATGGATCAAAAGGTACCATTTTACAAATCTTATCTACATGCCCATAAGATAGACCCAGTACTCTACCAACATCACGAAGGGCCATTCTAGCTTTTAATTTACCAAAAGTTATTATGTGAGCAACTCCACCTTTGTATTTTGATTTTAAATATTCAAAAACTCTATCTCGCTGTTCTTCACAAAAATCTATATCGAAATCTGGCATTGAAATCCGATCAGGATTTAAAAATCTTTCGAAAATTAAATCAAATTCTATAGGATCAAGATCAGTAATATCTAAAGAATAAGCAACTAAAGAACCTGCTCCAGAACCTCTACCTGGTCCAACAGGAATTGAATTTTTTTTTGCCCATCTAATATAATCAGATACAATTAAAAAGTAACTCGAATAATTCATAGAATTAATAATTTCTAGTTCATGTAGTAATCTATCTTCATAAATTTTTTTTATTTGACTTGTGGATTGATTTATATTTTTTTTAAAAACAAAATTTTTTAATCTTTCTTCTAATCCTTTCCTTGCTTGATCCTTCAGTAAATTTTCAGGAGAGATATTTTCTTTGTCAGATATAGAAGGTAAAATGGGTTTTGATTTTTTTGGTTTAAATCTAAATCTCAACGGAAAATTGTAATTATTTTCTAGTGCTTCAGGAATATCTTTATATATTTTTTTTAACTCCTCGCTTTTCTTTAAATAATGTTGGTCACTATAGCGAAATCTATTTTGATCATCTAAAAATTGTTTTTCTCCTATACAAACTAAGGCGTCATGAGCTTCAGCCATATCTGAGTTTAAATAAAAAACTTCTTGGCTTGCAATTAGTGGTAAATTATATTTAGAAGAGATTGTAAGTAAATAATTCTCATAATTTGCTTCTTTTAACTCACCATGTCTCTGAATTTCAATATATAAACGGTCTTTAAATGAAAAATTAAGACTTTCTATTGTTTTTTCAAAATGTTTTGTTTTATTTTTATAAAATAATTTTCCAAAAAAATTATTATAATTACCTGTAAGAATTATTAAATCGCGATTATTTAAAGTTAAATCATTAATTTCACAGTAGGGTTCAAATGAATCTTTTTTTTTTAAATAACTTAAAGAGGATAATTTTGTTAGATTTTTATATCCCTGTTCAGAGGTAGCGTATAGAGTGATTTTACCAATAAGATTATCGACTGATAGATTTATTTGTGTGCCAATTAATGGTTGAGTTCCAACTTTGCTAATTTTTTCTGCAAATTCTAGAGCCCCACATAAATTATAACTATCAGCAAGTCCTATTGCTCTTACCTTGTTTGCCTTACAATAACTTGCTAGTTCATCTATTTTAATAGCTCCTTCGCAAATTGAATATTGTGTATGTACTTTTATGTTATTAAATTCCCTATCAGAAGTGAGCATCAGCTCATTATTTTATATTACCTTTAGAAATACTCAACTTATAATCTGCCTTGTTAGCAAGTTCTCTATTATGAGTTGCAAAAATTATAGCTTTGTTTAACTTTTTCAATTTTAAAAAAAAAGAAAAAATATCTTCTGAGGTTTTGTAATCTAAATTACCTGTTGGCTCATCTGCTAAAATTAAATCTGTTTCAGAAATTAGAGCCCTAGCAATAGCAACTCTTTGTTGCTCTCCACCTGATAGTTCGTTAGGAAAATGATTGATTCTATTTAAAATTTTTACATCTTTTAAAATTTTTTTTGCTTTTTCTATAGCTCTATCTGTGTTTACCCCCTTTATTATCAAAGGCATTATTACATTTTCTAAAGCAGTGAAGTCCGTAAGTAGATTATTATCTTGAAAAATGATTGAAATATCATTTTTTCTTGTGGAATTTTTCTCCTCTTCATTAAAATGTTTTGTATCTTTATTATTTAATAATATTTTTCCTTTAGTTGGTGTATCTAGCAAAGCAAGCAAATGTAAAAAAGATGATTTTCCTGAACCAGAAGGTCCTACTAAAGCAACTAGTTCTCCTCGTTTAATTTTAATATTAACATTTTTAAAAAGTTCAATGTTTCCATTTTTGTGTTCGTAGTTTTTTTTTAAATTTACTGTTTGTAGCAAAATCTTATTCATATTTTAAAGCTCGAAAAGTTTTCATTTTAGAAATTCTCATTGCTGGAAGATAAGAGGCCAAAGCTGATATTATCAATGAAAATATAAAAATTATAATAATGGAATAAAAATTAATTTCAGTTGGTAATTGCTCTAAAAAATATACATCTGAGGGAAAAATTTCAAATTTAAATAAACTTGATAGTATATTTCTAATTTTTTCAATATTTAAGGAAAAAATAACACCTATTATAATTCCTGTAATTGAAGCAAAAAGTCCAATGGTGAACCCAGTTAAAAAAAAGGATTTTTTGATAGAATTATTGCTAAGACCCAAAGTTTTCAAAATTGCAATTTCTTTAGTCTTATTTTTTATCAAAATAGTTAGTCCTGAAATGATATTAAATGCAGCAACTATTAAAATTAACGTCAAGATAATGAACATTACATTTCTTTCTACTTTAAGAGCGCTAAAAAAAGATTTGTTTAAATCAGACCATGAATACACAAAATAATTTTGATTTAATTTTTGTATTTCGTCTTTAATTATGTTTGCTTTCATTGGATCTTTTAAATAAATTTCAAGGTTTTGTTCATATTCGTTTTTATCAAATATGGATAAAGCATCAGAAAGATTTAAAAAAACAAAATTTTGATCAAATTCGAAAAAACCTGTATTAAATATTCCAGCTATTGTTAACGTTTCTTGTTTTGGAACTCCCCCAAATGGAGTGGTAACGAAGGCTGATGACATTAGGTTAATCTTATTTCCAACTTCTAAATCCAAATTAAAAGCTAATTCAACACCAATTATAGCGGTATTTTTATCAAATTTATTTAAATCACCTTTAATAATATTTTTTTTTAAAAAATTTAATCCTTTTTTATTTTTTAAATCAATGCCTTTTATAATGATACCTTTAGCATTATCATTGCTCATTACAATACCTTCCCCTGAATAAGTTTTAGAAATATCAATATTTTGAATTTTGTTTTTGAGACTTTCAATAAAATTATCTTCAATTTTAAAGCTATTTGATTGAATTACAACATGAGGATTCAAACCTAAAATTTTCTTTGTTAGTTCAGTTTTAAAGCCATTCATAACTGACATAACAATTATTAAAATCGCTACGCCAAGCATAATTCCTAAAAATGAAAAAATAGATATTACTTTTAAAAAACCTTCTTTTTTTTTGGGTCTTAAGTTCCTAAATGAAATTAATCTTTCAGCTTTTGTAAACAATTTATTTATTTTTAAGTTGAGACTTAATGCTTTCCAAACTCAACATTGTGCTTTTTGAGTTAAGCTCTTTAAATTCAAATTTATCTTCTTCCGATTTAGAGCCTATTATTATTTGGTAAGGAATACCTATTAAATCATGTTTTTTAAATTTATTTGACATATTCTCATCTACATCATCTAACAATACGTCAATATTTTGATTTTTGAGTTCTTTATAAATTTTTTCAGCTTTTTGTAGGTTTTCTTTATTATTTTTACTAATACTAGGTATGATAACTACATCAAAAGGAGATATAGAGCGCGGCCATTTCATTATTTCGTTGTTGTAATTAGCCTCTATAGTAGCTCCTACTAATCGAGAAATCCCAATACCATAGGATCCCATTTTGACTGGTGCTTTTTTTCCACCCTGAGCATCTATTAAACAATTTAATGGTGTTGAATATTTATCACCAAAGTAAAAAATATGTCCTACTTCAATTCCTTTCGTTTTGACTTGGCTTTCCTTTTTTACTTTTTCATTAAAATCATTTTCTTTAAACTTATCGTCAGTTACTGCATAGAATGAAGAAAAATCTTTTCTCATTTTCTCTAACGAACCATCCGAAGAGTCATACTTATTTAAATCTACTTCAAATATCTTTTTATCAGCATAAATTTGACTTTCTCCTGTTTCTGCTAAAATAATAAATTCATGTGATAAGTCTCCTCCTATCGGTCCAGTGTCAGCCGCCATGGGTATAGCTTTTAATCCTAGCCGATTAAAAGTTCTTATGTAAGAATAAAACATTTTATTATACGATTTCTTTGCACCTTCTTCATCAAGATCAAAAGAATATGCGTCTTTCATATAAAATTCACGGCATCGCATTACTCCAAATCTAGGTCTTATTTCATCTCTAAATTTCCATTGTATATGATAAAGTAATTGTGGAAGAGATTTATAAGATTTAATGCTTGATCTAAATATATCAGTTATTAATTCTTCATTAGTTGGTCCGTATAGCATCTCACGGCCTTGCCTATCTTTTATTCTTAACATTTCTTCTCCGTAATCTTCATATCTTCCACTTTCTTTCCAAATCTCTGAAGATTGAATTGTCGGCATAAGCATTTCTTGAGCTCCAATCAAATTCTGTTCTTCTCTCACAATTTGTTCAATTTTTTTCATTACCTTAAATCCTAGAGGTAACCAAGAATAAATTCCTGCGGAGGACTGTTTTATCATTCCAGTTCTCAACATTAATTGATGTGATTTAATTTTTGCTTCTGAAGATAATTCTTTAGTGATAGGAATAAAGAGTTTTGATAAATACATTATTGTAAAAAATTCCTTAAGTTAAAGAAACCATTGTTTACTAAATAATATATCACAATAAATACTATTGATGTAATTATAGTTGTAAGTAAAAATTTTTTAGCTATTTTTGGGTTTTTGGGTGCTCCTGGGTCAAACCCCTCAATGCTATCTTTAAAAATTTCTTTTTTAGATTGAATCCCAACTGGTAAAACAGAAAAAAAAACTACCCACCAAATCATAACATATACTATTATTGATCCCGTAATACTCATTAAATTCTAGCTATATTTATATTTGTAAAAGGTTTTTTTCCTGTTTTATCTTTAACTATTCTTCTACAATTTTGTTTAATTGTTTCTATTAAATTTTTTTCTTGATTTTTGCTTTCTAAAGAAAATGTCTTACAAATGCTAAAAATTTCATCCTCCATGTCAAAAATAAAATTTTCTACATCTTCGCTTTCAGGTATTCCCTTGCAAGAAATAATAGGTTTTTTAATTTTTCCATTATTAGATAATATTAAAGTAATTTCTAAATATCCGTTTATAGATAAGTTTTTTCTATCTTTAATTGACTTAGAATCTGCCTCTACGCCTAAATATCCATCTAGATATAATCTACCGGTCGGTGCCTTATCGATAACCTCAGGTTTGTCTCCTGGAAGCATCTTGATGATATCACCATTTTCTATAAGTAAAGTTTTAGGTACTTGCATTTCTTTTGCAAAGGCAACGTGTTCTTTCATATGTCTATGTTCTCCATGAACTGGGATTATACACTTAGGTTTAATCCATTTATACATATCTTTAAGGTCTTCTCTGTTAGGGTGACCAGAGACATGTACAAATGCATTTTCCTCGGTAATTATTTCAATGTCATTCCTTACTATTAAATTTTGTAACTGATATAATTTTTTTTCATTTCCAGGAATAATTTTAGATGAAAATATTACACAGTCACCTTCCTCTATAAAAACTTCAGGATGAATGCCGTTAACAATTCTATTCATAGCTCCCATAGGCTCTCCTTGACTTCCAGTTGCTAAGTATAAAATCTTATTTTTTGATATATTTTTAGCGTTCTTGGGTTCTATTGGTTCAATAAGGTTGCCTAAATACCCACATTTTTTTGCTGCTTTATAAATTCTTTGCATACTGCGGCCTACTAAGCATATTGATCTACCTGTTTTTTTTGCACAGTAAAAAATAGTTTCCATCCTAGCTACATTTGATGCAAATGATGTAACCAAAATTCTTTTAGATTTAATTTCCATGATTTTTAACAAACTCTCTCTCACGTCTGCTTCTGACCCTGCACGTCCTGGACTAAATACATTAGTAGAGTCACAAATCATTATGGAGACACCTTTATCTCCAATTTTTTTTAATTTTTTTTCATCAATGTTTCCACCAATTAGGGGATTTGGGTCAATTTTCCAATCTCCAGTGTGTAAGATTGTGCCTAAAGGTGTAGTAATGCTTAAACCATTTGGTTCTAATATGGAGTGAGTTAAAGTTACAAAATCAATTTCAAAAGCACCCAATTTAATTTTAGTATTCAAAGGAACAATATTAAGAAATTTTGAAATATCTATTTTCTTTTCTTTAAATTTTTCTTGAAGCAACGCAGCTGTAAAAGGTGTAGCAAATATTTTACATTTTAATTGAGGCCATATATGAGCAACAGATCCAATATGATCTTCATGAGCGTGCGTAAGCACTATACCTAATAAATCATTCTTTTTTTCAATTATAAATCCTGCATCCGGGAGAATTAAATCAACTCCTGGAATAGAGTCATCAGCAAAAGTTACGCCCATATCTACAATTATCCATTTTTGATTTTCAGCCGTTCCATATGCATAAAGGTTCATGTTCATGCCTATTTCTCCAGAACCACCTAATGGACAAAAAATTAGTTCTTCGTTTTTCTTCATAATATTATTCTCTTAAAAATATTAGCAATTCCTTTAATGGTAATGTCTTGGTCAATTATAGTTTTACTCTTAATGTATCTCTTAAATAATTTAGCATATCCTCCCGTTAATATAATCTTAAATTTAAGATTAGATTTTGAACATATCTTTTTTATTATATTATTTATCAAACCCTCATAGCCCCATAAAAAACCAGCATTAAGAGCTTCCTGAGTATTTTTGCCATAACTTTTTTGCATTTTTTTTAAATTTAAAATTGGTAATAGGGCAGTAGACTTATTCAAATTTAAAATAGATAAATTAATACCTGGTGATATTACTCCGCCTTCATACGTACCATTTTTTACAATATCAAATGTTGTTGCAGTTCCAAAATCAATTATAATACTATTATTGTATTTCAATGATCCAACAGCATTTGATATTCGATCAGATCCTAATTGATAATAATTTTTTACCTTAATTTTGATAATTTTTTTTATATCTATTTCTTTAATTTCCAAAACATCAAATTTTTTTTTTAATAAATTTTTTTTAATAATCTTAAAAGCTTTTGGCACAACGCTGGAAAATAAGACCTTTTCATATAATTCTTTTTTTTTTAATTTATTTAAAAATTTTTTTTTGGAGGTGTCTTGATAAATTTTTTTAGTTTGCAAATTGTAAGTTTTTTTAATTTTTAAGTTATCGTTTAAAATTGATATTTTGATAAATGTGTTTCCTATATCTCCAACTAAATAATTCATTTCAGCTTTTCTTTCAAATATGAAAATTGATACTTTTCTACATCGGAAATAAGTTTTTCATATTTTTTTTTAATATCAATTAAAATTTTATTATTATTTACTTTCTTTTTTGTAAATCTTTGAAGTGATGTAGTTTTAAAGTTTCTAATTCTAGGTGAAGCACAGGTATTTATTCCTACTCCGATTATCAAAAAATTTTTATTTTTGTGTTGAATAATTTCTTGTAAGATACCACATATTTTTTCTTTTCCTATTAATAAGTCATTAGGCCATTTTATATTAATCTTTTTCAATACATATTTCGATAAAATATTTTTTAACAAATAAGCATTTAATAAAGCAAATTGTTTATAGTTAATTTTTGTATTATTGATTAAAAAGAAAATAGAAAAAAGTAAGTTTCCTTTTATTGATATCCATTTTTTTCCCATAGTTCCTTTGCCTTTAGTTTGAATTTCTGTATTTATTAAAGTTGGCTTTACCACGTTTTTTTTAATAAGTTTAATCGCTTCTTCATTTGTGCTTTTAACACTTTTAAGTTTAATCACTGTTATTTTCATTAATTAAGAAATAAAGAACTAACTATATTATTTAATAAAGATGGATATAAAAAGAAAGTTATCAAAAAAGTACAACTTATTAAAACTGTTGTTTGAGCTACTTTATTCTTAATTGGATCAAAAACTACAAAATTATCTTCAAAATAAATTGTTTTAATAACTTTTAAATAATAAAAAGCCGATATGACTGTTGTTAGTAAGCCTATAATTGCTAACGTATACATTTTATGTTCAATCACAGATGTAAAAATATAAAATTTTGCAAAAAAGCCCCCTAATGGAGGTATTCCAGCTAGTGAAAATAAAATAATCAAAAATGAAACTGCTAAAATAGGATGCTTTTTTGAAATCCCTGATAAATCAGAAATGTTTTCTTTATATTCGCCATCTTTTTTCATCATATATAAACATGAAAATGCACCTATGTTCATTACTACATAAATAGTAATATATACAATTGTGCTTTTATATCCTGATATAGCACCGGTCGCGACTCCAGCTAAAGCATAACCAATATGTCCTATAGAGCTATATGCTAAAAGTCTTTTTATATTTTTTTGAACTATTGCTGCAACAGCCCCTAATATCATAGAGGCAATAGAAATAAAAATTATTATAGACTGCCATTCTAATAAAATATTAACAAAAGGAATAAACATAAATTTAATTAATACAGCTAATCCTGCTACCTTTGGAACAACCGCAAAAAAACTAGTTATAGAAGTTGGAGCTCCTTCATAAACATCAGGGGTCCACATATGAAAAGGAACAGCAGAAATTTTAAATGCTAATCCAACTAAAATAAATACCATTGCAAATATTGCGCCTTTATTTTCTTCATTTAATTTATCGGCAATTAGTTCAAAATTTGTTGATCCAGTAAAACCGTATAATAATGAACATCCGTATAATAATAAACCAGAAGATAGCGCGCTTAAAACGAAATATTTAATACCTGATTCTGAAGATTTTAAGTTATCTCTATCTATCGATGCTAAAATATACAATGCTAGTGATTGAAGTTCTAATCCTAAGTAAAACAAAATTAAATCATTAGAGCTAACCATAAAAAACATTCCTAAAATTGAAATAAGTATAATTATTGGGTATTCAAATTTATCTATTTTGGACTCTATGATAAAAACTTTAGATGAATTAAGAACAAATAAACTTGAAAAAAGTATTAAAACTTTAAAATAACTTGAAAAATTATCCTTAATGAAACTATCTAAAAATATTCTCTCTGTAATATTGGAACTATTGAAAATTATCACAATAGTTATTAAAATAATTATTGATGATAAATTAAAAATTAGATTAAAGCTTTTTTGTGTAAAAACTCCCAACATTAAAGTGACAAAAATTGACAACGTTAAGAAAATTTCAGGTAATAGAATATTCAAATTATTAATCATTTTTAACCAGACTGATGTTATTTATTGATTGTTCGTAATTATTTATCAAATTATCTACAGAAACATTTAAAGTTTCAATTAAAGGCATAGGATAAAATCCGAAAAATATTACAAAAAAAGCTAATGCTGCTAACATTGAAATTTCTGTTTTGTTAATATCTTTTAAACTTTTTATTTCTGTATTATTTGTTTTCCCAAATATAACTCTCTTTGTGAGCCAAAGCATATATGCAGCCCCAAGCACAACCCCAAATGTAGCCAACAAGGCAACGAAATAACTTTTTTGAAAAGTTCCAGTTAAAATCAAAAATTCTCCTAGAAAACCCGTTGTGCCAGGAAGGCCAAGAGCAGCTAGAGCAAAAACTAAAAATAAAAAAGAGTATTTTGGTAAATAATTTACTAATCCGCCGTAAGTACTTATTAATCTCGAATGTAACCTATCGTAAACAACTCCGACACACAGGAATAAAGCTGCTGAAATTAGACCATGACTTATCATTTGATAAATGCTTCCTTCTATACCTTGTTTTGTTAGTGTAAATATGCCCAATGTTACATATCCCATATGAGCAACAGAAGAGTATGCTATCAGTTTCTTCATATCATCTTGCATTAAAGCTACGAGGGAGGTGTAAATAATTGCTACTATACTTAGAAAATATATTAATGGAGTAAAAAATTCTGAAGCAATTGGAAACATTGGTATCGAAAATCTTAAAAAACCGTATCCGGCCATTTTTAAAAGTATTGCGGCTAAAATTACTGAACCTGCAGTAGGAGCTTCCACATGAGCGTCTGGTAACCAAGTATGAACTGGCCACATCGGAGTTTTTACTGCAAAAGAGCTGAAAAAAGCTAGCCATAATAAATTTTGATATTCTTGAGGAATTTGTATCTCATAAATTCGAGTAATATCTGTAGTACCGGTCAACCAATATATAACTATAATGGCTACTAGCATTAAGACAGATCCCAATAAAGTAAAAAGAAAAAACTTAAAAGCTGAATAAACTCTCTTAGGTCCTCCCCAAACACCTATTATCAAAAACATAGGTATTAATCCTGCTTCAAAAAATAAATAAAAAATTACTAAGTCTAAAGAGCAAAAGACTCCTATCATAAAGGTTTCTAAAATAAGAATAGCTATTAAAAACTCTCTAACTCTATCTCTAACGCTATTAATACAAGAAACAATACATATTGGAGTTATAAAAGTTGTTAAAACAATGAAAAGAACAGATATACCATCTACCCCTAATTTAAATTTTATAAAATTGTTTATCCAGGACTTTTCTTCAATAAATTGAAAATCTGAAGAATTTATATCTAATGAGTACCACAAAAACAAAGATAGCAAAAAAGTCGCAACGCTGCCAAATAATGAAATGTAAATAGGGCTGTAACTTTTTTTTTGTTCTTTTGATACAAAAATAAAAAATGAGCTTATAAGGGGTAAAAAAATTAAGGTAGATAATATTGGAAAGTTCATTTTAATTTAAAATTAAATAAGTTAACAAAATTGATAAACCGATTAGCATTACAAAAGCATAATCATAAATAAAACCAGATTGAAATTTTCCTGCTTTATTTGAAACTATTTTAACTAATTTTGAAATCCCATCAGGACCAAATCTATCAATAGTACCTAGATCGATCTTTCTCCAGAAAAAAGAGCCAATTTTTTTCGAAGGTTTGACAAATATCAACTCATATAATTCATCTATATACCATTTGTTTAATAAAAAATTATATAAAGGTAAATTGGTATTTTTAAAACTTTCTATAATTTTAGTATTAGATATAAAATAATAAAACGATAAAGGTATAGCTATCACTACAATAACTGGAGTTAATAATAAAAACCAAAAAGGAATGTGATCGTGCTTTATCTCCTCAAGAAAAAAAACTGATGATTGCCAAAATTCTTTACTGTGATGTCCAATTAAAATTTCCTTAAAGATGAAACCGCTAAATATAGCCCCAATAGCTAAAAGAAATAATGGTAGCAACATTACTATTGGTGACTCATGTGTTTCGTTTATTGGAATAGTTTTATTGTTATAAGTGCCATGAAAAGTTTTAAAAAAAAGTCTCCAAGAATATATTGAAGTTAAAAATGCAGTTAAAATACCTATAATAACTACATAATTTCCTAGTGACGAGTTACTTAGATAAGCAAATTCAATTATTGCGTCTTTTGAATAAAATCCTGATAAAAAAGGAAATCCAGTTAATGCCAGCGTTCCAATTAACATAAAAAGGTATGTATAAGGAAGTTTCTTTCTTACACCTCCCATATTTCTTATATCTTGTTCGTCCTTGAAAGCATGAATTACAGATCCAGACCCTAAAAATAATAGAGCTTTAAAAAAAGCATGGGTAAAAAGGTGAAACATTGCAACATGGTAAGCTCCTACTCCAGCAGCAAAAAACATATAGCCCAATTGACTACAAGTTGAATAAGCCACGATCTTTTTAATGTCATTTTGGACAAGAGCTACAGATGCTGCAAAAACTGCTGTGATCATACCAACTATAGTTACTAGATTTAAAATTGTTTGAGAGTATTCAAATAAAGGAGAGCATCTTACTACAAGGAAAACTCCCGCTGTTACCATAGTTGCTGCATGAATTAACGCTGAAACAGGTGTTGGCCCTTCCATTGCATCTGGTAGCCACGTGTGTAGTAAAAATTGAGCTGATTTTCCCATAGCCCCTATGAATAAGAATAAACAAATTAAAGTTATTAAACTAGTTTCAAATCCTAAAAACAAAAATTTTTTATCTATTAACTGAGGAGCTAATTGAAAAACTTCCTTAAAATTTATTGATCCAAAATAAAAGAAAATCAAAAATATTCCTATGGCTAAACCAAAATCTCCTACTCGATTTACAATGAAAGCTTTTATTGCTGCATTATTTGCGCTTTCTTTTTTATACCAAAAACCTATCAGTAGATAAGAGCACAAACCAACTCCTTCCCATCCAAAAAATAATTGTAAAAAATTATCTGAAACTACTAACGCCAACATCGAAAAAGTGAATAGAGACAAATAAGACATAAACCTAGGTTTATGAGGATCTTGACTCATATATCCAATTGAATAGATGTGTACTAAAGCAGAAACAAAGGTAACAACTACAAGCATAACTGAACTCAATGGATCTATGTTTATAGACCAGTTAGCTATAAAGTTTCCTGAACTTACCCACTTAAAAATTATATAATTACCATACTTACTACTTTGAATTCCTTGCCAAAAAACTATAATTGATAAAATTGCTGATATGCTTACAAATAAACTGGTAGTGATTTCAGAAAAAAACTTTGTTAGAGATCTTCCAAGATAACCAATAATACAACCAATTAAAGGCAGAAAGATTATAGCGTATTCCATTTATCCTTTCATTCCGTGTATATCTTCGACTCTAATTGAACCCTTATTTCTGTAATAAATGACTATTATAGCCAGACCAATTGCTGCCTCTGCTGCTGCAACAGTTAAAATAAGCATAGTAAAAATTTGACCAACGATATCACCAGAAAAAATTGAAAAAGATATTAAATTTATATTTACTGCAAGAAGTATTAGTTCTATGGACATCAATATGACTATTACATTTTTTCTATTTAAAAAAATTCCCATTACCCCTAAAAAGAAAATAATCGCCCCTAACGATAAGTAGTGCCCTAAGCCTATTTCAATCATCTATTTTTACTCCATCGTTAGACTTTACTTCTTTTAATTCCACTGATGAAAGTGGGTCTCTTGATATTTGTTTTATATAACTTTGTTTTTTAACGCCTATTCTTTTTCGAAAAGTAAGAAGTATTGCTCCAATCATTGATAATAAAAGTATAATACCTGCTAGTTGAAAATATAAAATATAATCAGTGTACATAACTAAACCTAGTTGATGAGTATTTGAAATGTTGGATATGACAAGCGTAGTACTAGACATTAAATCATCTTTCTGCTTCCATCCTCCAACAACTACCAATAACTCTAAAAAAATTAAAACACTTACAATTAATCCTGCTGGTATATGAGTAGATTTTTTTCCAATGAACCAGGATTGTTTTTGTTCAGCAACATTTAACATCATTACTACAAACAAAAATAACACTGCTACAGCTCCAACGTAAACAATAAGAATAATCATACCCAAAAATTCTGCACCTACCATTATGAATAAACAACCAACTGAAATAAAATCTAAGATTAAGAAAAAAACTGAGTTTACTGTATTTCTAGACGTAATGACCATCAAAGAAGAAAAGATTGCTATTATTGAAAAAAAATAAAAAAAAATAGTATGCGCTATCATCTATTTATAAGGTTTATCTAACTTAATATTTTTTGCCAAAACAGACTCCCATCTATCTCCATTATCTAATAATTTTGCTTTATTGTAATAAAGCTCTTCTCTTGTTTCTGTTGCAAATTCAAAATTAGGACCTTGGACTATTGCATCAACTGGGCAAGATTCTTGACACAAACCACAGTAAATACATTTTAACATATCTATATCATATCTAGTTGTTTTTCTGCTACCATCTGGTCTTTCCGTTGACTCGATTGTAATAGCTTGCGCAGGACAAACTGCTTCACATAACTTACAGGCGATACATCTCTCTTCACCACTAGGATATCTCCTTAGGGCATGTTCTCCTCTCATTCGTGGACTAATAGAACCTTTTTCAAAAGGGTAATTAATTGTTTTAGATTTTTTAAATATTTCTCTTACAGCCATTAAAAGCCCTTTAATAAACTCTGTTAAAAAAATTGTTTTAAAAATTCTTCCTATCTTCATTATAAATTTCCACTAGGTAATTTTTCAAAATAAAATAAAAAACTTGCAGTCAAAACTAAATATATTAATGAAAAAGGTAGAAATATTTTCCATCCTAGTCTCATAAGTTGATCGTATCTATATCTTGGCACAATAGCTTTTATTAAAGCAAAAAGAATAAATAAAAATAAAATTTTTAAAATCATCCATATAGGAGCTGGAATTAAATTTATTGGATAGATATCTAATATTGGAAGCCATCCTCCCAGGAATAAAATTGATCCCATCGCACACATTAGTAAAATATTTGCATATTCCCCTAGCCAAAACATAGCATACATCATTCCAGAATATTCGGTTTGATACCCTGCTACTAATTCTGCTTCCGCCTCAGGTAAATCAAATGGGGGCCTATTAGTCTCTGCTAGAGCTGAAATAAAAAAAATTACAAACATTGGGAATAAAGGAATTACATACCATAACTCTTTCTGAGCTAAGACAATATCTTTTAAATTTAATGATCCTACACAAAGAAGAACATTAATTATTATTATTCCTATAGAAACTTCATAGGAAACCATTTGAGCTGCAGATCTAATGGCACCTAAAAATGGATATTTTGAGTTAGACGCCCATCCTCCCATAATTATTCCGTAAACCCCAAGAGATGAGACTGCAAATAGATATAAAATACCTACATTAATATCTGACAAAACTATTTCTTCACTCATTGGAATTACTGCCCAAGCTACAAGAGCTAAAGTCATTGTTACTATTGGAGCCAATATAAATACTGTTTTATTTGCGCTAGCAGGTATTATGATTTCTTTAAAAATATACTTTAATGCATCTGCTATTGTTTGAAATAGTCCAAACGGGCCAACAACATTTGGGCCTTTTCTTTTTTGAACCAAACCCCAAACTCTTCTATCTAACCAAACTATCATGGCTACAGACACTAGTATAGGTACTAGTAAAAATAGTATTTTGTAAACTTCTTGTCCTAAAATTTGAAAATATTCTAACATTAGTTATTAGTACCAGTTTTCTTTAATTTTTGTCGTATTTGGCGACATTCGCTCATTGTTTTTGAAGAACGTGAAATTGAATTTGAAAAATAATAGTCTAAATTTTTGATAAAAATTTCTTCACTAATAAATTCTGAAGTATCTTTTTTACTCTTATTAAACTTAAATTTGGGAAGTTCATTTATTTTTGAAAAATTTTTTATAAGACTCAAAGACTCGTTTCTTAAATTACCAAATTTTAAAATGTCATCTTTGCTTCCTAGTCTTTCAAGAATAGAATTAAATATTTTCCAATCTTCTTTTGCTTCACCGATTGGATATGATGCCTTTTTACATTCTTGAACTCTACCTTCTAAATTTTCATATAAACCATTTTGTTCTGTGTATGTGGCGCTAGGTAAAATTACATCTGCTATTTCTGCACCTCTATCTCCATGACTTCCTTGATATACGATGAATTCATTATTCTTTTTTATTTCCAAATTATCAGAACCTAATAGGAACAAAAATTTAAATTTTCCTAAATTTAAATTTTCAAAAAAATCAAAATCTCCTTTTCTATTAGAAATAATATCTAAATCTATAAGACCAGTAGTTGAAGCATTTTGAACTAAAACATTTAAAGCGTTCCAATCTTCTCTTATAAGATTGTTCAATCTTAGAAAGTTTTTCAATTCTTCAAAAATATATTTACCACTTTTAAGTTCAAGAGCTGATTCTCCAATTATAAATAGAGGTTTTTTAGCTAATAAAAATTTTTCATAAAATTCTCCTTCTTTATTTACAATTTTTTTTATTTCATCAGTTCTATTTCCAATTATTTTATAATTATAAGTAAGATCTCCAGGGTTCCCAATTGAATAAATTGGTATATTTTTTTTGACATATGATTTTCTAATTCTAGCGTTTAAAATTGTGGCCTCATGTCTTGGGTTAGACCCAACTAAAAGTATTAAATCTGATTCTTCAATCCCTTTTATTGAAGAATTGAAGATATAATTCATTTTTTCTTCAGTGTTAATGTAAAATTTTTTTTCTCTGAATTCTAAATTATCGCTCTTCATGAATTTAAATAATTTTTTAAATCCTAGGGCATTTTCTAAGTTAACCATATCACCTACGTGTCCCGCTATTTCTTCAGGTTTAGTTTCTTTAATTTTTTTTGAAATAACCTCTATAGCTTCGTCCCAACTTACTTTTTGAAACTTGTTGTCTTTTTTTACATAAGGAACATCGAGTCTTTGTTTTAAAAGACCATCACAAGAATATCTCGTTTTATCAGAAATCCACTCTTCATTTATTTCGTTATTAAGTCTTGGTAAAATTCTTTTAACTTCCCAATTATATGTATCTACTCTTATATTTGAACCAACAGCATCCATAACATCTATGCTTTCTGTTTTTTTTAATTCCCATGGTCTTGCTTCAAAAGCATAAGGTTTTGAGGTTAAGGCTCCAACTGGACAAAGATCAATTACATTTGCAGAGAGTTCTGACTCCATAGATTTTTCCAAATATGTGGTTATTTCCATATTCTCTCCTCTTCCAACTGCACCGATTTCAGGAACACCGGCTACTTCTGTCGCAAATCTTACACATCGAGTACAGTGAATACATCTTGTCATTTGAGTTTTAATCAAAGGCCCCATGTATTTTTCTTTTACTTGTCTCTTATTTTCAACAAATCTAGATTTGTCTACTCCATAATATAAAGATTGATCTTGTAAATCACATTCACCTCCTTGGTCACAAACTGGACAATCTAAAGGATGATTAGCTAAAAGAAATTCCATTACTCCTTTCCTAGCTTTTTCCACGAAAGCAGTATTGGTTTTTATTTTCATTCCCTCTGCTGCTGGCATCGCACAAGACGCTATTGGCTTTGCTGATTTTTCCATTTCTACCAGACACATTCTGCAATTTCCCGCTATTGAAAGCTTTTCGTGGTAGCAAAATCTAGGTATTTCTACATCAGCTAGTTCACAAGCTTGTAGAACCGTCATTCCTTTTTCAAATTCTATTTCTTTTTCATTAATTATTATTTTAGGCATTTTTATTATCTAATAAGTGTTGATCAACTAAATAAGGATTATTTATTTTTTTCTTAATTAATGGTTCTTCTCTACATCGGCTTTCTATCTCTTTTCTAAAGTGTCTCAATAATCCTTGGACTGGCCATGCAGATCCCTCTCCAAAAGCACAAATAGTATGTCCTTCTATTTGTTTTGTAACATCCGAAAGTAAATCTATATCACTTAGAGTAGCTTTTCTTTTGACGACTCTATCTAATATTCTCCACATCCAACCTGCTCCTTCTCTACACGGAGTGCATTGACCACAACTCTCATGTTTATAAAACCTTGCTATTCTTGCCATACAAGCAACGATGTCTTGTTGTTTGTTTATAACAACAATGCCTGCTGTGCCTAATCCACTTTTATTTTTTATTAATGAGTCAAAATCCATTGTGATGGTTTCACATATTTTTTTTGATAGTAAAGGCATAGAAGATCCACCAGGGATAACTGCTTGAAGATTTTCCCATCCTCCAATTACTCCTCCAGCATGTTTCTCGATTAATTCCTTTAATGATATTCCCATCTCCTCTTCTACATTGCATGGGAAATTTACATTTCCAGATATACAAAATATTTTTGTTCCAGTATTTTTAGGTTTCCCTATTGAGGCGAACCATTTTCCTCCTCTTCGTAGAATAGTTGGAACTACTGCAATAGTTTCTACATTATTCACTATAGTAGGGCAGCCATATAAACCTACCAAAGCAGGAAAGGGAGGTTTTAATCTTGGTTGGCCTTTGTTTCCCTCTATGCTTTCTAATAAAGCTGTTTCTTCTCCACATATATAAGCTCCAGCTCCATAATGAATATGAATATCGAAATCCCATCCAGAGCCACAGGCATTTTTCCCAAGATATTTTTTTTTATAAGCTTGATCTATAGCTTCTTGCAATCTTATACCTTCATTATGATATTCACCCCTGATGTAGATATAGCAAACATGAGCGTTAACGGTATAGCCTGCAATTAAACAACCCTCTATTAACTTTTGAGGCTCAAATCTTAAGATATCTCTATCTTTACAAGTTCCTGGTTCAGACTCATCAGCATTAATCACCAAGTAGTGCGGTCTAGAACCTACTTCCTTAGGAGCAAATGACCATTTCAAACCTGTCGAAAAGCCTGCGCCACCTCGCCCTCTAAGTTCAGAGGTTTTTACTTCATTAATTATCCAGTCTCGGCCTTTAGAAATTATATTTTTAGTATCCTTCCAATCATTTCTTTTAATAGCCTTATCGATTTCCCAGCCCAAATCATTATATAAATTTTTAAATATTTTATCTTCAGATTTAAGCATGATTTTCTCCATTAATAGTTTGTTTTTTTTCTGGTGCAGTATTTTTGCGCCCCCTATAAGAACCTGATTTTAAAGGCTTGTCTTTAATTAATGACTCTAAAATTTCTTTAGTATTTTTTTCATTTAAATCCTCGTAATAGTCATTATTAATTTGCATCATAGGCCCATTTACGCACGCTCCTAGACATTCTACTTCCATCCAGGAACAGCTTCCTTTTTTTGAAATTTCATTTTCATTTGGTGAAATTTTTTCTTTACATATTTTGACAATTTTATCTGCTCCTCTGATTAAACAAGGTGATGTTGTACAAACCTGTACAAAATATTTTCCCACAGGAGCAAGATTGTACATAGTATAAAATGTTGCTACTTCGTAAACTGAAATGTAAGGCATAGACAAATAATTTGCTATATATTTCATTGCTGCTAAAGGAATCCAATTATTGTTTTGTTTTTGAGCTAAATAAAGAAAAGGCATTACGGCACTTTTTTTATTCTTGTCTGGGTATCTTTTTAAAATTTCTTCAACTTTATTTAAATTTTCTTCGGTAAACTTAAATTCTTTTGGTTGAACATCATGTACCTTTTTTAAACTCATCTATCGACCTCTCCAAAAACGATATCTAAGGACCCTAATACAGCAGGAACGTCTGCTAACATATGACCTCTTATTAAATAGTCCATTGCTTGAAGATGAGAAAATCCAGGGGCTCTAATTTTACATCTGTAAGGTTTATTGCTTCCATCAGATATTAAATAAACACCAAACTCACCTTTGGGAGCTTCAACAGCGGTATAAACATCTCCTTTTGGAACTCTATATCCTTCAGTGAAAAGTTTAAAATGATGAATCAATGCTTCCATAGACTCTTTTAATTCCTCCCGTTTAGGAGGGGATATTTTTCCATCAATTGATTTAACTGGGCCTTTAGGGAGTTTATCTATGCACTGCAAAATAATTTTTACACTTTCTCTCATTTCTTCAATTCTACAAAGGTATCGATCATAACAATCACCATTTTTTCCAACTGGTATTTTAAAGTCTAGATCTTTATAAATTTCATAAGGTTGGGATCTTCTTAAATCCCAAGGCACTCCTGACCCTCTCAACATAACTCCTGAAAAGCTGTGGTCTAAAGCCTCTTGTTTCGAAACTATTCCTATCTCAACATTTCTTTGTTTAAATATTCGATTGTCAGTTAATAGGCCTTCTAAATCGTCAATAATTTTTGGAAAAGATCTACAAAACTTTTCGATATCCTCTATTAACTTTATAGGCAGGTCTTGATGGACGCCTCCAGTCCTAAAATAATTCGCATGTAATCTAGAACCTGAAGCTCTTTCATAAAATGTCATTAGAGTCTCTCTTTCTTCAAAGCCCCAAAGAGATGGGGTTAAAGCTCCAACATCTAATGCTTGTGTAGTAACATTAAGAATATGACTTAAGATCCGACCAATTTCACAAAAAATTACTCGGATGTATTTCGCTCTAATTGGTACTTCTATATTTAATAATTTTTCTGCTGCTAAAGCGAAAGCATGTTCTTGATTCATCGGAGCAACATAATCTAATCGATCGAAATATGGTAATGCTTGGGTGTATGTCTTATGTTCAATAAGCTTTTCTGTTCCTCTGTGAAGTAAACCAATATGAGGGTCTGCTTTCTCCACTACTTCTCCATCTAATTCTAAAATTAGCCGCAAAACACCATGTGCGGCTGGATGTTGAGGTCCAAAATTTAAATTCATTGTTTTAGTTTTTTTTTTCATCTTTACCTAATTCTTTAACTTCTTTAATATATTTTGTTCCTTCCCATGGACTCTCAAAATCAAAATTTCTATAATTTTGTTCAAGTTTAACTGACTCGTAAACAACTTTTTTTTCTTTCTCGCTATATCTAACTTCGTTGAACCCTGTAAGAGGAAAATCTTTTCTAAGCGGGTGTCCTTTAAAATTATAATCTGTTAATATTCTTCTTAAATCAGGGTGATTTTTAAATTTTACTCCATACATATCAAACACTTCTCTTTCCATCCAATTAGCTGAAGGAAAAATTTTTGTAATAGAAGGAATTATTTGATCTAAATTAAATTTTATCAATAATTTTATTCTTATATTCTTTTCATGAGATAAAAATAAATATACTAATTGAAATCTTTTTTCGTTTTCTGGATAGTCAACGCCAGCAATATCAATTAACTGTCTAAATTTACAGGAGTCATTTGATTTTAAAAATTGTATGACATCAATTAATTCAACGTCTTTAATTTCAATTAACAATTCATTATTTTCGATTACTGATCTTTGAACTTTACTTGCTAACTCTGAATTCACTAATTTTTCAAGTTTTTTTAAATTATTTAATATCATAGTGATTTATCTTTGGATTGATCCTTCTCTTCTAATTTTTTTTTGTAATTGTAGTATTCCATATAACAATGCTTCTGCTGAAGGAGGGCAGCCTGGCACATAAATATCTACTGGTACTATTTTATCACATCCTCTTACTACTGAATAAGAATAGTGATAATACCCACCTCCATTAGCACAGCTTCCCATGGAAACAACGTATCTAGGTTCTGGCATTTGGTCATATACCTTTCTTAAAGCAGGAGCCATTTTATTCGTTAACGTTCCAGCAACAATCATAACATCAGACTGTCTTGGCGAAGCTCTTGGTGCTGCTCCAAATCTTTCTAAATCATATCTTGGCATTGAAGTTTGCATCATTTCAACAGCACAACAAGCTAGTCCAAAAGTCATCCAATGCAATGATCCAGTCCTCGCCCAATTTATTAAATTTTCTGATGAAGTTGTAATAAAACCTTTCTCAGAAAAATCTTTAGCTAATTTTTTAAATTCTTCTGGAATTTTTTTTTCTTGATTTTCTGATGGTTTAATTTTTACTCCCATTCTAAAGCTCCTTTTTTCCATTCATAAATGAAACCTATTGTTAATACCCCTAGGAAAAACATCATTGACCAAAAGCCAAGCGCTCCAATCTCACCCAAAGATATCGCCCAAGGAAAAAGAAAAGCTATTTCTAAATCAAAAATGATAAATAAAATTGCAACCAAATAAAATCTAACATCAAATTCCATTCTAGAGTCGTCAAATGGTTCAAAACCACACTCATATGCTGAAAGTTTTTCTGGATCGGGATTGCTAGGAGAGGCCAAAAAATTAACTAAAATAAATCCTATGCTTAAAAATAAAGCTATAAATAAAAAAATTATTATAGAGAGATAGTCTGATAAAAAGTTATAAATCATGTTTAATCAATATCTACCCTAATGCATTTTAGCTTAGGGATTCTTATATTAATCGTTATTATTTATAACATCTTAAACTTAAGTGTACAGGAGACAATTTAGCACTTTTTCTTGTGTTAGATGAAAATGATTATCATGTAGTGGCGGGAGTGACGGGACTCGAACCCGCGACCTCCTGCGTGACAGGCAGGCGCTCTAACCAACTGAGCTACACCCCCACAGAATCAATGGTGGGCGGTAAAGGACTCGAACCTATGACCCTCTCGGTGTAAACGAGATGCTCTACCAACTGAGCTAACCGCCCTATTTAAACAAAAACGACATATACAGTAAATTATTTATAAAGTAAAAAAGTATTTAAGTTTTGATAAATAGCAGTAATATTGAATAATTATGATTCTAAGCTGTAATTCTTGCGGCAAAAAATTTGTAGTGCCAGATAACGCTATTACGAAAGCTGGCAGATTAGTGCAATGTAGTGCATGTGGAAATAAATGGAAACAATTTCCTGTCGGGATTGCTGAAAAAAAGGATGTAATCTCAAAACCTACTATAGAGCAAACTATCTCTAAACGAGTAAGTCCAAAAAAACCTAAAAGTATTAAAAGAAAAGTTCCAAAAAAGACGAGAGAAATAAATCTATACTCTCCAGAATATCTTGCAAAAAAACATGGTATCAAAATAAAAGATTCAGAACCAAAAGCTTCAAAAGGATCAATTCCTAAAGATAAAGTTTCATTCGGTTTTTATAATACGCTACTAGTTTTTGTAGTATTTGTAATATTTTTTTCAAGATCTTTATATTTTACCCAAAGCTATATAATTACGTTATTTCCTATCACAGAATTTTACCTTAGTTACTTTTTTGAAAATATAAGAAATGTTTTTGAAATTTTTAAAAACCTGATTACTAGTTATTAGTTTCTAAATCTTTAATATTTATAAAATTATCAGACAAATTATCATTATTTTTTTTAATATCTTTAAAAAAATTCCAAGCTAAAACAACAAGAGTATTATTCTTATCTTTAATATGAGATTTATTTTTAATAGGAATTTTGACTCCTGGAATAAACTTGTCGTGTTTTAATTTATTATCCTCAACTATAAAATCAATTTCTTTTGAAATACCAAAAAAATTCAAAGCAGTGGTAGCTTTTGCAGGTGCTCCGTAACCAATTATTAAATTATTATTATCTCTTAATTTTTTAATATTTTTCCTTACGTTTTTTCTAATTTGGTAAACTTTATTTCCAAATTCTTGGTATGTTTTAAATTTTTTTATTCCAAACTTAATTTCTTCGTTAAGCATTTTTTTAACACTACTTTCAACTTTTGCTTTTTTGTTTTTTTTAACATAAATCCTAATTGAGCCTCCATGTGTATCAACTTTTTCAGATTTATATATTGTTGCATCGAATTGATTAAAAAAGTTTATTAAAGATGTTAATGACCAGTAATTATAATGCTCATGATAAATATTATCAAAAGTTAAATCTTTTAATGTATTCATTAAATATTGTACCTCAATAATTATAACTCCTTTTTTGCTCAGCAAACTAAACATACACTCAGCCATTTCTTTTAGTTTATCAGAGTGGGCAAATACGTTTGATGCTAGTATTAAATCTGCATTTTTTTTTATTTTCTTAAGGTTTTTTTTCTCTAAAAAACCGTTAAAAGTTTTAATTTTATTTTTATTAGCCAGCTTTGCTAAATTTTTTGCAGGTTCAATACCAAGAACTTTTTTCAACCCTAAATCTAAAAATGGTTTCAATGCAACACCGTCGTTGCTACCAATATCAATTATATATGATTTTTTTTTATCTAATTTTAGCTCCTTCGTATATTTTTTCGCTGCTTCAACGAAATGATTTCTAAATATTTTAGAAGTGGAGGAAGTATATAAATAATTTGAGAACATTTTTTTGGGGTCAACTGATATAGATAATTGACAATTATAACATTTTGCACAAAAATTTACTTCTAGAGGATACAATTGACATTTATCATTTTTCTTTTTTAATAAATTGTTAGCTAGTGGTTGATAGCCTAATGATACTACTCTTTTTAAGTTGGTATTTCCGCAAGATCTACAATCAAATTTATAATTTTCTAATAATAATTTTTTTTCTTTTTCATCAACAAATACATGTTTTATCGTGTGTGTAATACCGTAGTTTTCATGATCCCTTTCTCCCCTCACTAAATTAAGAAAAGTTGTATCTTTAGTAAAAACCATTGTGTGAGCTACATTAGGTTTTATAACAGAAAGTTGTCCCGCATTTACAACTTGAGTAATTTTTGGGGAATTGGGATTTATAATATCTTGAAAGACTTCAATAATTTGACCTTTGGTAAATAAACACTTTTGTTCTTGTTGTGGGTGATAGTGATTAGCTCGAATTGTTCCTTTTTTTGAATCTATAAGCCCAATTAGGTTAATAGGTTCTGTTAACTCATGATTGCTAATTTTTCCTCTGTCATCTTCAAATAAATTGTCTCCATCTTTAACATATTCCAAATCTTTGATAAAATTTTGAGAAGACCATTTTGCGATCATCTCTTTAATGCTTTCGTCTAAGTTATATAAAAACTTAAATCCTGTACTCAAAATTTTTTTATTAGATAAAGAAAATCCTAAATTTGGAATTTCATCGTTTGTTTCCCTTAGTATTGTTTTTGGATTATGTTTTTTACAGATTTCTGCCACTTCTTTAACAGTTAAGGTGTCCTTTGTTAAATTAAATATTTCAGATGATAGGTCCTCTCTTTCTTCCATAAATTTGAAACATCTCGCTACATCAATAAGAGGAACTAAACTTTTTATCTGTCTCCCTCCTGAAAAAAGTCTAAGTGTTCCATTCTGAGAGGAAATTTTTGAAAATAGATTGGGCATTATATCTATTCGAGTTGTGTCTAGTGAATATCCGTATACAGAGCCTAACCTTAAAATTATGTAGTTTTTTCCAGAATCTTTAAGTTGTTTTTCATTAACTGCTTTAGACAAAGAGTAAGATAATACTGGTTTTGACTGTTCTTCTTCTTTAATTTCCTTTTTAATTTCACTTATACCCTCATATATAACATGGGTAGAAGGAAAAATTATTTTGCATTTATCACTTATTGCTTCTAAAATATTTTGAGTTCCGTTTTCTCCAACTAATTTTATATTATCATCTTTTACTTTTGTTGCCTCTCCTTGAGTTCGTGGTACATCAGTTACACCAGCTAAATGGTGGACTATATCTGCGTCCCTGAAATATTTTTTAACAAGATCTTTATCTAATATATCACCATGAACAAACTCCATGTTCCAATTCCTGATTTGATTAACTCTTTCTGAAATAAATCTATTATCAATTATAATAATTTGATGGTGCCAACTAACCCCAGAGTAAATTTTGCAAAGTTCAGTTCCAATATAACCTAATCCACCTGTAATAATGATTTTTTTTGGCATATAATTAAAACTCTATATTAATTTATAATAAATTTTATTATAACTCAAATTTTAACAAAGTATGAAACTAGACTATCAATTTAATTAGCTTATTTGAAGGTTATTAATGTGTACTTAATTCTTCTTTTTTGGTTTTATTTTTTTCTGAAATTTGATCCACTTCAACCCACTCAACCCTTTTTAATGGTTTTATTAAAGCAACTTTAAGTACTTCATCAACATTTTTTACAGGAATAATTTCCATTGTTTCCAATATTGTTTTTGGCACTTCTACTAAATCTTTTTTGTTTTCTATTGGTATCAAGACTTTTTTAATTCCAGCTCTATGTGCAGCTAATAATTTTTCTTTTAAACCTCCGATAGGAAGGACTATTCCTCGTAAAGTAATCTCGCCTGTCATAGCTACTGTTTTGTCAACCGGTATTTCTGTAATAGCCGAAATTATAGAAGTAACCATTCCTACTCCAGCTGAAGGTCCATCTTTGGGAGTGGCTCCTTCGGGAACATGAATATGAAAATCTTTTTTATCAAATATAGGAGGTATAATTCCATACTCTAAACTTTTAGATCTAATGTATGATTTAGCTGCTTTAACAGACTCTTGCATTACATCACCTAACTTCCCGGTAATTTGCATTTTTCCTTTACCTGGCATTACCGCGGATTCAATCTTTAAAATCTCACCCCCAACTTCAGTCCAAGCGAGTCCTGTAACTACCCCTATTCTATTTTCATCTTCTATTTCACCATAATTAAATTTTTGTACACCTAATAAATCTTTCATATCTTTTTCTTCTATAGGATTGTTTATTTTTTCATTGTTATCTATCTTTTTTACAAGTTTTCTAGCAATTTTTGATATTTCTCTTTCGAGGTTTCTAACACCTGACTCTCTAGTATAATCTCTTATAATTTTTCGATTAACTTTCTTTTCAATGCCCCACTCTTCTTTTTTTAAACCGTTATTTTCACTTTGTTTTGGAATTAAAAACTTTTGAGAAATATTTACCTTTTCATCTTCTGTGTATCCAGAAAGTCTAATAACTTCCATTCTATCAAGTAAAGGAGGTAAAATATTCAATGTATTTGCTGTTGTCACGAACATTACGTCAGACAAGTCATAGTCAACTTCTAAATAATGATCGTTAAATTCTTTATTTTGTTCTGGATCTAAAGCTTCTAATAATGCTGACGAGGGATCTCCTCTATAATCGTTACCAACTTTATCAATCTCGTCTAATAAAAAGAGTGGATTTTTAGTACCAGCTTTTTTCATCATTTGTATAATTTTTCCTGGAAGGGAACCTATGTAAGTTCTTCTATGCCCTCTTATTTCCGCTTCATCCCTAATACCGCCAAGAGAAATTCTAATAAATTTTCTATTTGTAGCTTTTGCAATAGATTTGCCTAAAGATGTTTTTCCTACACCTGGTGGACCTACTAAACATAAAATAGGTCCTTTCATTTTTTGAATCCTTTTTTGCACAGCTAAAAATTCAATTATTCTTTCTTTAACTTTTTCTAAACCATAATGATCCTCGTCTAATATTTTTTGAGCGTTTTTTAAATCAGTATTTATTTTAGACTTTTGAGACCAAGGTAGTTCTGTCATCCAATCTAAATAGTTTCTTACTACAGTAGCTTCAGCGGACATTGGGCTCATTGATTTTAATTTTTTTAATTCCGACAAACATTTTTCTTTTGCTAATTTTGGCATTTTTGCATTTGTTATAGCTTTTGAAAGATTTGTTAATTCGTCTTTGCCCTCGTCAATTTCTCCAAGTTCTTTTTGAATAGCTTTTAATTGTTCATTCAAGTAATATTCTCTTTGAGTTTTTTCCATTTGGTTTTTTACTCTACCTCTAATTTTTTTCTCAACTGAAAGAACACTTGTCTCTTTTTCAATAATTGAATAAATCTTTTCTAATTTTTTTTTTAAATCTAGAATTTCTAGAAGCTCTTGTTTCTCATGAATTTGAATATTTAAATTTGATGAAATATTATTTGCTATTTGTGAAGCGTTTTTAAGATTATTTAGAGTATTTGTCGCTTCATTAAAATCTTTTTTATTTAACACCAGTAGCTTCTCATACCTTTTTACTAAACTTAGAGCAAAAGTATCTAGATCCTTCGAAACATTCTGATCTTCTGCAATTTCTACTTCGCAAGTTAAAAATTTATCTTCCTTTTGATTGTGCTTTAATATTTTAACTCTTTTTTCTCCTTCTACTAATACTTTAACGGTACCATCTGGTAATTTTAAAAGTTGAAGAACTTTACTTAAACACCCGTAACCAAAAAGGTCCTTTTCCTCTGGGTCGTCTATTTCAGAATTCTTTTGTGTTATTAATACAATCGATTTATCTGATTTCATCACCTCTTGTAAAGCTTTTATAGATTTTTCTCTTCCAACAAACAGTGGAATTACCATTGAAGGAAATATCACTATATCCCTTAGAGGCAATAATGGTTTTATATAAGTAGCTTTCATAAGTAACTTATATGGCAATTAATATGATTATTTCAAGAAACAAATTGTATCTAAGCTACAGATGTTGATTGTTTTTTCCCATATGTGATAATCGGTTCAGAGTCTCCTTTAACAGAAGGTTTATCGACTGTTACTTTCATTACATCTTCCATGTCAGGTAATTCAAACATTGTTTTTAAAAGGATATTTTCCAAAATTGATCTTAATCCTCTAGCGCCAGTTTTCTTAGAAATAGCTTTTTTAGCAATTTCAGAAATTGCATCATCTTGAAATTCAAGTTCAACATTTTCAAACTCAAACAATCTTTTATATTGTTTTATTAGCGAGTTTTTTGGTTCTTGTAAAATTTTTATTAATGATTTCTCGTCAAGATCATTTAATGTTGCGATAATTGGCATCCTGCCAATAAATTCAGGAATCAAACCATATTTTATTAAATCTTCCGGCTCTAATTTTTTCATAATCTCAGACAAAGATTGGTCCTTATGATTTTTAACTTTAGCTCCAAATCCTATAGAACTACCTTTGCCTCTGTTATCAATTAATTTATCAAGTCCTGCAAATGCTCCTCCACAAATGAATAGAATATTAGTTGTGTCAACTTGTAAAAATTCTTGTTGAGGATGTTTTCTGCCTCCTTGAGGCGGAACGCTAGCAATAGTTCCTTCCATAATTTTTAGTAAAGCTTGTTGAACTCCTTCACCAGAAACATCTCTGGTAATAGAGGGGTTTTCTGATTTTCTGCTAATTTTGTCTACCTCATCAATATATACAATTCCTCTTTGTGCTTTCTCAACATTATAATCTGCGGCTTGTAAGAGTTTTAAAATAATATTTTCAACATCTTCTCCAACATAACCTGCTTCTGTCAATGTAGTTGCATCAGCCATTGTAAAAGGTACATCTAAAATTCTTGCAAGAGTTTGAGCCAACAAAGTTTTACCGCACCCAGTAGGTCCGACTAAAAGGATATTAGATTTTGATAATTCTATGTCTTTATTATTTTTTGTTTCATGACTTAATCTTTTATAATGATTATGAACTGCCACTGATAGAATTTCTTTAGCAAATTTTTGTCCAATTACGTAGTCGTCCAAGACATTACATATTTCTTTTGGGGTAGGAACTCCATCTTGATGCTTTACTAATGAACTTTTGTTTTCCTCTTTTATTATATCCATACAAAGCTCAACGCACTCGTCACAAATAAATACCGTTGGACCTGCGATTAGTTTTCTAACTTCGTGCTGACTCTTGCCGCAAAAAGAGCAATAAAGGATATTTTTGTTATTTTTTTCAGTCATATCGAATCAATAATTATATAATAAATGTCTCAATTAACCTTATCAAGCTGAAGTTGTAAGTAATTCAATATATAGTGTTTTATTTTCTTTTTTCCACAACAGAGTCTATTAATCCAAATTTTTTGGCGTCCTCTGCTGTCATAAAATTATCTCTCTCTAAAGCTTTCGAAATTTCATCTACAGATTTCCCCGTATGCTTAGAATATATTTTATTCAACCTTTCTTTTAATGAAAGAATCTCTTTTGCATGAATTTGTATATCTGTAGCTTGACCTTGAAATCCAGCCGAAGGTTGGTGCACCATTATTCTTGAGTTTGGTAATGAATATCTTTTACCTTTTTCTCCAGCTGCTAATAAAAAAGATCCCATTGACGAAGCTTGTCCGATGCATAAAGTGGAAACCGGAGAATTAATATATTGCATAGTGTCATAAATTCCTAACCCAGCCGTAACCAGACCTCCAGGGCTATTGATATAAAAACTTATTTCTTTATTTGGATTTTCAGACTCTAAAAATAAAAGCTGAGCAGTTACTAGCGAAGCCACATTATCATTAACTGGTCCCACTAAAAAAACTATTCTTTCCTTTAAAAGCCTGGAGTAAATATCATAAGCTCTTTCTCCCTTGCTTGTTTGTTCAACAACCATAGGAATTAAGCTGTTCATTTTTTCTTCATAATCACGACTCATAAGAGGTTTTATACAACTATTGGTTACTTTTTACTAATTTTTTTTGGTTTTGTAGTATTTTTTTCAGAAGACTCTGTTTTCTTTAACTTGGTTTGATCAATCTTGGGCTTATTAAATTCTGAAATAATTTTTTCAGCCTCTTTAGTATTAATATTTTTAACTTCAAGTTTAATTTTTGATTTAATTAAAGAAATAATTTTTTCTTCATAAATAGACCCTTTTAAACTTTGAGCCGCGCTAGGATTTTTTTGATAATAATCAAGAACCATTTTTTCTTGACCCGGCATTCCTTTGATTTGTTTTTGGATTTCAGCTTTGACTTCTTCTTCGGAAACTTTTAAATTGTTTTTTTCCCCGTACTCGTTAAGAATTAAACCTAATTTAATTCTAGATTTAGCTATTTTTTCATTATTTGTTTTATGTTTTTCTTTATCTTCAGCTTTTAAACTTTGCGTCATTATTGAAATTTCTTGTTCTATCATATTTTTAGGCAAATCTATTTTGTGATTTTTTTCTATTTGATCTAAAATTTCCTTTTTTGTTATAGAGTTTAATGCCTGCGAATATTGACTAGAAATTTGATTTTCAATTAATTTTTTCAAATCGTTTAAGTCTTTAGCTCCCATAATTTTCGCAAAATTATCATCAATTATATTCTTTATAGGTTCTTTAACATTTAAAATCTTACACTCAAACTTTGTTTTTTTATTTGCTAATTCTTTTTTTGGATGATTAGTGGGTAATGTTGAGATTAAATTTTTTAAATCATTTTTTTTTACTCCTACTAATTGTTCATCAAAACCTTTTAGAAATAAATCTTTACCAAGTTCTAATTGAACTCCTTTTCCTTCGCTCCCTTCAAATTTATTTCCATCAACTGTAGCGGAATAATCAAAAATAACTTGATCTCCAATTTTAGCTTCTTCTGTTTCTTTTTTATCTTTAAATTGTTTGTTTTGATTTGATATTTCTTTTAATTTTTCATTTACTATTTTATCTTCAATTTTAACATTAAATTCAACAGCTTTGTATTTTTCAAAAGATTCTATATTGATTTCTGGCAAAGAGTCTATTTGTAATTCATAATTCAAATCTTTTCCTTCTCCGAAAGTTTTTAAATCAATTTTTGGTTGACCAGCTATTTTAATTTTTTTTTCCTCTATAGCCTTTGCTGAAGTTTCTCTTAAAATTTTATCTATTACTTCTCCGTATATTGATTTTCCAAATTGATTTTTGATTACTGAGGGAGGAACTTTTCCTGTTCTAAAACCTTTTAAGGTAACTTCTTTTTGTAATTCATTAAGTCTTTCATCCATCTTATTTTGGATTGTTTTCTTATCAACTACCACTGACAAGACTGTTCTAAGACCTTTTTTAGACTGTACTTCTATTTTCATATCTTTTATTTGGTGGGCAAGAAGAGACTCGAACTCTTAAGCCTTGCGGCACTGGTTTCTAAGACCAGCGCGTATACCAATTCCGCCACTTGCCCAAATTATAGTTGTTGTTTTATATATCAATTTAATTTTTTGTTAAACGATAAAGTCTAATATAAACTGATGTATAAATTAAAATTAATATAAAAAACCAGTACTTACAAACTGAGCCGTTATCTGCAAAATATAGGCTAGGTAAAACTAGCACAGAAAAAATAGAATTAATAATAATTGAATTTAAATAATTGCCTTTATCAATTCCAAAAATCTTGGATACTTTAAGATAGGAAAGCATATGCAAATGCTCATTGTCTGGAAGAACAGGGGATTTTTTTTGATATATTTTTCTCATAAAAGAAAAGAAGACCTCGAAAAACAAGTAGGACAGTAAAATACAAAGAAAAAAAGAAGAAACATTTGAATTAAGGTTGTTAGTTATAATTGTATTTAGAGCAACTAGAGATCCAAATAAATATGATCCACTATCACCTAGAAACATTTTAGCTTTAGGAAAGTTAAACAGAAGAAAAGAAATTAAGATAATAATTTGAGCGGTTAAAAAAAATGAAAATTCAAACCTGTCGTTATTTAGATTTATAAAAAGTAAGACAGAATTAATGATAATTAAATTAATAGTTAAAAGACCATTAAAACCATCGATTAAATTGGCACCATTTATTATAAATAAAAAACATAAAAGCACAAAAATAGTTGCAAAAAATTTATTTTCTAGCCAAGTATCTAGAAAAATTAAATCCATGTGTTGAATTTCTATAGGAAGAAAATTTATTAAAATAACTAAAAATAAAATCATTAATGATAATCTAAAATTCGGGCTAATCCTTATTTTGATATCGTCTAAGTATCCAATAAAAAATATACTGGTACATAAAAAGATGTATTCGTAAAGAATTTTTGAATAAAGAAGATAGTATATTCCAAAGAATAAAAATAAAGCAATAATGCTGGCTAGTCCTCCACTTCTTGGGATCGCCTCATTATGGAACGCCTGAGGCTTTAAAAAGTCTTCATCTAAGAGAGAACTATTACTTAACAAATTGAAACTCTTGCTTATTATCAAAAAGACAAAGAATGTTAAGAATGCAAAAATCGATAAGAAGCTTAATTCAATTGAATCTGTTTGCATTTATTTTTTTACACCCTTATTGTTTTTTTTTACAATATAAATACCTAATATTATTATAATCAATGATATTAAAACTCTCCAAGTAATTATTTCATCCATCAAAAAATACCCAAATAAAACTCCGAAAATAGGAATTAAATAAGCCACTTGAGTTTGAAAAACTAAACCATTTACAGTTAAAATCCTAAATCTAATCAACCAAGCTAATCCAGTTGCAATCACTCCAAGATATAATAGTGCTAGAGTAGATTCTATCGAAGGATTTGATTGCCATGGGGATTCAAATATCATTGATAAAGGAAACAGGAAAATTACTGACCAAAGAGTTGTAGAGGTAGTAACGTTCTCATTTCCTTTTGCTTTTAATTTTAAAGTTAAGATTCCTCCTATAGAATAAAATGTAGAACCCAGAATGGTAATTAATACATAAATAACATTACTTTCATTTATGATCAATTTGTCAAAAAATAAAAAAAGTATTCCTAAAAAACCAATAAAGATTCCAATAGATTTTAACATAGTAATTTTCTCATCTTTAGTAAAAAAATGAGCAAGAATTGACCCGCTCATCGGTGTAGTGCTCATTAACATAGCTGCTAAATAACTATTTATCTTTGCAGTTCCAATAGCAATTAAAGTAAATGGGATTGCAATGTTGCAAAGGCCAATAATTGCGTAGGGTTTCCAATTTTCTGAAAATGCCAAAACTTTTATCTTTTTATACCGACAAAGAATTAATAAAGGTAAACACGCAAAAATCACTCTTATTAAAGCTAGAGTAAAAGGTTCGTAGGAATAGGTGGCAATTTTAATATTAAAAAAAGAAGAGCCCCAAATCAAACCTAGTAAGGTTAAAAGTAAAATATCCCCCGATTTAGCTTCTCTCATTTCAAGTAGTGATTGTATTATGATTAAAATGCATAGCTGATATATACTAATTATTATATATTGAAAGCAATACTTATGTATGGTCTGTGAAAATTTAAAGTTTATTAAAGAAATGAATTAAATGAGCTCAAAAGACATTCTTAAATTAATGAAAGACAAGCAAGTAGAATTTGTTGACTTGCGGTTTACAGATCCTAAAGGGAAGCTTCAGCATGTAACAATGGATGCTACCGTTGTTGACGATGAATTGCTAAATGATGGTGTATTTTTTGATGGTTCATCAATTGCAGGCTGGAAAGCTATTAATCAATCAGACATGCTTTTAAAACCTGACTTAACTAGACCAATTATCGATCCATTTAATTCTCATACAACACTAAACATTTTTTGTGATATTCTTGATGCGGTAAATAAGGATCCTTATGAAAGAGATCCGAGAGGAACTGCTAAAAAAGCTGAGGCTTATTTAAAAAAAACTGGGATTGGAGATAAATCTTATTTTGGTCCTGAACCAGAATTTTTTGTGTTTGACGATGTTAGATTCAAAAATGATATGAACGAAACAAGTTTTAGCATTGATAGTTCTGAAGGTCCGTACAATACTGGAAAAAAATATGAAAATGGCAATATGGGCCACAGACCTGGGATTAAAGGAGGATATTTTCCTGTTCCTCCTGTAGATAGTGCCCAAGATATGAGAGGTGAATATTTAAAAGCTCTTAAAGATATGGGTGTTAAAGTAGAAAAGCACCACCACGAGGTTGCTCCTAGCCAACACGAGCTGGGAATGTACTTTGGAACATTAACTAACATGGCTGATAATCTACAACTTTATAAATATGCAGTTCAAATGGTTACTCACTCTTTTGGTAAAACAGCTACTTTTATGCCTAAACCTGTAAAAGGTGATAATGGATCAGGTATGCACTGTCACCAATCGATTTGGAAAGGGAGCACACCTGTATTTATGGGTAAAGAATATTCTGGTTTATCGAAAACAGCTTTATATTATATTGGAGGAATCTTAAAACATGCTAAAGCTATCAATGCTTTTTCTAATGCTACTACGAATAGTTATAAAAGACTAATACCTGGTTTTGAGGCTCCTGTAATTTTAGCCTACTCGGCAAGAAATAGATCTGCATCATGTAGAATTCCAATCATCAACAATCCTAAAGCAGCACGAATGGAAATTAGATTTCCTGATGCCGCTGGCAATCCTTATTTAACATTCGCCTCAATGTTAATGGCAGGAATTGATGGAATTAAAAATAAAATTGACCCAGGTAAATCTTTTGATAAAGATTTATATACACTATCTGAAAGTGAGGTGAAAAAATTACCTACAGTATGTGGTTCATTAAGAGAAGCAATGCAAAGTCTTGACAAGGATAGAAATTTTTTAACTCAAGGTGGTGTATTTACAGATGATCAAATTGATGCTTATATTGATTTAAAATTCCAAGAAATTTATAAATTTGAGCACACTCCACATCCTATTGAGTTTGAAATGTATTACAGTGGATAATTAAACTTTAAAAGACTCTCCACAACCACATCTCTCTGTCTCGTTCGGATTCTTAAAAAAAAACTGAGATGAAAATTTCTCCTCTTTATAATCCATTTCAGTACCTAAAAGATACATTATTGCTTTCGGATCTATTAAAACTTTAACTCCATTGTCTTCAATAACTTCTTCATTTGGTTTAATTTCTTTTGCATATTCCATTACATAAGACATACCTGCACAACCTCCAGATTTTACTCCTATTCTAACTCCTATAGTTGAGTTTTGAGCTTGAGACATAATTTCTTTAATTCTATTTACTGCTTTATCGCTAAGTTTAATTACTTTTTCGCTCATAAATTTAATTCTAGTTTTGCGGCTTCTGACATTTTATCTTTAGTCCACGGAGGATCCCAAACTAAATTAAGATCTACATCGGAAATACCATTTATCTTTAATATATTATTTTTAACCATTTTTGGCAAACTATCTGCTACTGGGCAATTGGGGGTTGTTAAAGTCATATCTATTTTTACTTTTTTCTTATCAATTATCTCTATCTTATATATCAAACCTAATTCGTATATATTTATTGGTATTTCAGGATCATAAATCTTCTTAATTTCTTTTATTACTTCTTCTCTTAAATCACTCATATTAAGTTTTTTTTTCTATAGCAGATAATAATGCGTGCCATGCCATTGTAGCACATTTTATTCTCATTGGAAATTCTTGTACTCCAGATAATGAGCTAATTGTGGTTATTTGATCATCTGAAAGACTATTTAAAGTAATTTTACTTTTAGTTTTAATCATATTTAAAAAATCATTAGTTATTTTTTTTGTGAAAAATAAATCTTTACCCTTAAGAGTGTCAGTTAAAATTGATGCTGAAGCTAAAGAAATTGCACATCCTTCGCCTTCAAAGCTCAAACCTTTAATATTTTTATCATCATCTAAGTTTAAGTAAATATGAACTTTATCACCACATAGAGTATTATGAGCTTTTGCATCATGGTTATAATTTTCACACTTTCCTTTATTACGAGGATTTTTCGCATGATCTAAAATTATTTCTTGATATAATTCTTTAAGTTCCATCTAAATATTAAAAACCTTTTTACAGTTATCGATAGCGTTACATAATATGTCTATATCCTCTTTAGAATTATAAACCCCGATTGATGCTCTTGCGGTAGCTGGCACACCAATCTTATCATGTAATATTTGGCAACAATGATGGCCTGCTCTAATTGCAACACCATCTTCATCTAATATTGTTGCAATATCATGAGGGTGTATCCCTTTCATAACAAAACTCATTACAGAACCTCTTTCTTTTGGATCTCCAATTATATTTACTGAGTTATTCTTTTTTAATTTTTCGATACCGTACTCTAAAATTTCATTTTCATGATTTTGAATATTTTTAATTCCTAATTTTTCAATAAAATTTATTGCTTCTGAAAAAGCCACGACTTCTGCAGTTTGCATGGTTCCCGCTTCAAATTTTGTAGGTGAGTCAGCAAAAGAGACTCTATCTTTCATTACTTCACTTATCATCCCGCCACCACCTTGATATGGTGGCAATTCTTCAAGCCATTTTTTTTTTGCATAAAGAATTCCCAATCCATTTGGACCATACATTTTATGACATGAAATTGCATAAAAATCACAACCTAATTCTTGAATATCTATTTTTAAATGTGGCGCTCCTTGAGTTCCGTCTACTAAAACAGGAATATTTTTTCCTTTAGCTAAATCAACAATTTTTTTTATGGGCATTATAGCTCCGGTTACATTTGATATATGAGTAATGGCTATTATTTTTGTTTTAGAACTTATAAGTTTTTTTATTTCATCGATTTCGACTTCTCCTTTCTCATTAACAGGTGTAAATTTAATTTTCGCACCTTTTTTTTGTCTTATAAAATGCCATGGAATATAATTTGAGTGATGCTCCAATTCAGTTGTCAAAATCTCATCTCCTTCTTTTATAAATTTATCACCAAAAGACGAAGCAATTAAATTAATTGACTCGGTGGCGCTCTTAGTAAAAATGATTTCTTCTCTGTTTTTTGCATTTAAATATTTTTGAACTTTATCTCTAGTTTCCTCAAATCTGTTAGTTGCTTTTACTGCTAATGAATGAACACTTCTTCCTACATTAGAAAACTCGGTTTCATAAAAATTTGACATTCTATTTATAACAACTTTTGGTTTTTGAGATGAATTAGCACTATCCAAATATACTAAAGGCTTGCCATTTATTTTTTGTTTAAATATTGGAAATTCAGATTTAATGTTTTTTATATTCATTTAATAATTGAGTCTCTAGTTTATTTTTTATAAAATTTCTTATTGAGTTACTTTTAATTGAATCGGCTATTTCATTTAAAAAGCCATTTACTAGCAATTTCGTAGATTCTTTTTGGCTTAGCCCTCTAGTCATCAGGTAATAAATCGAGTCTTTGTCTAAATTACCTGACGTAGACCCATGAGAACATCTTACATCATCAGCATAAATTTCTAACTCTGGTTTAGAGTCAAATTCAGATCTTTCACTTAATAAAATTGCTTTACTTAATTGATAAGCGTCCGTTTTTTGGGCCACATCTTTAACAAATATTTTACCTTGATAAACACCTTTGCTCTCTGCGTTTAAAACATTTTTTACCTTCTGATGACTTTTACAATTTGGAACAAAATGATTTACACGTGTTTTAATCTCTTGATGTTCATTATTGTCCAGAAAGGAAGCAGATTGTAAATTACACTCACTTCTCTCACCTTCTAAATCAAATTCTAAATCTAACTTATTAAATTTTAAGCCAGCAGGAAAAATAAAATAAGAATAATTTGATCCAGTAAATAACTTATTTCTTGAATATTTGTGAAAATAACCTGAACTTTTGTTGTTTTGAAGATAGATATTTTTTAAAACTGCTGAGTTTTCAAGAATAATATCTTCATGAACATTGTTAAAAAAATTCTTTTTTGAGTCATTAACTAAATAATCTAATAAATGAAGTTCTGAATTTTTTCCAATTTTAATTTTATTTTTACTATTTAATATATTTTCATCTAAGTCTTCGGTAAATAAATAATAAATAACTAGAATTTTCTTAAATTTATAATTTTCTTTTACCTCTAAAAAAAAACCTTTATTAGATAAAGCATGATTTAAATTGATAAGAGGATTGCTTTCTTTTTTATTAGAATAATTATCGTTTGAAAAGGATTTTAATATAATGTTACTTTTTTCTTCGTACTTAAAATCACTTATAGTTAATTCTCCATTAACTATAACAATATAGTTATGTTCAAAATCTTTGATAAAATCTACTTTTTGTTTTTTAGATTTTGAAAACTGTATATCTAGTTTACTGAAATTTTCTGAAACAATTGCTTTTAAATCTGAAAATTTCCAATCTTCATTTTTTTTATTTGGGAATCCAATATCATTGAAATAATCTAAATTTTTTAATCTAAAATTCTTCTCTTCTTTTGAAAAACTTCCAATTTTATCAATTTCATCTGAATTAATTTTAAAGTTAAGCATTTAATTAATTCCTTTGTAGCCTGTTTTTTCTAATTCTATTGCAAGTTCCTTAGTTCCAGATTTAATTATTTTTCCATCTGAAAGTATGTGAACAAAATCTGGTTTTATAAAATTTAATAATCGCTGATAATGAGTAATGACAAGAAAAGATTTTTTACTATCCCTTGATGAATTTACTCCCTCTGCTACAGTTTTTAAAGCATCTATATCAAGACCGGAGTCTGTTTCATCAAGAATTATCAAATTTGGATCTAAAATTTTCATTTGTAAAATTTCATTTTTTTTCTTTTCTCCCCCTGAGAAACCTACGTTAAGTTGTCTGGATAACATTTTTTCATCCATTCCTAGTTCTTTTGATTTTTCCTTAACAATTTTTAAAAAAGATAAAGCATCTAATTCTTTTTTACCTTGTGCTTTCCGCACCTTATTTAATGATGTTCTAAGAAAATTACTTGTATTAACTCCTGGAATTTCCGTAGGGTATTGAAAGGCTAAAAAAATTCCTTTTTGAGCTCTCTCGTCTATAGATATTTCATCGAGCCTGTTTCCTTGATATATTAAATCTCCAGAAATTTTATATCCCTCTTTTCCAGACAGTACATTTGCTAATGTACTTTTACCGGAGCCATTCGGGCCCATAATGGCATGAACTTCACCAGGAAGTATCTTTAGACTAAATCCTTTTAATATATCTTTATTATTAATTGATGCTTTTAAATTTTTAATTTCTAACATTTTTTAATTTTGCAATCATCATTTCTATCATTTCAAAAAAACCAGTTTTTCTATTCATGGTAAGTAATTCGTCCATCTTTATCTTTTTAAAATCATCGACAGTGATTTTTTTCGCTTGATCTAGTTTTATTGAGTTGAATATGTCTATTAACACATATGCATATCCTGCTGCGACCATTGCCTTGCTCCAGGCTTTAAATTTTCCATTTTCATAATCTACAAATAAATCAAATTGACATTTTTTAACTTTATTTTTTTCTATTCTTTTTTCTTCACTTAAAGGATCATCATTTAATTTTTCCCCTAAAGACATTAACCATCTATAAACCTCAAGACTCTCAACTGATTTGAGTTCCTCTATATTATTTTTATATTCGTTTAACTTGCTTTCTAAATTCATGTTATTTTATTTTTTAAATAGTGTGTTAGGATTCTTCATTGTTTTAATCTCCATACAATTGCCATTAGGATCCTCTAGAAACATAGTTTCCTGCTCAATGTCTTCTCCTTTAAATCTTATGTATGGCGGATCAATAAATTTTATCTTTTTATCAATTAGTCTCTGTTTTAATGTCTGAAATGTCTCGTCGTCTAAGTGAACTCCAAAATGAGGAATAGTAACATTTCCCATGTCAACATTGTGGCGTTCGCTTACATTTTTTTTATCTGGGTCTGTGGCATGCAAAGTTAATTCATTTCCCCAGAAGTTTATGTCTGCCCAAGCATCAGGATATTTAAACTCAGAGTTTCCTCTTTCACAACCTAGAACTTCACAATAAAATTTTATAGCTTTGTCTAGGTCTCCTGCTGGTATCGCTAAATGAAATCTATTCTCCATTAACCCACACTTCCTTCTAGGCTGATACCAACTAGTTTTTGAGCCTCTACCGCAAATTCCATAGGAAGTTGTTGTAGCACCTCTTTACAAAACCCGTTAACTATCAAGCTTACAGCTTCTTCTTGGTTTAATCCTCTTTGATTACAATAAAATAATTGATCATCGTTTATTTTTGAAGTTGTGGCTTCATGTTCAATTATTGAAGAAGAGTTCTTATTTTTAATATATGGAACAGTATGAGCTCCACATTCATTACCCATTAATAAAGAGTCACATTGAGTATAATTTCTTGAATTTAAAGCTTTTCTTCCTATATCGACTAATCCTCTATAAGTATTGTCAGCTTTACCAGCTGATATTCCTTTTGAAATAATTTTACTTTTTGTATTTTTTCCTAAATGTATCATTTTGGTTCCAGTATCAGCCTTTTGAAGATTGTTAGTAATTGCTATAGAATAAAATTCTCCTACAGAATTATCACCTTGCAAAATACAGCTTGGATATTTCCAAGTTATCGCTGAGCCTGTTTCGACTTGCGTCCAAGAAATTTTCGAATTTTTTCCTCTACAAGCTCCTCTTTTTGTTACAAAATTATAAATCCCCCCTACTCCATTTTTGTCTCCTGGATACCAGTTTTGAACTGTTGAATATTTAATTTCAGCATCATCTAATGCTATAAGTTCAACATTAGCTGCATGTAATTGATTTTCATCTCTCATAGGTGCTGTGCAACCTTCTAAATAACTTACATAACTACCTTTATCAGCAATAATTAGAGTTCTTTCAAATTGTCCAGTCTCAGAGGCGTTAATTCTAAAATAAGTAGATAACTCCATAGGACATCTTGTGTTAGGTGGAATATAAACGAAAGATCCGTCAGTAAAAACAGCTGAGTTGAGTGTTGCAAAATAATGATCGCTGATCGGGATCACTGAGCCTAGATATTTTTTTACTAAATCAGGATGGTTTTGAATAGCTTCTGAAATAGGACAAAAAATAATACCTTTTTTTGTTAATTCTTCTTTATAAGTCGTGGCAACAGAAACTGAGTCAAATACCGCATCAACTGCAACTCCACTTAATTTTTTTTGTTCATTTAATGGAATTCCTAATTTATTATAAGTTTCAATAAGTTTAGGATCTACTTCATCCAAACTTTTTGGCTTTTCACTCATGCTTTTTGGAGCTGAGTAATAGTACAAATCTTGATAATCTATTTTCGGATACTTTGGTTTTTGCCAATTAGGTTCTTTAGAAACCTTTAGTCTATTAAATGCTTTAAGTCTCCAATCTAACATCCATTTAGGTTCTTTTTTAATTTGTGAAATGAATCTAATTGTTTTTTCTGAAAGACCTTTTGGTGCTTTCACGTTTTCTATATCAGTGGTAAATCCATACTTATATTCTTGGGTATAATCTAAGTTATTATTTTTCATAATTAATTTATTTCTCCTCTTACTAAATCTTGTAATTTAACTTTCTCAAAAAACTGATGAATATGTTGATCCAATTCATCCCATAAATTGTGTGTAATACATTTTGTTGATTTATTGTTACAGCCTTTTTTAGAATTTTTTTTGCAATTAAGCATTCTTACTTCTTCATCTACAGCAAAAATTATATTTGATATTTTAATTTCTGAAGCAGGTTTTTCTAATAGATATCCGCCAGATGCTCCCCTTGAACTTTTTACAAGTTTCCTTTTCTTTAATTTAATAAAAATTTGTTCTAAATATGCTACAGAAATATTTTGTCTTAGAGATATTTCTCTTAAACTAATTGGACCAGAATTCATATTAGAGGCGAGATCTGCCATAGCCATAACGGCGTATCTCCCTTTAGTAGTAAGTTTCATAAATTAATGTTGTAATACAATAATTTTAAACTAATTCCTATTAAAATAGTCGGAATTAAAATAATATATTTGCCACATCAAAACGTGATATAAACTTAATCTTTTTTTGAGAATAATAATCAGTACTAAAAATATGAAATTGAAAAGTAAAAGCTTAGAAATTTTTATTCCTGGTCCAGCAGGAAGACTTGAGGCAAAATATTATAAGAACCCAAAATTTGGATCACCAGTGGCAATAGTTCTACATCCTCATCCTCAATATGGTGGAACAATGAACAATAGAATTGTTCAATTAATGTATAATATTTTTTTGGAAAATGGTTTTTCAGTCATTAAAGTAAATTTTAGAGGTGTAGGAAAAAGCGACGGAATTTTTGACAACGGTCAAGGAGAGTTATCAGATGCGGCGGCGGCTTTGGATTGGATAGAAAGACAAAATTTAGACTATAGTCAATGTTGGGTATCTGGATTTTCATTTGGTTCATTAATCTGTATGCAGCTTATTATGAGACGGCCTGAAGTAAATAATTTTATTGCTCTTTCTCCTCAACCTAATGTTTATGACTTTTCCTTTCTAGCTCCTTGCCCAACTTCGGGTCAGGTTATATACAGTGAAAATGACGAGTTGGTTACTAAAGATAGTATAGTTGAACTGGACAATAGAATAAAAAATCAAAAAGGAGTTGAGGTAAATTTTTCAAAAATAAAAAATTCTAACCATTTTTTTAAAAATAAAGAAAAAGAACTTACTCTGGAAATAGAAAAATATATTAAAGAAAAAACTGCTCTAATTTAGTATTTGACAATTTCACCGCCGGAAACAGGTTTTTCACATCCAGTAGTATCAGGAAAAGAAATAGGTAATTTTTTTATAGATCTTATAGCAAGAAAGGCAAATGCTTGGGACTCTACATAGTCACCATCAACTCCATAGTCATCAATAGATTTAATATCTGCAACTAGTAAAGTATTTTTTTTAATTTTTTCAATTAAAAATTTATTTTTTCTTCCCCCGCCACAAATTAAAACTTTAGGAATTCTATTTTTGAAATTTGAAAGAATTGATGTTATTTCAGAACTGATAATTGATGCTGTAAAATCTGTTAAAGTTGTAGCTCCATCTTCTAAAGAAAGTCCTCTTGCAAAAGAAACATCAAAATCATTAACATCGAAAGATACAACATTTTGATAAGGTCTATTAGAAAATAATTCTTGAGCTTGTTCAAAAATTATCTCATTTCTATTTCCCTTAGCAGCTAAAGATCCATCTTCATCAAATTTCTTTTTTGAATTTTTTCTTACCCATGTGTCAATTAAGCAATTTCCAGGTCCAATATCACGACTAGTAAAACTAAATGAGCCAGCCGGTTCTTTAACAATAGTAATGTTTGATATACCTCCAATATTTAAAATGCATACCGGTAAATCAATTTTTTTATTTGTTGTAATAATTTGATGAAATATTGGTGTTAGTGGCGCCCCTTCTCCTCCATTTTTTATATCATTTTGCCTAAAATTATAAACAATATTCTTTTTAGTTAATTGAGATAAAAGCTTTCCATCACCAAGTTGTTTAGAAACTTTTTTTTGAGAGTCATGAAAGATTGTCTGACCATGAAAACCAACTAAATCTAATTTATTTTTATTAAACTTTTCCACAACATTAGCGTGAAATAGAGTAATTTTTCTCTCTAAGTCATTTAAATCTTTTCCAAATTTTTCTAAATCTCTGATTTCACTAACTTTTTCCTTTAAACTATGTATCTTTTCATAAATCTCATTATCATATTCAAAGTATTGATTTTCAATATCCTGGTAATTACTATCTCCATCTGACTTAATAATTGAAGCATCAACTCCATCCCCTGAAGTTCCGCTCATTAAACCTAAAGATGTGTATTCTTTGTTCATATTTTTATTTATTTATAATAATTTTTGTATAATAGTGGATTACACAAATTGTTCTATGAAAAATGCTTTTTTGTTAGAAATGCAGGAACGTGGGTACCTAAATCAATGTACTGATTTGGATAAACTAGATAATATTTGTAACAATCAATCGATAAAGGCTTATATAGGGTTTGACTGTACGGCAAGCAGTCTCCACGTTGGCAGTTTATTGCAAATAATGGTTTTGAAATTAATGCAAAAACATGGTCATCAGCCTATTATATTGCTAGGAGGAGGTACAACTTTAATTGGAGACCCTTCAGGTAAAGACTCAACTAGAAAAATTTTAAATCAGAAAGAAATTAAAAATAATATTAAAAATATTAAAAAGGTTTTTACTAAAATTTTAAACATGTCAAAAAATAAGACTAAGCCAATTTTTGTAAATAATTATGATTGGCTAACCAAATTAAATTATATCGAGTTTTTAAGAGATGTGGGAAAACATTTTACTATTAATAAGATGCTTACTTTTGATAGCGTTAAATTAAGATTAGAAAGAAAGCAGTCGCTTAGTTATATGGAATTTAATTACATGATCTTGCAAGCATTTGACTTTTATCAACTATTTAAAAAAAATAAATGTATTTTACAAATCGGAGGTTCTGATCAATGGGGAAATATTGTAAGTGGAGTTGAATTAATAAGAAGAATGCTAAAGAAAGAGTCTTACGGACTTACTACGCCGTTAATAACTTTAGCTTCAGGAGCTAAAATGGGTAAAACCGAGAAAGGTGCAGTCTGGCTTAATAAAAATTTATTTTCTTCATATGACTACTGGCAATATTGGAGAAATACAGACGATAGGGATGTTAAAAATTTTTTAAATTTTTTTACTGAAATTAAATCTGACAAAGTAAATGAATTAATAAAAAAAGAAAAAGATATAAACAAATTAAAGATTCTTCTTGCTAATGAAACAACAAAAATATTACACGGTGAAACAGCTGCTAAAAAAGCTGAAAAAACAGCTAAAGAAACTTTTGGGACAGGTGGCTTCGGATTAAATCTTCCAGAAATCAAAATAAAAAAAAATGATTTAATTCAAGGGATTAAAATATTAGATTTGTTGGTATTAAATAAGTTTATGTCATCAAAAAGTGAGATAAGACGAGCTATCAAAAGTAATGCTTTAAAAATTAATAATGAAATCTTAACAAATGAAAATAAAATACTAAAACAAGAAGATTTTGCTAATGATAAAATCTTAAAAATATCTTTTGGCAAAAAGAAACATTATCTAATTAAAATTATTTAGATCGTTTTGATTTTTCCAACGCTTTAGTGATAAAACGAGGAGTCAATGTCTTAATTGGATTAATTGTTGTTTTAATTTTTCCTGGCATTCCTTTCATCTTAAAACTTACTCCAAACAATCCTTCTCCTATTTCTTTTGGAATTATTATTTTTCCAATTACTGGAATTTTTGATAAAAGATTATTCAAATTTTTAGCAGGTACTAAAGTTCCTCTTAAACTAGTTAAGCCACTCGGAGTTTTATATCCTTCCATTAGAACTGATATACTTGGACCAATAGCAAAAAGTTCTTCTAATTTAATAAAACCTTTATTGTCGCTCATACTAATTTCCAATTTTTCAAAAGAAATCCCTTCTCCTTCAGCTAAATCTGCAAGACCTCCAAAGTCAGCAAGTGATAAAAGTTTTACAACTCCAGGAGCATTTATTATTTTAAAATTATCAATAACTAACTTTGAGGTTGAAATGTCTTCTTCTATTATTGATGAAAAAGTTAAAACTCCATCAGCCAAACCTTTAAAAAAATTATATTCTGAAATTAAGGGCTGGGGCAAATCTGAATAAATTTCTAAATATTTTTTTCCATTTTTTTTATCATTTTTCATACTAATATCTAAAAATTTATTGTCGCCGAAGTCACCTTTTGATGAAATTTTAACAAATTTACCTCTTTGAATATTTCCTAATAACCTAAAATTTTTCAATTTTTTTGATAATGGTGTGGCTATATTTTTAATATCAATTTCGATCTCAGCACTTATTTTTTTGAGAATATTATTTTCTGATTTTTTACTTAAAAATTTATTTAAATTTTGAGCATCATATTGATCACCAGAAATTTTGATTTTTTTTCCAAAATTCAAATTAAAATCATTCTTCAAATTATTTTTTTCATAAGTTTTAATTTTAATTTTTTTTAGTGAAGAAATATTAAATTTATTATCAACTTTTAATTTTTCAATTAAAATTAAATTCTTATCTTCGGTATACTTTAATTCATTAAGATATAAAAAGTCTTTTGTTTTATTTAATTTCAAAAAGATTTGCGCAGTATTGAAATTATCTTTTTTGAAATTTAATAAATCGATTTTTAATTTTTCCGAAAAATCTAAATTTAAATTGATACTTGAAAATTTATTTTGAAAATTATTTTTAAAATCATAATTTTGATAATTTTTATTATCTAAACTATAGCCCCCCGAGATATTGATATAATTTTTTTTATCTAGAGCATATCGAGAATTGAAATTAGAATTTTTCAAATATAAATATTCTATTTCTTTTTCTAAAAAAGAATTTTTAATAGGTTTATTTAATTTATAAAATAAATTTTTTACTTTTCCTTTATTAGTATATGCATAATCAGTAACCTTGAAAGTTTTATCGAAAGATATATCTAAAAAGTTATCTAGGTTTGCATTAAGGACCATCTCATTGTTTGCAAAATTTATATTCTTAAGAATTGGTAAGTAATTTATAATATTTTTATTATTAATTTTAATTTCGGTAGTAAAATCAGATTTTAAATTTATTTTCTTATCTTTTTTTATTTGTAAATTTCCATTTTTTACTAAAATTCCCTCTAGACTGCTATTTATATCCTTAATAAGAATATCGGAGGAATCAGCGAAAAAATTAAAATTTGTATCCTTTAAATGTAAGTCACTATTAATAATTCCGTTCATTTCTTTGACTTCACCTCTTGCAATGAAATTATCTATATCTAAATCTTCATTAAAATATAGTTCTAGGTTAAAGATTAATTTTCCATTTTCTATTTTATTGGAGATCAGACTATTTAAATTTGAAGGTTTCATTTTAAAAATAATTTTTTTTAATTGATCGATGTTAACTTCCTTTGAAAATATATTTATATTATTAATTTTTGGTTTTGATTTAATTAATGAAATAAAATCTAAATAAACTTTGACACCTTCAATTGGAATTTTTTGATTTTTGTATATTACATTAGGATTTTTTGTTTCTAGGAATAAATTGAAATTTTTGATATCAAATTTAAATTTTATTTTTTCTAATTTTATTGAGATATCTTTGTTTTTTTCTATAACTTTGTTTGCAATAAGATCATTAAACCTCTTGGTCTCTAAACCTTTAGTAGATAATACAATTATTGATAAAGATAATAGAAGAATTAAAATTATATTTAATATAAAAAATATCTTTTTCATTATTTATTTATTATTCCTGCTTCAATGAATTGATCAATATTCCCATCTAAGACATCTTTAGGATTAGTATTTTCAATTTTATTTCTTAGATCTTTTACAAGTTGATATGGTTGTAAAACATAAGATCTTATTTGATGACCCCATCCAATATCTGTTTTAAAACTTAACTCTTTTTGATTTTCTTTCTCTCTTTTTTGCATTTCATGCTCATAAAGTCTCGCTTTAAGCATTTTATAACAAGTTTCTTTATTTTTATGTTGAGATCTTTCATTTTGACACTGCACAACTATTTTTGAAGGTAAGTGAGTTATTCTTACTGCGCTATCTGTTGTATTTACATGCTGTCCTCCCGCGCCGCTCGATCTATAAGTATCAATTCTTAAATCTTTTTCATCAATCTTAATATCTATATTATCATCAACTGCAGGGTATACCCAAACACTTGCAAAACTAGTATGTCGACGAGCTCCACTATCAAAAGGAGATATTCTTACTAATCGATGAACGCCGGATTCTGCTTTCATCAATCCATAGAGGTAGTCACCATCTACTTTTAAAGTTGAGGATTTTATTCCTGCCTCATCTCCTTTGTGTTCGCTAATGATTTGATATTTAAATTTTTTTTTATCAAACCATTTCAAATACATTCTTCTCAACATATCAGCCCAATCTTGGCTTTCTGTTCCACCTGCACCCGCATGAATTTCAAGATAAATATTAAAATCATCGTTTTCTCCTGAGAGAAAACAACTAATTTCAATTTTTTTACAGGCTCTTAGTAATTGATTAATTTTATTATCACAGTCCAATAAAATTTCGTCATTTTTCTCTTCTGATGCTAAATTATATAAATCTTTTAAGTTATTGATTTCTTGGAAAGCAGATTTGTAAGAATTTGAAATATCTTCGTAGATCTTTTTTTCTTTGACTGTTTTTTTTACCTTTGCTTTATCTTTCCAAAAATTTTGATCTAAAAGTGTTTTTTCTATTTCTTGTAACTTTACGCTAATATTATTAGTTTCAAAGATACCCCCTGATGTTGTTCAGAGTTTTTTCAACTTTTATTAATTTATTTTCAAAATTTTGCATTAGTAAAATTGTCTATATTTTACAAGTTTATCATAATTGCTTATTGAAATTAATTTGTTATTATTAATATTGTTAATATCTTTGCCTTTTAAAGCTTCAATAATTGTATTTTTTTCACCTAATGATGCCTTTAAACCGGTATCATAATCTAATGATGTTAAATAAATTCCGTCTGGTATTTTGAATTCCTTAAAATCTTTTTTAAAAAGAGAATTCTTAACAAATTCTTTAAAAATTGGTAAAGCCGCTTTAGAACCTGTTTCATATCTGCCCAGAGTTTCAGGGCTATCAAATCCGACGTAGACACCGATAACAAGATTTGAGGAAAAGCCTATAAACCAGGCATCATAATTTTTATTTGTTGTTCCTGTTTTTCCTGCCAAAGGGACATTTAAATCTCTCAACTTTTTACCTGTCCCTCGTTTTATTGCGCCTTCTAAAATTGAAGTCATTTGATAAGCTGTTTCTTCGCTAAAAACTCTCTCATTTTGATGTTCTATTGTTGGATAAATTTCAGAGTCGTTTAAAAATTTATCACAACCCATGCACTGTCTATTTTCTAATTTGTAAATTGTTTTGCCTCTTCTATCTTGAATTCTATTAATTAAATTTGGTTGAACTTTTTTTCCTCCATTAACAAAGGAGGCATAAGCTGATGTAAGGTTTAATAAAGAAGTTTCTGCTGCCCCAAGTGAAACAGACAGTAATTCAGGAATATCCTCATAAATTTCTAGTTTGTTTGATAGGTCTAAAATTTTATCTAAGCCTAATTGTTTCGCAATTCTAACTGTCATTAAATTTCTAGAGAATTCAATGCCCTTTCTAAATGTAGAAGGACCATAAAACTTTTTTCCATAATTTTCAGGCTTCCAATCTTTTAAGCCAACACCTTGACTTTCTACAAAAGGTGCGTCTAACACGATTGAATTAGGTGAATATCCATTCTCTAGTGCAGCAGCGTATACAATAGGTTTAAATGCCGACCCTGGTTGTCTTTTGGCTTGAGTAACTCTATTAAATTCACTAGATTTAAAATTAAATCCCCCAACTAAAGCTTTAACATTTCCCGTATAGGGATCTATAACTACTATCCCTCCATTTACTTTCGGGTATTGTTTTAAATCCCAAATATTATTTTCTTTTTTTACAAAAATAATATCACCAACTTTAAATCTATTAAAAATATTCTTATCTTTAGAAATTGCCCATTTAAGATTTTTTAAAGGAATTGTTCCTTTCAAACCTTTAAGAATTTTAAAATCTATTCCATTCTCACTAATTGTTAAAATCTCAGCTTTGTTCCAATTTAAAGTTGGGTCTATTTTTATATTTTTAACGATTGTTAACCAATTTGAATTTTTAACTTTATTTGTAATTGGTCCTCTCCAGCCATGGCGCTTATCATAAGCCTCTATTCCTTTTCTTAAAGATTTGATTGCCTGTATCTGATATTTTACATTTAAAGGTGTGCGAATAGATAATCCTTCGGAATAAAGTTTTTTGAATCCATATTTTTCTTTTATTGATCTTCTAACTTCTTCTGTGTAGGAGTTTGCTTCATTAAGAATTTCTATTTTTCTTCTTTTTAAGATAATTTTAGATTCTTTAAACTTTTTAAGTTGTTCCTTAGAAATGTAATCATTATCCTCTAAATTTTGGATTACTAAATTTCTTCTAAATTTTGCAATATCTGGATATCTAAAAGGATCATATTTACTAGGAGCTTTAGGCAGAGCTGCTAACAAGGCCGCTTCTGTATAATTCAAATCTTTCACAGATTTATCAAAATATTCTAAACTTGCTGCTGCTATTCCGTAAGTTCCTTGACCTAGATAAATTTGGTTTAAATATAATTCTAGAATCCTTTCTTTTGAATACGCTCTTTCTATTCTAAATGCTAATATAGCTTCTTTAATTTTTCTATTTAAAGAAACCTCGTTTGTTAGTAAAAAATTTTTAGCCACTTGTTGGGTTATGGTGGAAGCTCCTTCTAGTCTTTTATCTTCATTTATATTCTTTAAGTTTTTAATGAAAGCTCTAAGTATTCCTTTTGCATCTACACCAGGATGATTAAAGAAATTTTTATCCTCTGCTGATAAAAAAGAATTAACTACTTTTTTAGGAATGGATTCATAGGGAATAAATAATCGTTTTTCTAAAGCATACTCAGCAATAAGCCTCCCGTCATCGGAGTAGACTCTGCTTGAAATTGGAGGTTGATAATTAGATAGCTTTTTATAATCCGGAAGCCCTATAGAAAAATACCATAATGTTGAGAGAGTAAATAACAAACAAGTTATAGAAAATATGATAAAAAATTTAATTGAAAAATTTAAAAATTTGAACATTTGTAATAGATTAATGAATAAAATTTGGCTATCTTAGGGCATTATAATCTTATTATATTATAATAAGTGCAATTAATGAAAAAATTGTATAATATATCACTATGTTAAAAATCAGAATTACAAATTTCAACAGATTAAAAGGAATCCAATTAGAATGGAAAAAAATTTATATATTGATGCTTCGCATCCGAGTGAAACTCGTATTGTTCTTAAGTCTAACTCCTCAATTGAGGAATATGAATTTGAAGATAAAAACAAGCTAAACTTCAAAAACAATATTTATCTTGGAACTGTAAGTAGGGTAGAGCCTTCTTTGCAGGCCGCTTTCATAAATTTCGGCAGAATAAAGCATGGTTTTTTAGCCTTCAACGACATTCAGTCTGACTATTATCAAATACCACTTGAGGATAAAGAAAAGATAAAAGATGCAGAAGAAAAAATAAGAGAAAATCTTAAAAATAAAAATGTCGAAGATCTTTCTAATGACAAAAAAATAGATTCTACAAATGAAAAGATGGAGGAGAAAAATTCTATTAAATCTGATGAGGATGTAAAAAAAGAGTACAGAGAAGAATTGAAGACTTCATACGGTTTAAAAAGATATAGAATTCAAGAAGTAATAAAACCAGGTCAGGTAATATTAATTCAAGTTATTAAAGAAGAGAGAGGTCAAAAAGGAGCTGCCTTAACAACCTTTATTTCTCTAGCAGGTAAATACATGGTTTTAATGCCGAATACTGCTAAAGGGGGAGGTATATCTAGAAAAATTTTTAATTCTGGAGATAGGCAAAAAATTAGATCCATCTTAAATGAAATTGAAATCCCAAAAAGCATGGGGGTTATAGTGAGAACTGCTGGTGCCAATAAAACAAAAAATGAAATAGAAAAGGATTTTAAAAATACACTAAAAACTTGGGAGGAAATCGGAGATAAAGCTTTAAATTCTAACGCACCATCTTTGGTTTATGAAGAAGGTGATATTATTAAAAGAACTCTTCGAGATACCTACGATAACGAAACAAAAAATGTGTATATCCATGGTAACGATGCTTATCAAAAAGCAAAAAAGTTTATGAAAGAGCTAATGCCTAAAAACGTAAAGAATATAAAAAAATACAGAGGTAAAATTCCACTCTTTCACGAGGCAAATATAGAAAAAGAATTAAACAATATTTTTGAATCCACTGTTAAACTAAAATCTGGCGGTTATTTAGTAATTAATCCAACTGAAGCGCTGGTGGCGATAGATATAAACTCTGGACAATCAACTAAACAAATTAATATAGAAAAAACTGCCTTAAATACAAATCTTGAAGCAGCTGAGGAAATAGCTCGGCAAATTAAAATTAGAGATTTGTCTGGGTTAATAGTTATAGATTTTATAGACATGGTTAATTTTTATAACAGAAGAAATGTAGAAAAAAAGATGAGAGAAAGTATAAGAAAAGATAGAGCTCGAATTCAAGTTGGTAAAATTAGCAACTTCGGTTTACTTGAAATGACGAGACAAAGACTAAGACAAGGTTCAATAAGTTGGGAAACAGTTCTTTCTTTAGACTCATATGCCCAAAAAATTATTAAAAAGATCGAACTGCTTGCTTTTATAAATAAAGTAAAAATTACAAAAGCTTATATTCCTGAAAAAGCAAAACTCTATATTGAAAATAAATTGTCAAAAGAAATTGAATATTTTGAAAAAAAATATTCTTTTCAAATTAATTTTATAGCTGATAATAGATTGATCATACCAGAGTATAAAATTGAACTTTTAAATAAATCAAAAAAAATTATAGATACGGTAAAATACATTGATGCGTCCGCAGAAATTAAGGATGTGTTAGAAGATAAAAAAGTAAAAAAAACTAAAGTTACTAATAAAATTGATCTTAAAAAAATAAAAAAAAGTAAAATTGTGAAAAAGAAGATAAAGAGTCCAAGAACACTCTGGGTTAGAAGAAAGAGAAGAGCCTAAATTAAACCACGTCTTGGTGAACTTGGAGAAGCAAAAAAATTTTTTTTCATTCGTCCTGACAAGTAAGAATCTCTTCCAGAAATAACTGCATTTTTAAAAGCTCTAGCCATTCTGATTGGGTTTTTTGCATTTGCAATAGCGCTATTAATTAATACACCATCACAACCCATCTCCATTGCAATGGTAGCATCAGATGCAGTTCCTATACCAGCATCTACTATCACGGGAACTTTAGATTGTTTGATTATTAATGAAATATTAACTTTATTTTGTATACCTAATCCTGAGCCTATTGGGGATGCTAAAGGCATTATCGCTGAAGCACCACTATCTTCTAATTTTTTTGCTAATAAGGGATCGTCGGTACAATAAACCATCACCTTAAATCCTTCTTTAACTAGAACTTTTGTTGATTTAAGTGTTTCAATCATATTTGGGTATAAAGTTTTTTTATCACCTAAAACTTCAAGTTTTACTAATTTCCAACCTCCCATTTCTCTAGCTAGTCTTAAAGTTCTTAAAGCATCTTTAGAATTAAAACATCCTGCTGTATTAGGTAAATAAGTAATTTTCTTTGGACTCAAATAGTCGGTTAGAATTGGTTTTCTTTTATCAAGAATATTTACTCGCCTTACTGCAACTGTAACCATATCTGCCCCAGACTCTTTTACGGCCAGAGCAGTTTCTTTAAAATCTTTGTATTTTCCAGTTCCAACAATTAATCTAGACTTTAATTTTTTATTAGCGACTATAAAAACATCTTTCTTCAATCTACCCTCCTCCAATAAAGTGAACTACTTCTAATTTATCATTATTTTTCAAATATTTTTTTTTAAAGTTAGATTTGGGTACAATAATTCCATTATGTTCTATAGCTACTTTTTTATTGTTAAGCTTAAATTTTTTTAACAACACTAAAATAGTTGTTTTAGGTTTTATTGAGATTTTTTTCCCATTTAATTGTATTTTTGCCATAATTGAGTTAATTAGGTAACTTATAAATTCAACGATGAGCAAAATTATAATTCTTAACGGTCCAAACCTCAACCTTTTAGGTGAGAGAGAAAAAGAAAAATATGGCACCATTACATTAAAAGACATTGAAAATAACTGTAAAGAATTTGCTAAAAAGAATGATATAGATTTAACTCTATTTCAATCAAATGTAGAGGGAGAATTAGTTAATAAGATTCAAGAAGCAAGAAAAGAATTTAATGGTTTAATTATAAATGCAGGAGGTTATACACATACTTCTGTAGCTATTCATGACGCATTAAAAGTACTCACAGTGCCCATATTTGAATTGCATATAACTAATATTTACAACAGAGAAGAATTCAGGCATAAATCAATGATAAGTAAAGTAGCAACTGGTGTTCTTTGTGGTTTTGGAACTAATGGATACATCATGGCTTTACAAGCAATGAAAACTTATTTGAAAAAATGAAGATAGACAAAAAACTAATTAGAGAACTTGTAGATAATCTAAAAGAATTTAATTTAACTGAACTTGATTACCAAGAAGGCCAAACAAGAATTAAAGTTTCGAGGGCTTCTAAAGGGATAGAACAAATCAAATCAGCATCAGTAGTGTCTCCAAATAAAGCAGTTTTAAATGAATCAAATGATGGAGATGGTATAAGAGTAAAATCTCCAATTATTGGAACTGCCTACTTAGCTCCAGAACCTGGTGCAAAAAAGTTTATTGAGGTTGGAGATAAAATAAAAAAAGGTCAAACAGTAATGATTGTGGAGGCTATGAAAACAATGAATCATGTTCCTTCTACAAATGATGGTGTAGTTAAAAAAATTCTAGTAAATGATGGTCAGCCAGTTGAGTTCGGACAGCCATTAATTATTCTAAAATAAAATATAATGTTCAAAAAAGTATTGATAGCTAACAGAGGTGAAATTGCTGTTAGAGTAATAAGAGCATGCAAAGAATGGGGTATTGCTACTGTAGCTGTTCATTCAGATGTAGACTCGGATGCTATGCATGTAAGATTGGCAGATGAAAGTGTTTGCATAGGTTCTCATCAACCTCAAAATAGTTATCTAAACATTTCTTCAATTATGTCAGCAGTAGATTTAACCGGAGCTGAAGCTATTCATCCTGGCTATGGTTTTTTATCAGAAAATGCAAAATTTGCAGAAATAGTTACTAAACATGGGATTAAATTTGTAGGACCTAAAGCAGATTTAATTTCAAAAATGGGAGATAAAATACAAGCAAAAATAATAGCAAAAAAATATGGTTTACCAATCATTGAAGGCTCTGAGGGTGGAGTTAAATCATTATCTGAAGCAAAATCTATATGTAAAGAAATTGGATATCCAATTTTAATAAAAGCTGCGGGTGGAGGTGGAGGAAAAGGAATGAAAATTGTTAATGAGGAAAATCAATTAGAAAATCTATTTTTAGCAGCAAAAAATGAAGCAAAAAAATATTTTGGAAATGATGAATTATATATTGAAAAATATTTTCAAAATCCAAGACATATCGAGGTTCAAATTATTTCCGGAAAAAATAAAACAGTGCATTTGGGTGAAAGAGATTGCTCGGTTCAAAGAAGACATCAGAAATTAATTGAAGAAACACCTAGTCCAGTATTGACTGATGAGCAAAGAAAAGATTTATTGAATAAAACAGTGAAGATGGTTGAGCAGATAGGTTATGAGGGAGCCGGAACAGTAGAGTTTATTTATGAAAATGGAAAATTCTATTTTCTGGAAATGAATACAAGAGTTCAAGTAGAACACCCAGTTACAGAAGTGCAAACAGGAATTGATATAGTCAAAGAACAATTGTGGGTAGCGTTCACTGGTGAAACAGCTTTGAAACAAAATGACATAGATCCTAGAGGCCATTCTATTGAATGTAGAATTAATGCCGAAAACCCAGCTTTAGATTTTCAACCCAGCCCTGGAATAATTAATGTATGTCATCAACCCTCTGGATTTAGAACTCGTGTTGATGGGTCTATTTTTCAAGGATGCAAAATTACTCCCTATTACGATAGTTTAATAGCTAAAGTCATTTGTAAAGGAAGAAATAGGACCGAAGCAATTCAAAGAACCTTAAGATCTTTAGATGAGTTTGTTTTAGAGGGAATTACTACAACTATAGATCTTCATAAAAAGATACTGAACCATAAAAAATTTATAAATTCTGATTTTGATACTAATTGGCTAAGTAAAGAAAAATTCTACTAAACATTATTACATTCCACTAGCTGTAAATCATAAATTGCGTGATCAAATGGTGCTATTGATGGATCTGATGCAAATGTCCATCCATTAAAAATGAAAACTTTTTCATTTTGATTTTCCGATATATCTTTTACTTGAAGATAGGCCACGCTATCTATTTTGTTTTCAAAACTAACTATTCCACATTTCAATACTTTTATTTCTAAAGGACCAAATTTTTTTGTTTCACCTAAATTTATTGTAATGTTAGAGGTTTTAGCAGTAATCTTATCTAGACCAATAAATTTAGCATTTGATGAGTCATTTTTTTTTAAAATTTCTTTTTTGTCCCTAATCAAATCTTTAGTATTTATTTCATTTATTGAATTATCAGTTTCTTCAAAACTAGGTTTTAATTCATCGAGATTAATTAAAGGAGTGCTGATAATTTTCTCCTCTGCGTTTGATAAAGAAGAACAAAAAAGTAGAGTAAAAAATAATATATAAAATTTATTTTTTCCAAGTTTCATATCTTTTAAACTCATCTTGTTTCTTTATTTTTACAGGTTTGTACTTATCTTGTGATCCAGTTTTGTTACCTAAGTGATCTTTTTGCCAAATATATTTTTTTTCATTATCATTTGGAATCTTGTCTATTGTATGATGCATCCATAAAAACCAATCTGAGGTAATTTTGGTAGCTTCAATATTATTTGAATAAATTACCCATCTTTCATCATTTTTATTTTTATAGTACTTATTACCAAAATGATCTTTTCCAACAAATTTTCCAAAAAATAATGTTTTTAAAAAAGTACCTAAAGTCTGCCTATTCCACCAAGTAAAAAATATTTTTAAATTCATTATTTTAAGTTTTTATAAATCCACACAATTAATAAGTGTATAAATATTTATATCAGAGGGTAATAATATTTGCTATATATCTTTAACAAAGAGATTCCTTTAATTAATATGAAAAAATTTATAGTAGAAACTTATTATACTTGTACTTTTAAAACTGTGCATACATTGGACAGTCTTAATGATCAGGAATTATCTAAAATCGACTCAAGAAATGATGGAGAAGTAGAAGTTATTGACGTTAAATTAAACAATCGTAAAACTAAAAAGATTGGAGACGAAAAAAAATCTTCTCAGAAAACGAGGAAAACAGATAGTGTTCTATCGTCACCTATCTCGAAAGAAATTATAAATACTAAAGATAAAATTAAGGCAAATGATCCTTATTCAATAAAAATTAAAAATAATGCGAGATTTAAAATGCCTGATAGAAGAAAAGGCTACATTCAAAAAGCTCAAATAGGAGACCATAAAGTATATTTGCATACTGGTGAGTATGATGATGGAAAAATTGGAGAAATTTTTATCGATACGAATAAAGAGGGTGAATTAGTAAAAGCTATGATGAATAATTTTGCAATCGCAATATCTCTTGGATTGCAATACGGTGTTCCTTTAGAAGAGTATGTGGATGCTTTTATTGACACTAAATTCGAACCATCAGGAAATGTTTTAGGTAATGATAGAATTTTAAGCGCATCTTCAATTTTAGATTATGTATTTAGAGAGCTTGCTATTTCTTATCTAGGAAAAGAGGATCTAGCTCATACTCCATCTATTGCAAGCACTAAAGACTTAAACAATAATGATACTGACGACAAATTCTTAAAAATTGTTAAAAACATTACTTCAAAAGGTTTTGTTAGAAGCAATTATGAGGAAAAATTGGTTGATCTATCTGACGTAAGAATCAGCATTAAATCAAAAAATTAGTTTTTTTTAATATCGGTCTTAATACCAAGCTCTTTTAGCTGTTTTGTTTCAACTTCTGAAGGGGCTTTCATCATTAAATCTTGAGCGTTTTGATTCATGGGAAATAAAGTTACTTCTCTAATATTTTTTTCATCTGCTAGCAACATAACAATCCTATCTATTCCTGGAGCTATACCACCATGCGGTGGTGCACCATAACTTAAAGCATTTAACATTCCACTAAATTTTTCTTGAACTTCTCTTTTATCATACCCTGCTATTGAAAAAAGTTTATACATTAAATCAGGAGTATGATTTCTTATGGCTCCTGAAGATAGTTCCACTCCATTACAAACGATGTCATATTGGAATGCTTTTATATTTAAGGGATTATTAAAATCTAATTTATCAATATCTCCTTGAGGCATAGAAAAAGGATTATGACTAAATTTTACTTTATTTGTTTGTTCGTCTAGTTCATACATAGGATAATCAGTAATCCAACAAAATGCAAATTTTTCTTCATCAATTAAATCTAAATCTTTAGCAATTTTATTTCTAGAGATTGATAAAATTTTTTCAACTTCTTTTAATTTATCGCAAGCTAAAAAAATACTATCTCCTACTTTGGCATTGCATAATTTCATTATTTCTTTCAATGAATCTTCGCTAAAAAATTTCCCTACAGGGCCTTTGCCAGAAATTTTATCGTTTTTTTCAATTGTAAAATAAGCTAAACCTGATGCTCCTTGTTCTTTAGCCCATTTATCAATGTGGTCAAAAAAACTTCTCGGTCTATCTTTGGTATTTTTTGTTACTATACATCTTGCTACTGAACCTGATTTTACTAATTTTTTGAAAATATCGAATTTTACGTCCTCTCTTGTAAAAATTTTTGTGATATCATGTATCATCAAAGGATTCCTTAGATCAGGCTTATCAGTTCCATATTTATACATTGCTTCTTGATAAGGAATTCTTGGAAATTTATCATTCATTAATTTTTTTAACGAAAATTTTTTAAATAAATTTATCATTAGAGTTTCCACTACATTAAAAACGTCTTCCTGTTCTACAAAAGACATTTCAATATCTAGTTGATAAAATTCTCCAGGACTTCTATCGGCTCTTGCATCTTCATCTCTAAAACATGGGGCTATTTGAAAATATTTATCAAATCCCGAAACCATTATTAATTGTTTAAATTGTTGAGGAGCCTGGGGTAGGGCATAAAATTTACCTGGATTTAATCTGCTTGGTACTAAAAAATCTCTGGCGCCTTCTGGACTTGAAGAGGTTAAAATCGGTGTTTGATACTCAAGAAAACCTAGTTTTAACATTTCAGATCGTATGAAAGAAATTATCTTAGATCTTAATATAATATTTTCATGCATTTCTTCTCTTCTTAAATCCAAAAATCTATATTTTAATCTTATATCTTCAGGATAATCTTGTTCTCCAAATACTGGCATTGGTAAATCCTTTGACTCTGATAAAATTTTAACTAACTGAATATTAACTTCAATTTTACCAGTGGGAAGCTCAAGGTTCTCTGTACCTTTTTCTCTCTTAACAACTTTTCCAGTGATTGTTAAAACAGACTCAGGCTTGAGTTTTTCTAAAACTGAGAAAAATTTATTATTATTCTCTATAACACATTGAGTTAATCCAAAATGATCTCTAATATCTATAAACAACAAATTTCCATGATCTCTTTTCCTGTGCAGCCAACCAGATAAAGAGACTATTTTTTCTGAGTCTTTATCTGTCAGTTCAGAGCAATTGTGTGATCTATATTTATTCATCCTTTAATACTTTTTTTATTAAATTAATATTTATCGATTTTCCAGAAGATAAAGACAAATCATCAATTTCTTTTATACATTTAAATACTTTTTCATAAGATCGTTCAGTATTTTTAATAATATACTCTGAAATTTTAGGATTTAATTCTATTTGTTTGTCAGAAAAAAATTTAGAGATTATTACTGTTAATAAATCATCTGTAGGTAATTCTATGCCTAAATTCATAAAACTTTTAGCTCTAGATCGTAAATCTTTAAGATCAAATTTAATATCCTTTATTGGGAGAAAAGAATTTATAACTACATAGTTATCTAACTGTTTAGATGAATTTAATATTGAATAAAAAGTTTTTTCGTCTATATTTTTTTCATAATTATCTATTATCAAACAATTTAACTTTTCAAATTTCGATATTGTCTCATCAGTTATGTTTTCAGCATTCAGTATTTCAACTGAATTAATTTTTTTTTTTAAAATATTAGATAGATGAGTTTTGCCACAACCTGTGGGTCCAAAAATATTTACCCATTTGTCAGGCCAATTAGGCCAACTCTCGATTAATCGGTAAGCAGAAAAATTGTTACTCGATACATAATAATCTTGCTCATAATATTTTGCTTTAAAAGGAAATTTAAATATTAATTGACTCATTAAATTATTTTAAGTTGCCATTGCCCTGCTATCATTTTTAAATCAATTTTTTCGTCTTTAAGCTTACTTATTATCTTATTAATTTTACCAAGATACTTAATCTTAATCATTACATAATCTTTGTTAAGTTCTTGAACATAAAAATTGTCAATTAAATCTATTCTGTTTAATCTGTTGCTAAATTCAACTAAATTACTTTTTTTATTCAATTGAATTTCTACATTCAAAAAAGAAGGAGTTTTCACATCAATTAAATTTTGAGATTTAATCAAATCTTTTACAGTATTGTTTATTTCTAAAATTATTTTTTTATAAAAATTTTTTTCATCAAAGTTTTCTTTTCTTTTATTAATAGATAAATTTTTATTTATCTTTTTGCCCTCAATTCTTGTGCTTAAAAAAACTTCTGCTGAATTATCATCAATTTCAATATTGGCAAATACAATATTATCTTTTTCGTATTCTTTAAAAAAATCAGCAACTTTTAGTTTGTAAATATTAGTTTTATTCGAATTAATTTTTTGAATATTTTCTATATTTTCTGCAGGAAGTGTGTATTGAATTAAATTATCAAATGTTTCTTCATTCCAATTTTCATAAAAATAATTTTTTGTATATATGAAGTATTGCTCTTTCTTTTTTAATAAAGGAAATAGTATAACTTCGGTATTAATAATATCTGAGTAAAGAATATCTTGATTATAAAAAAAACTATGCATCCTGTCTTTATCAAAAAAAACATTATACTTTAATTTACTGTTTTTAGTTGAATTTTTATTTTCGTTTAAAATTTGATAATATGAAATCAATTGTTTTATTTGTGCAAGATTAATATTAGAAATTCTTTTGTAATCTTCTTCCATTAAAAGCCTATTGATCAATTCATTAAATGCTTTTTTAAAAGCAGTATTAACTAATTTTTCTTTATTTTTAGAAGTTTCTTGACTTATCTCAATATTATTAACATTAAAAATGTTGTTATCTGATAAAACATTTCCAGTTTTAAATAAAATAATTAATATAAAGCTTATAAATATTAAGTTTTTCATAATTAGCTAATTATCATTTTTATAAATGAAAAAAATACAAAATAGTTATAAAAAAAGCGGTGTAAATATTTCTGTTGCTAATAGGTTGGTTAATCACATAGCTAAAGTAACAAATAAAAATGTCCAAAAAACGGATAGGTCGTTTAATGTGAGTAATATTGGAGCTTTTGGTTCAGTTTTTGACATAAGCAATATCAAAATTAAAGATCCAGTTATAGTCTCGTGCACAGATGGTGTAGGAACCAAAATAGACTTGGCTAATAGATTTAAAAAGTTTGACACGATTGGCATTGACCTAGTCGCAATGTGTGTAAATGATTTAATAGTTCAAGGAGCTAAACCTTTATTTTTTTTAGATTATATTGCTGTTGGAAAATTAAATTTAAACAAAACAAAGAAAATTTTAAAAGGTATCTTAAAAGGATGTAAAATTTCTGATTGTAAATTAATTGGTGGAGAAACCGCTGAAATGCCAGGAATTTATACAAAAGATAAATTTGATTTAGCCGGTTTTAGTGTTGGCATAGTTTCAAAAAAAAAATTTTTATCTAAAAGAAATGTTAAAAATGGAAATTTAATTCTAGCTGTGCCATCTAGTGGTCTTCATTCGAATGGTTATTCTCTGGTTAGATCTATCTTAAAAAATAATAAAATTACAAATAGTTTAAAAAAAGAATTATTAAAACCAACAAAAATTTATACAAGAGAAATATTAAAACTAGTTAATAAAAACTTGATAAATTCAGCAGCTCATATAACTGGTGGTGGTTTAATAGAAAATATAACAAGATCAACTCCCAATAATTTTTGCGTAAATATCGACCTTTCAAAAATTAAACCAAAAAAAATATTCAAATGGTTAAAAACAAAGAATATATCAGATCTAGAAATGCTTAAAACTTTTAACTGTGGAATTGGTTTTTGTCTAATAGTTGAAAAAAAAAATGTTAAAAAAATCAAAAGGTACTTTTCCAAAGATTTTATGCCATTTGAAATTGGTTTTATAACTAAAAGTACAAAAAAATTAAAATTATTTAATTCTGTAAAATGGTAAAAAAAAATGCCTGTGTATTTATTTCTGGATATGGTTCAAATTTAAAATCCTTAATAAGTAATTCTCGAAATCATAATTTTCCAGTAAATATAAGTTTAGTTATAACTAACAATTTTAAAGCTAAAGGTTTATTGCATGCAAAAAAAAATTCTATCCCTTATTTTATAATAAACACTAAAAGAAGAAATTTTGAAAATAAAGTTTTAAATTTAATTAAGAAATACAATATTTCTCTTATTTGTTTAGCAGGCTATATGAAAATTATTTCAAAAGGTTTTATTAGTGCCTATAAAAAAAAAATAATTAATGTACATCCATCCCTACTTCCTAAATATAAAGGTTTAAATACTTATGAAAAAATAATTCAAAATAAAGAAAAAAAAACTGGATGCACAGTGCATTTTGTTAATGAGAAACTCGATAGCGGTAAATTGATAGTTCAAAAAAGTTTTTTTATAAAAAAAGATGATAAAGTCGACATCTTGAAAAAAAAGACTCAAAAATTAGAGCACAAAGCCTTTTCTGAAGCTATTATTAAAATATATAGGTATAATTAGTTTTTAAAAAAGAAATTTATTTCTTTTATTGCGTTTTCTGCCGAGTCGGATCCGTGAACAGAATTTTTATCGATTGATATTCCGTAAAGTTTTCTTATTGTTTTGTCTTCAGCTTTTTTTGGATCAGTGGCCCCCATCAACTCTCTGTTAAATAAGACAGCATTTTCACCTTCTAAAATCATTGCTACTATAGGACCTGAAGATAGATAAGTGCATAGATCATCATAAAAAGGTTTAGATTGATGAACTTTATAAAATTCAGCAGCCTCATCTTTTGTTAAATGAATTTTTTTATCTTGCTTAATTTTCAAATTATTTTTTGTGAAAATTGCTTTTATTTCATCTATTAAATTCCTCTCAACTGCGTCAGGTTTAATTATTGAAAGAGTTTGCTCTACATTACTCATAATTTTTTTCTATTAATTGGTTTAATAATCTTACTCCAAAACCAGTAGCGCCGCCTGAATTTAAAGCGCCGCCATATTTTGAAAAAGCCATACCTGCAATATCTAAATGGGCCCAGGGGGTTTTATTCAAAATAAATCTTTGTAAAAATTGCGCTGCTGTTGTTGATCCTGCTCCTCCAACATAGTTTATATTTTGCATATCAGCGTTTTTGGAGTTCATCAATTTATCGTAATTTTTATGAAGCGGCATTCTCCATAATTTCTCCTCTACTTTTTCACCTGCCTCTAAAATCTTTTTAGACAAATTATCATCGTTAGAAAAAAGTCCAGCATATTCAGATCCTAAGCAAACTATGATGGCACCTGTTAATGTAGCTAAATCAACAATAAATTTTGGTTTAAATTTTTTTTCAGTAAAAGTTAGAGCGTCAGCTAAAACTAATCGTCCTTCTGCATCTGTGTTTAGTACTTCTATTGTTTTACCGCTATAAGACTTAACAATGTCTCCAGGTCTTTGAGCGACTCCACTTACCATGTTCTCTACTAGACCTACAACACCAACAGCATTAACTTTTGCTTTTCTTAATGCCAAGTTTTTCATTAAGCCAACTACTGCAGCAGAGCCAGCCATATCATAAGTCATATCTTCCATGAATCTTGCTGGCTTTAACGAATAACCTCCTGTATCAAAAGTAACTCCTTTACCAACAAAAGCTAAAGGTTTAGAATTATCCTTTGCTCCATTCCATTCCATTGTTACAAGATAAGATCCTCTTATACTACCCATGCCAACTCCTAGCAAAGCATTCATGCCAAGTTTTTTTAATTTTTTTTGGTCATATATATTAATCTTTAAACCGTCTTTTTTTAGAGAACTTAATCTTCTAGCATATTCATCTGGATGTAAAACATTGCCTGGTTCTGAAACTAAGTCTCTTGCGTAGAAAGTCCCTTCTTCTAAAGCTTTAAATTTTAATTGATTTTGAGCTGAAGGCTTGTTCTTATCTCCAAATACTATTACGGAAATAATTCTCGACTCTTTTTTTGTTTTATACTTTTTGAATTCATAAGATTTTAGTTTTAGTCCATGAAGAAAATAACTTATAAAATTTTCGTGTTTACTTACTGCACTATCAGAGTTTATATAGTACTCACTATTTTTTCCAAAATTTACTCGACCATAGAATTCAGCTCCTAAATTTTCTATATCGAAGCTCTTTGAATCTTTTTTAACGGAAATTAAAACTATCTTTTTTTTTGAATTCAGTTCAAAAACAAACATATTCTTTTTTAAATCACTAGTTTTTAATAAGTCATTAATGTAGGAAAATTCCGAACTGGATAGATATTTTTTTAAACCGCTAATATTAAACTGTTCATTAGAGAATAAGACTAAATTAGAGGAATCTTTGTTATGTGTTTTTGTTGAGAAGCTAATTTTAATAGACATAATTTTATATAAATAGAGTTGAATGGTATATATGTTCAAATATAGCAGATTTCAATGGAAAATTCATCACAGTGTACTATCATAGGTTGAGTTTTGATTAAAGTTACATTATTTTAACATATCAAATTACAATGCTACAAAACAAAATTTATCTAAATTTTATCAAAGAAATACTCAAAACATTTCTTGTCATATTATTTGGCCTAACTTTAATTGCTTGGACTGTTAGAGCAGTAAATTTTTTAGATCTTATAGTAGAAAGCGGATATTCAATTTCTACCTATTTTAAATATTCAACTTTAAATTTATTTGGTATTTTAACTAGATTTATTCCTTTAGCTTTCTTATTATCTTTAATGATATTCATAGTAAAACAAATTCAAGAAAAAGAATTTCTTATATTGTGGACCTCTGGTGTTAAAAAAATAAAAATTATAAACCTCTTTTTTTTTATTTCTATTTTTGTCTTAATATTCTATTTAGTTTTTTCAACTTTAATAACTCCCTTAGCACTAAATGAGTCTAGGACAATAATCCGTCAAAATAATTTCAATTCTCTTGCACCTACTATAAGAGCTCAACAGTTTAGTGACTCCTTTAAAGGTTTTACTTTTATTGTAGAAAAAAGATTAAAGAATAAAATAGAAAATGTTTTTATTCACGACAGCTCTAATGTATTGAAAAATTTAACTTCAAATAAAAAAGATAATGCGTCAACGACTATTTCTGCAAAAAGTGGTTTGGTCGAAGAAAAAAAAATGATTTTATTTAATGGACAAATTATATCATCAAAAAAAGATAATAGTAAAAATGAAATAATTGAATTTAAACAATTGAATATAAATTTAGAAAATCTTCAAACTGGAACTATTACTCAACCAAAATTACAAGAAACTTCAACTTTTAAATTAATACAATGTATGAACAATTTAATTGAAGAAGACGTAGGATATTGTAGAGAAAGTGCTAAAAAAGAAATCACAACTGTTCTTAATAGAAGAATTTTGCTGCCTTTGTATATTCCTATTATTGCTCTAATATGTTCTTTTTTATTGATTAAAACAAAAAAAAGAAGAAACTTTTTTTTAAACAGGTATAGCTTATTTGCATTAAGTTTTTTAACTTTACTTTATGCTGAACTAATTGTCAGATATACAGGGTTGTCAAAAATTATTAGTATTCTATTTACTATCTCACCTGTAGTTTTAATTCCTACAATTTACATTTCATTAATTTATAAGTTGTCAAGGGAGTCTATTTATAAATGAATAAAGTATTATTTAATTATTTATTTACTGGGTATACGAAAATGATTTTGAAAGTAATAATGATCGCTTATTGTTTTGGTATTATATTAAATTTATTTGAAGAAATTGAATTTTTTAAAAATTCTAATTCTTCTATCTTAATACCTATGTCTCTCACCGCTTTATATGTTCCAAATATTGTAATTAAATTAATGCCTTTTATAATTTTTATTGCAAGCATGTGGTTTCTTTTAAAATTAAGAGACTCCTCAGATTTGCTTACTATGAAAGTTTTTGGATATTCAAATTTTAAAATCTTTTTTATATTAGCCTTTATTTCCTTTATGATTGGTTGGATAATTTTATTTGCTGTTAATCCAGTTACTTCAATAATGGTAAAATATTATGAGCAAACAAAATCAAATTTTTCCCGTGATATTGATCATTTAATTTCAGTAAATAAAAACGGGTTATGGATTAAAGAAAATACTGTTGATGGTTATAGAATTATCACAGCCGATGCTACTAAAAGCAATGTTATTAAAAATGTAATAATTTTTAATTTAGATGAGGACAATATGTTAGTTAACAAAATTCACTCTAAAGAAGCAGATATATCCAATAATGAGTGGAATTTAAAAGAGGTTATTATACATAAATTTAAAGATGGAATAAGCTACCAGAGTAGTTTGGACAAATTCTCAATAGTTTCAAAGTATAATTACCATAAAATTTCAGTTTTATTTAAAAATTTTGACACTATGTCTTTTTTAGAATTATTATTAAACTACAATGACTTACAAAAAAAAGGATATAACAAATCATATCTAGATCAAAATTTAAATTCGATGCTATCCATGCCTTTCTTTTTGTTTATTATGACCTCTTTAGCCTCAATATTATCAATGAGCACCCTTAAAAAATCTAACAATTTTATGTTTATAGTTGTTGGACTTATTACCGTTGTTGCAGTTTATTATTTCAAAGATTTATCACTAGCTTTGGGTCAAACAAATAGAATCTCGCTATCTTTAGCAGTTTGGATACCCATTATTGCTATTGGATTATTTAGTTCAGTTGGAGTTTTACAAATAAATGAAAAATAAGATAGTCATCTTTTTATTTTATATATTTTCTTTTATTCCTTCTTATGGAGAAAATCTTAATATTCAAGCATCAAATATCACGATTGATAAAAAAACAAAAATTACCGTCTTTAAAAATCAGGTCTCAGCTAAAGATGAAAAAAATAATGAACTGCTAACTGAATTTGCTGAGTATGATAAAGAGCTTGAATTATTTAAAACTGTTGGGGAGACGATTATTATTACTTCAAGGGGGTTTGTTGTGGAAGGTAAAGATATGGTGTTTAATAACAATAAGAATTATATAAAATCAAATAATCCAGCCAAAATTAAAGATTTAGAAAAAAATGAAATTTATTTAGACAATTTTGAATATTCAACTTCAAAAAATTTTTTTCAATCAAAGGGCAACATAAAAGTGATAGACTCTAATAAAAATCAATATAATTTTTCCCAAATCTTTATAGATGAAAAAAAAAAGGAAATAGTAGGAACTGATTCTAAGGCTTTTTTAAATCAAGAGGGATTTAAAACAAATAAAAATAATAAACCTAGGGTTTTTTCAAATACAGTTAATATTTATGACAAAAAAACAAAATTTACTAAAAGTATTTTTACATTGTGTGATTATAGAAAAGATGACAAATGTCCTCCTTGGTCTTTGCAAGCTAAACAAATGTTGCATGATGAAAAGAAAAAAACTATTTTTTATGACAATGCTGTAATTAAAGTTTACGATTTTCCAATTTTATATCTACCAAAATTATCGCATCCTGACCCGTCGGTTAAAAGGCGATCAGGTTTTTTAGTTCCATCATTTTCTGACTCAAAAAATTTAGGTGAAGGACTTGATATATCTTATTTTTGGGCTTTAAATAAAGATAAAGATTTTACCTTTAAGAATAAACTTTATGTTTCTGAAAATCCTTTATTTCTAGGAGAATACCGTCAAGCTTTTGAAAAGTCTAATTTAATTTTAGATTTTGGTTATACTCAAGGGTATAAAAAAAGATCTGCTACAAAAACTACTGGTGAAAAGTCGCATTTTTTTTCTAAGTATGTAAAGAATTTTACGGGTAAAAATAATTCTGAAAATAGTATAAAAATTACAATTCAAGATGTGTCTAACGACAAGTATTTAAAACTATATAAAATAAAGTCAAATTTAGTTGAATATGAAAGTGAAACTTTGGAAAACTCATTTACTTATAACAGAGAAGATGAAAATTCTTTTTTAGGTTTTCAAGCAAGTGCATACGAAACATTAAAGGAGGGATATAACGATAAATATGAATATATTTTACCTGATCTTATTTATGACAAAAACTTAATAGCCAGTAATAAATATGGAAATTTAGATTTTACATCAAATTTAAATATTCATAATTATGATACTAATAAATTTAAAAGATTTTTAGTTAATGATTTAGATTGGAAATTTAAAACAAATAATTTTATGTCTGGTATAAAAGGTAATTTATTAGGAAAATTAAAAAATGTAAATTATGAAACAAAGAATGTATCAGAATTCAAAAATGATCCCGAGTCTGAGTTTTTTGGAGCCTTGGGTTACTTAAGCAAAATAGATCTATTTAAAAGTAATAATAATCAAGATTATCTTTTAACTCCAAAAATTCTTTTAAGATATGCACCTGGTAATATGCGTAAGCAAGAAGGTTACATAAAATTAAATAATAAAAATATTTTTAGTTTAGATAGATTAAATTCTTATGATAATTTTGAAAGCGGTTTGAGTGCGACTGTAGGGTTTGATTATGAAATTAAAGATAACAGTAATAAGGAGATTAACTTTTCTATAGGTCAAATTATAAATGACAAAGAAAATAAAGATATGCCAGAATCTTCAAGTTTAGATGAAAAATTGTCGGACTTAGTGGGAAATACAAATGTTAAATTAAATGATAGTTTTAATGTTAATTATAATTTTGCATTAGATCAAAACTACAAAGACTTGAATTATAATGAGGTTGGTTTTAACTTTGACGCAAATCCAATCAAATTTGACATAGATTACCTTCAAGAAAAAAAACATATTGGCAATCAAGAATACTTTAAGACTAATTTAGAATACGCAAAAGGAGATAATGGAATTTTAGGATTTGAAATGAAAAGAAATATAATCACAAATTCATCTGAATATTATAATCTAAGTTATGAATATATAAATGATTGTCTTAGAGCAGGTTTAGTTTATAGAAGAGAATTTTACAATGACTCAGAATTAGAGGCAGAAAATTCATTGATGTTTAAAATCACCTTAACTCCATTCGGAGATATAATGGCACCATCATTCAATAGATAAATGAGACTAAAAAAAGAACTACTAAAAATTATTTTTTTAATAATTTTTGTTAATATCAAAATTGATGCTGTCGCAATTACAAAAAACAAGATTATTGCAAGTGTTGATAATCAAATAATAAGCTCGTATGAATTAAAAAATAAAATAAAAACAATTTTATTTTTAGCTAATCAAAATTTTAATCAAGAAAATGTAAATTTGCTTAAACAAAATGCATTACAACAGCTAATTGATTACAAATTAAAAAAAAATCAGGTTACAAGTTTTAAAATTCAATTAAATAATAACATTCAAATTAATAATCACTTAAATAATTTGTCATCAAAATACAATACAGATATTGAAGGTTTAAAAAAAATTTTTGGAGGCAGTGGTCTGGATTTTGAGATTTATTTAGATGAAATTCGAACTGAATTAAGTTGGCAAAAATTGATTTTTGATAGGTATAAAAATAAAATTATTTTAAACGAACAAGAAATAGATGCAGAGCTAAATAACTATTTAAAAAGTCAAAATGATCTTCAGGAATATAATTTAGCTGAAATAGAATTGCCATTAAAGAACAATTCCGATGATAAAAATACGATAATGGAAGTTAAAAATGAAATTACCAGAGTTGGTTTTGAAAGTGCTGCTATAAAATATAGCATCTCAACTTCTGCCTCTGATGGTGGTGATATAGGTTGGATAAACGCAAAATCTTTATCCAGTGAAATGTTGTCTATAATAAGTAAAATGGAAGTGGGAGAAATATCTAGACCAATAGTTCGGACGGACAGGATTATTTTGTTGCAACTATTAGATCAAAAGAAAATAGACATCAATAAGGTAAATCGCAACGAACTTAGAGAAAAAATAATTAAAAACAAAAAAAATCAACTTTTAAGTTTATATTCAAATAACCATCTTTCAAAATTAAAAAACAATGCTTTAATAGAATTAAAATGAAAAATAAAATTTTAATTATTGCGGGAGATCCGAATAGTATAAACTCTGAGATAATTTCAAAAACTTGGAAAGAAATAAAGCCATCTTTAAAGAAGAGACTATATTTAATCGCTAATTTTGATTTAATTAAAAAACAAATAAAAAGGATTAAATCTGAGATGACTATATGCAAAATTAATCAAATTGAAGAAAGCTATTCTGGTAATAAATTAAAGATAATTGATGTTCCATTGATTTTTAAGAATCCATTTAATGTTTCTTTAGAGGAGTCTAGAAAATATATATTAAAATGTTTTGATTTAGCTCATCAGTTAAGCCAAAATAAATATTTTAAAGGTTTAATAAATTGCCCTATTAATAAGAAGTTATTAAATAAATCTAAAATAATTGGTGTTACAGAATTTTTAGCTTCCAAATGTAAAATAAAAAATGGCTCAGAGGTAATGCTAATCCACAACAAAAAACTCTCTGTTGTGCCAATAACTACCCATATAGATATCAAAAAAGTATCAAAGAGAATAAATAAAGATCTTATTATTAGGAAAATTCAAACTTTACAAAAAGATTTTCTAAAGCTTTTTAATAAAAAACCTAGAATCGGGATTTTAGGTCTTAATCCACATAATGCAGAATTATTACACAACTCTGAAGAGATTAAGATTATCATCCCTGCTATTTCCAAATTACAGAAATTAGGATTTAATGTTACTGGCCCACTATCGGCAGACACTTTATTTATTAATGACTACAAAAAATATGATGTTGTAGTTGGCATGTACCATGATCAAGTATTGACACCTTTTAAATCCTTATTTCATTTTGATGCTATCAATATAACACTTGGACTTAAATATTTAAGAATATCACCAGACCATGGTCCGGCTAAAGATATAATTAATAAGAATAAAGCTGATAATTTGAGTTTATTAAAATGTGTTAAATTTATTGATAGTTTAAATTAATGAGATACGCAAAAAAATCTCTTGGGCAAAATTATCTTGCGGACTCAAATATTGTTAAAAAAATAATCAATCTAACAAATATAAATAACAAAAATGTTTTGGAGATTGGGCCTGGAAAAGGAGCTCTGACTAAAGAAATTTTAAAGAATAAACCTAAATCTCTCATTTTAATTGAAAAAGATAATATCTTATTTAATGAATTAAAATTTCAATATAAAGATCAAAAAAATATAATAATATATAATAAAGATGTTCTTAAATTTAACTTTGAAGATAAATTAAAAAACACGATTATATTTGGAAACCTTCCATACAACATATCCTCTCAAATACTTGCAAAAATAATTAAATTTAAGAAATATCCTCCTGATTATTCTGCATTAATTTTAATGTTTCAAAAAGAAATGGCACAAAGGATCATTGGAGAATTTAATACTTCAAAATATGGACGACTTTCGATTTTAGCTAATTATAGATTAAAAATTTTAAAAAAGTTTGATGTTTCTCCTAACTGTTTCTTTCCAAAACCAAAAATAACCTCAACAATTTTATATTTGAAGCCTAATACAAAAAAAATTGAAAGAATAAAGAATTTAGAAAATTTAGAAAAAATAACTAATATCTTGTTTTCAAATAAAAGAAAAATGATTAACAAATCTATAAAGAAAATTTTTAATATTGAACAACTAGAAGTAATAAAAAAAAATTTAGATCTTAAGTGTAGACCATCTGAGTTGAGGCCTGAAAAATATTATGAGCTTACAAAGTATTTTGAGAGTCTTTAGTAGATGTATCTTTACTTATTAAAATAATTTTTTCAATTTGCTTATAACAATTTTCAAGATTATCATTTATTATAATATGATCATAGTCTTTCCAATGTCGGATATCGTTATCATATGCTTTAAATCTTCTTTCAACTTCTTGTGGTGAATCTTGGTTTCTTTTAATTAGCCTTTGCTTTAATTCATTTTTATTAGGTGGGATTAAGTAGATTTTTATTAATTTTAAATTTTTAAACTTAGATAACTGCTGAGTACCTTGCCAATCTATATCAAAAATAATATCATTTTTTTTAATCATTTGGTCTACTGTTTCTTTTGAGGTTCCATAATAATTATCAAAAATTTTTGCGTATTCATAAAATTTATCCTCACTTATAAGTTTTTTAAACTTTTCATGAGTAATGAAATAATAGTCCACTCCATCTATTTCATTGGGACGTGGTTTGCGTGTTGTGTGTGAAACTGATATTTTAAACGTTTGATATTTTTGCTGAATTTTTTTCGCGATAGTTGTTTTGCCTGCTCCAGATGGGGAAGACAAAATTACCATGATATTGTTTGAATCATGATCCATTTTTAAAAGTTTTAATTATTGATTTGATTTACTATCAATAAATTTTATAGCATCACCTACTGTTAAAATTTTCTCAGCTTCACTATCAGATATTTCTGATCCAAACTCTTCTTCGAAAGCCATTACTAATTCAACGGTGTCCAAACTATCTGCTCCTAAATCATCAATAAAGCTTGCTTCTTCTGTAACTTTTTCTTCTTCGATGCCCAGGTGATCCGCAACTATTTTTTTAATTTTTCCTTTTATCTCGTCAGACATTAATTACCTTTGTTATGTTAATGATAATTTCTTATTAGATTATTAGATAGAATTGTCAAGCCATATACATTCCACCATTTACATGAATGGTTTCGCCGTTTATGTAATTTGCCATATCTGATGCTAAAAAAGCTACACAACTAGAAACGTCATCACCAGTTCCTAAATCTCCTGCAGGAATTCTACTTATCAACTTAGTCTTATATTCTTCTGGAATTTTATCTGTCATTTCAGTTTTTATAAAACCGGGAGATACACAATTTATGTTAATATTTTTTTTAGCATATTCTAAAGCTAAACTTTTTGAAAACGCTACTATTCCTGCCTTTGAAGCAGAATAATTAGTTTGTCCAAAATTTCCAGTGTGTCCAACTATTGAAGTAATGTTTATAATTTTACCAGATTTATTTTTGATCATTTTTTTTATTGCATATTTACACATTAAAAAAGTTGAAGTTAAATTTATATCTAAAACTTTTTTCCAATTTTCTTCTGAAAGTCTTATAGTCAAACTATCTAAATTTATACCAGCATTATTTATTAAGATATCTAAGCCACCAAGCTTGTCGTTTGCTGATTCTATAAAAGACTCAACTTTTGCATGCTCTCCTAAGTTAAATTTTTCTACTAGAATATTGTTGAATTCACTTTTGAGTTTATCTAATTTTTCTTCTTTAGTGCCAGTAGCTAAAACTGTGGAGCCGTTGTCATAAAATTTTTTTACAAGACTATTTCCAATGCCGCCTGTTGCACCTGTAATAATAACTTTTTTATTTTTTAAATTCATCAATTGTTTTTTTCATATCATCTATTGAATTTATACTAAAGCAATTTATATTCTTAATGGTCCTTTTAATCATTCCAGACAAAACTTTTCCAGGGCCTATTTCAATAAAACTGCTCACATTTTCCTTTGACATATTGATAATACTTTCTCTCCATCTGACAGTTGAAAAAATTTGTTCTACTAATAGTCTTTTTATATTTTCAGGATTATTTTCTGATTTAGAAGTTACATTACTTACTATATCAAAAATAGGCTTTTTAAAATTGACAGAATTTATCTTATCTTTCATTTCTGAAGCCGCCGGTTTCATTAAAGAGCAATGAAATGGAGCGCTAACATTTAAAGGGATAAATTTTTTTTTGTTTTCTTTTAGAAGATTTTGTAAAAAATTTATACTTTCAATATCTCCACTAATGATTGTTTGACCTTCAGCATTATCATTGGCAATTTCACACACACCTTTTATTTCTCTATCTTTAATTAAAAAATTAATTTCATCTACTTTTGAGCCTAATACAGCGATCATACTACCTTTACCTACTGGAACAGCTTCTTGCATAGATTTACCTCTTTCAAAAAGTAAAAATAACGCATCCTTAAAATTTAACGCGTCTGCACAAACTAAGGCGCTGTATTCTCCTAAAGAATGCCCTGCAAAAAATTTAGTTTTTTCAAAATTAAAATTAAATTCTTTTTTAAGAACTGAAAAAATTGCGTAACTAACTGTAAGAATTGCTGGTTGTGTATTTTGAGTTAATTTTAATTTCTCTTCTGGACCCTCTAGAATAATTTTTGAAATTGAATAATTGAGTTTTTCATCAGCTTCTTTGAAGATTTTCTTTGCAATTTCAAAATTATTATAAAATTCTGAACCCATTCCTACAATTTGCGAACCTTGGCCTGGAAAGAGTATAGCGTTCATATATTTAGCATTAAACAGAAGATAATTAGTATTGATATAAGTATCTATTGTAGTATAAAGCTTTTTTTATAATATGTACTTTAAAGCTAACCAATAAACAATAATATTTTTATGTCTTTTTATGAGAATACATTAGTTGCAAAACAGGACTTGCCGAAGTCTGAATTAGATAAAATTAAAGAAAAATATAGCAGCATTATAAATAGCAACTCCGGTAAAGTAATTAAAATTGAAGAATGGGGTTTGTTAAGTCTTGCTAGAAAAATCAAAAGATATAAAAAAGGTTTTTACATACATTATAAATTTGAGGGAAACAAAGAAACTTTAAATGAAATAAGTAAGAAAATTAAAATTGACTCTTCTGTCATAAGACATCTTGTTGTTAAGTATAAAAATTTAGATACTAAAAATGAATATTTTAAAGCTCCAAAATAAATGAAACGAAAAAGAAAAAAATTTCAAAAAAAAGGCACAAACTCTCTTAATAAGCTAAGTTTATTTCAAAAATCAGAAGGTAGGTTTAATAAATCTTGTCCTTTCTCCGTTAAAAACGCTCCTATTATTGATTACAAAAATATTAATTTATTAAAAAAATACATATCTGAAAATAATAAGATTCTATCCTCAAAAATTACATCTGTTTCTAGTGGTAAACAAAAAAAATTAACTAGAGAAATAAAGAAAGCGAAAATTCTAGGTTTGATATAATTAGATTATGGAAATAATACTTTTAGAGAACATAATGAATTTAGGAAATATAGGAGATAAAGTAACAGTAAAACCTGGGTATGGAAGAAACTTTCTTTTAAAATCAGGTAAAGCTTTAAGATACAGCGTGGAAAATTTAGAATTAGTTTCAAAAAAAAAAGATGAATTAAATAAAAAAAATATAGAACTTAAAGGTAAATTAAAAGAGACAGCAAAAATTATTAATAAGAAAACTTTCACATTTAACAAAGAAAGTAAAGAAAATGGTGAATTATACGGCTCAATAAAACCAAAAGAAATATCTGTAGAAATTTCCAATAAAATGAAAGTAGAAGTAAAACCTTCGCAGATAGTTTTAAAAACTAACTTAGACAAAATTGGTGAGTATAAAATAGATATAAATTTTCACTCTGAGGTTTCGGCTCAAATTTTAATTAAAATAGATAAAATTCAATCAGTATAACTTTTCCACAGATAAGTTAAAAAGGTGTGTAACTTTTAACTTTAAATACCTTCTCGCTAAACTATTATTACAAAAATGGAAAAAATTAAACTATCAGATAATAGTATAAACAAAAAACAGCCCTCAAATCTTGAGGCTGAACAAGCTTTATTAGGATCAATATTAGTCAATAATGATATCATCGATGAAATTGCAAACATAATTAATCCTACTACTTTTTATGATCCTGCTCATACCAAGATTTATGAAGTAATTGAAACTTTAAATAACAAGGGAATGATTGCTAATCCCATAACTCTTAAAAATTATTTTGAAAAAGATAATATGTTGAATGAAGTTGGGGGAACTGAATATTTGGTAAAACTTACAAGATTTTCAAGTTCAACAAAACAAGCAATTGATTATGCAAAAGTGATACACGAAATGTATTTAAGAAGGGAGCTAGTATTGATCTCAGACAATCTATCATCTGAAACGTTGAATGCTAAAGAACAAAGTGCGGAAAAGATTATTGAAAGCACTGAAAAATCACTATTTGATTTAGCAGAAAGAGGTAGTTTTTCCCAATCATTTTTAAAATTTAACCAAGCATTGGACCAAACAATTGAAACAGCTACGCAAGCAATGAAAAGTGATAAAGGAATTGTAGGTGTCCCTACTGGTTTATCCGACTTAGACGAAAAGTTAGGTGGTTTACATAAATCAGATCTAGTTATATTGGCTGGTAGACCAGGAATGGGTAAAACAGCCTTGGCAACAAATATAGCCTATCACGCAGCTAAAAACATTATGAGTCGCCAAGAAAAATCTTCAATAGCGTTCTTTTCTCTTGAAATGTCTTCTGAACAGTTATCAACGAGAATACTTTCAGAACAAGCTAAGATTAAATCTGATGATATAAGAAAAGGTAAAGTTACTGAAGAAGAAATCAACAGATACATAGAAACTTCAAGAAATATTTATGATCTTCCACTTTTTATTGACGAAACACCAGCGATTACAATTGCAACATTGTGCAATAGAGCCAGAAGAATTAAAAGATTATTTGGAGTAAGTTTAATTGTTGTTGATTATATTCAATTAATGAGAGCGCCTAGTTCCAGCAGAAACGATAATAGAGTCCAGGAAGTGTCTGAGATTACGCAAGGTTTAAAAGCATTGGCCAAAGAGCTCAAAGTGCCTGTTCTAGCTTTATCTCAATTATCTAGAGCTGTTGAGCAAAGGGATGAAAAAAAACCTCAGCTTTCTGATCTAAGGGAGTCTGGTTCGATAGAACAAGACGCTGATGTAGTAATGTTTGTGTATAGAGAAGCTTACTATTTGGAAAACAAGCAACCAAAATTAGGATCAATAGAACATGCTGAATGGCAATCTAAAATGAACGACGTAAATGGCCTTGCTGACATCATCTTAGGCAAACAAAGACATGGGCCTACTGGAGTTGTTAAAGTTGAGTTTGAAGGAATATACACAAAATTCAAAGATTTAAGCAAAAATTAAGGATAAATTTTATCTTTAGTTATCATAAATTTAAGATATATCTGAAATATCTCTATGTTTACTAATATTTACAAAAAATTGATTATTGATTTTCCAAAATTCACGCTTTCTTTAATATTTGTATTATTAGCATTTTCAACTTTTTATGCAAAAAATTTTAACTTAGATGCCTCTTCAGATGCGCTAATTCTTGAAGGTGATAAAGACTTAAAATATCTTAGAGAAATAAATGAAAGATATGGTTCTAAAGATTTCTTATTTTTAACTTATTCTCCAGTTGCTAGTTTTGAAGAAAAGGAAACTATTTTAAATTTACAATTGCTGAAATCTAAAATTGAAAAATTGTCTTGGGTTGATAGCGTTATTACAGTCATAGATGTTCCTCTCCTAAAAAGCACCGATGAAGGATTAATGGATAGATTGAAGAATTATAAAACATTAGCTCATCCAGAAATCGATAGAAAAAGAGGATTTGAAGAAATCATAAATAGTCCGATTTATAAAGATTATGTTATAAGTGAAAATGGTAAAACTTCTGGAATAGTTGTTTATTTAAAGAAGGACGAAAGACTAGCAGAATATATTAGAGTTAAAGACAAATATTATAATCAATCTCTAGAAAGCAGTCTTACTAAAGTAGAAAAGATTAACTACAAAATATTCTTGAAAGAGTACGAAGAATATAAAAATCTATACAATCTAAGAAATCATCAGAACATCTCTGAAATAAGAGATGTGATTAATAAATATGGTGAAAATGCTAAAATTCATTTAGGTGGGATCCCAATGATTGCTGATGATATGATGAGTTATATTAAAAGTGATATAGTTGTTTTTGGAATAGGTGTATTCATCTTCATAGTTTTAACTCTCTGGATTGTTTTTAAAAATATTAAATGGGTAATTATGCCATTGCTAGGTTGCTCTACATCAGTAATCATTATGGTTGGTTTGCTTGGTTTAATCGGATGGAAAGTAACAGTTATATCATCCAACTTCATCGCTTTAATGCTCATACTTAATATGGCAATGAATATTCATGTTACTGTAAGATTTCTTCAATTAAAAAAAGAGTTCAACCAATTATCTAATGCCGAAGCAGTGTTAGAAACATGTAAAAAAATGTTTATGCCAATTCTTTATACTGTTCTTACAACGATTTGTGCATTTCTATCTTTAATTTTTAGTGGGATAAAACCGATAATTGATTTTGGATGGATGATGACAATGGGATTAACGGTTTCTATTTTGGTAACTTTTTTACTACTCCCTTCACTATTAACTTTGTTTTCTTCGAGTGAAGATATTGACGTGAAAGATACAGAAAAATCTAAGATTACATCAGCTTTAGGAAATTTCGCAAAAAAAAGTAAAGTTCTTATTTTTGGATCAGCGATCTTTGTAATAATATTAAGTATTATTGGAATATCAAAATTAGAAGTTGAAAATAGCTTTATCAATTATTTTGATAAAGAAACAGAAATTTATAAAGGAATGAAAAAGATAGATGACGATCTTGGAGGAACAACACCTTTAAATATCATAATTAGATTTCCTGTAAAAAATAAACAAGCAGAAGAAGAAGATGAGTTTTCAGAATGGGAAGAAGAGAGCAATGAAAAAGAAGATAAAGCAAAATATTGGTTTACGAGAGACAAAATGGATAAAATCATCAAAGTGCATGACTATTTAGACTCACTTCCAGAGATTGGAAAGGTTTTATCTTTTGGTTCTATACTTAGGGTTGCAGAAGATCTAAATAAAAAAAAACTACAAAGTTTAGAAATTGCAGTTCTATACAGTAAAATCCCTAACGAAATAAAAAAAGAAATAATATCTCCTTACATATCGGTTGATAAAGACGAAGCTAGAGTAAGTGTAAGAATTAAAGACTCTCTAAAAGATCTAAGGCGTAATGATTTAATTGAAAAAATTAATACTGAGCTTAATACCAAACTAGGGCTAGATAAGAATGAATATAAGCTTGCGGGTGTGTTAATTCTATTTAATAATTTATTACAAAGTCTCTTTAAGTCTCAAATATTGACTTTAGGAATAGTTATGTTGGGTATATCGACAATGTTTTTTATTCTTTTTAGAAATATCATTTTAGCATTTATAGGAGTGGTTCCAAACTTTATAGCTGCATTTTTTATATTGGGAATAATTGGATTGATGGGTATTCCACTCGATATGATGACTATTACCATAGCAGCTATTACTATTGGTATAGCGGTAGACAATAGTATTCATTATATTTATCGTTTTAGAGAAGAATTTAAAAAGATAAACGATTATAAAAAAACTTTAGACAGATGTCATAGTACAGTAGGAATTGCAATTTTAAACACGTCAATTACAATAGTTTTTGGTTTCTCAATTTTAGTTTTATCTAATTTTATCCCTACAATATATTTTGGTGTTTTTACTGGGATAGCAATGCTATTAGCTCTAATTTCAGTTTTAACTCTTCTGCCGAAATTACTACTGGTGTTTAAACCTTTTGGAAATGAAAGAATATTATAAAAAAGATGGAAGATATTTTAAAAATATTATCCAATATTAATATTTTTGATATTATTTTTTTGATCTTAATGATTTACTTTATAATTCAATGTTTTTTAAAAGGTTTTACTTTAAGTTTTATTTCTTTTATGAAGTGGGTTTTGGCTTTAATTGTAACAATAATTTTAGTTCCAAAATTACAGCCTTGGGTAAGAGATTATATCGAATCTGAGTTTATAAATAATTTTGGAGTCGGTATTGCAATATTTGTTTGCACATTATTTTTAACTATTGTAATAGGAAGGTCTCTAAGTAGAGTGGTTACTTGGACCGGAGTTGGAACAGTGGATAAAACTTTTGGCTTATTATTTGGATTTTTCAAGGGATATATCGTTTCATTATGTTTATTTTCTATATTAAATTGGTTTTATCCATATCAAAATTGGGGTATATCAGCTGAGGATGCTATTTCATTCGACATTATCAAAAAAGGAAGTGAAATACTTGTAGAAGAATTTCCCTCTAATGAAGATTTTATAGACACAAAAGAGAAAATTGAAAAAATTTAAATCAGATAAACTAAGAGAGGAATGTGGTGTGTTTGGTGTCTCAAACCACGAAGACTCTTCTGCATTAGTTGCCCTTGGTTTACACGCTCTACAACATCGAGGACAAGAAGGTTGTGGAATAGTTTCCTACGACGGAAAAAATTATCATTCAGAAAAAAGACAAGGATTGGTAGGTGATCATTTTACTAAAAAAGATGTTATACAAAAACTTCCAGGTAGATTTGCTATAGGACACAATAGATATTCAACAACTGGTGAAACTTCTCTTAGAAATATACAGCCTTTTTTTGCCGATCTGCATATGGGAGGTTTAAGTATAGCGCATAATGGAAATTTAACTAATGCCTTAAGTTTAAGGGAAACTTTAGTTAAAGATGGCGCAATCTTTAGAACTACAAGTGATACAGAAACAATAGTCCAATTAATTGCAAAATCTAAAAGGGATAAAACAGTAGATAAATTAATAGATACACTTTTTCAAATTAAGGGAGGATACGCATTAGTTCTTATGACTAACAAGAAGTTAATTGGAGCAAGAGATCCTTTTGGTATAAGGCCTTTGGTAATTGGTAAATTGAAAGACTCTTATATTTTAGCATCTGAAACATGTGCACTGGATATTGTAGGAGCCTCATTTATAAGGGAAGTCGAAAATGGAGAGATTGTAGTTGTAGAAAATAATAAGATTAATAGTATTAAACCTTTTCCAAAACAAAAACCCAGACCATGTATTTTTGAATATATTTATTTTGCTAGACCAGACAGTTTAATAAATGGAAAATGTGCTTATGAATATCGTAAAAATTTTGGTATACAATTAGCAAAAGAGTCTGACCTTCAAGCAGATATGGTTGTTCCAGTCCCAGACTCGGGTGTTCCAGCAGCTTTAGGTTACGCTGAATATTCCAAAAAAAAATTTGAATTAGGATTAATTAGAAATCATTATGTTGGAAGAACTTTTATTGAGCCAACGCAACATATCAGGAGCCTAGGTGTTAAGTTAAAATTAAGTGCAACAAAAAGTATTGTTAAAAACAAATCAATAATATTAATAGATGACTCTTTAGTGAGAGGAACAACATGCCTAAAAATAGTGAAAATGCTTTATGAATCTGGCGCTAAGGAGGTTCATGTGAGAATTGCCTGCCCAGAAATAAAATTTCCCGATTTTTATGGAGTAGACATGCCAACAAGGAAAGAACTTTTAGCTCATGATAAAAATAACGAAGAAATGTGCAAATATATCAAAGCAAAATCTCTTAAATTTTTAAGTTTAGATGGACTTTATGAAGGGTTAAACAAAGGCAAAAGAAATAATGCTTATCCTCAATTTAGCGATCATTATTTTACTGGAGATTACCCAGTAAAACCATCTGACAATCTAGGTGAAGAAAAAATAAAACAATTATCTTTATTAAGTAGTAAATCTAGTAACTAGTTTAATAATAGTAATTTATTTTTATTATTTAAGTAGATAATTGAATCATTTATAAATATTGGAAAAGAATTTAGTTTAGAAGGCAGCTTGTTGATTTCTTTTATTTTCCCTAAGGGACTAAATTTAACTAAATAAGAATTATCTAAAAATAAAAATATATCATTATTGATAATTGCTGAAGATTTTAAACTTATTGATTTTTTTTTAGTATCTAAATAATCAGCTAAATTTTTACTTACATCTAAAGAATAGACTATTTTTTTACTATCTAAGTTGATGGAAACTAATAAATAATCTTTTGTAACCAAAAATAAATTTTTTCCAGAAATTAAGGGTCTGAAAAGTGAAGTTATAGCAATTTTAGAGAGTATAGAGCCATTATTTATGTCTAATAAATATAAATATAAGTCTGTAGAAACAATCAATTTATCTTGATTCAAAACCAATGGATTAGAGGAAAATAAGCTATTGGGATTTATATCCAAAGAGCGATTTAAGTTAACAAACCATTTTATTTCTCCTTTTTTAGAAATAGAATAAAGGGATCCATAAGTATTTAGATAAAAAAGAGAATCTTTATTTGCAGCTAAAGAGTTGATAAAATTATTTTTAACAGTAGTTTCTTCGGTGGGTATAATCTTTATTTTTTCTCCGTTTTCTTTATTAATTAAAAGCAAAGAATTGTTAGTGTCTGCTACAAAAATTTTATTATCCTTAATTTTAAGATTTGATCTAAAAGGTATCTTATGATTTTTAGCCCATATTAATTTGTTATTTAAGATATCTAAAGCATAAAAAAATCCGAAGTTGTCTGCAACATAAATAAGATTATTTTCGGTTACAATATTTAAATTTTTTTTATTTTTTTTAAATTTTTTCTTATAAAAATTATATCTTAAAACAATTTCTTGATTTTCCATTGAATATACAGTGATATTTCCTTTTTCATCAGTAATAATAACATTTTGATTATCATATAATATTCGATCTTTAATTCTATAATTACTTAATTTTTTACTTTTGAAAATTAATTCATTTAAATTCTTATAAGAAAAATTCTTTAAATTGTTAGAGTCTTCAAAAAATTCATCTGTCCATTTTAAATTTGATTTAATGGGGTCTAAATTGATTTGAAGATTATTATCAGGCTCAATGATACTTTCGAAGGATTTAGTCTCAGTATAAAGTTTTTCAAAATCTTTAAACTTGTCGTCTTTTTTGGAATTCATTTTATTGTTGTTTTGCCAGATACCAGATTTATTATCAAAAGAGCAGTTTGATAATATTACTAAAAATATTAATGTTAAAAAAAATTTCATCATTTTTAATATAATCTAATATTAATATTATAAATTATTTGGATATTTCTAAGGCAGCATCTTTCCATATTGAGTTGTCTGCAATAATCTCTTCAAGTAATTTATTTCCCTCTAAATCTTTTGAAATTTTTTTGAAATATAAAGCTTTTTTTAATTTAACTAGGTTTTTTTGTTCTTTAGTAATGTTCACTTCTTCCACAATTTCAAAAAACTTTAATATTTCTTCATTATTTTTTTCAAGGTCATTTTCTATAATATTGTTCAATGCCAGTATTGAGTAAAATTTATTTTTACTTAGTATAATTTCTTTATAAATAGATTTTGATTTTTCGTTATCTTTCGATAATAGATATATTCCGGCTTTAATATATTTTTCTGAAATTTTATTATTCTGAGTAGTTTGATAATAGTTTAAAAAAACTATTAATGATAATATTGCAATTATAATAAATGCGAGTGATAAAAATAGTTTCTTTTTTTTTATAACTATATTGGAAATCTTTTTAATTATGTTTAATTCTTCTGTTGTCTCATTTTCCATATAAAAAATTTTTTTTTTTGGGAAATAACTTATTTTTAACATCCTTACTATATTTTTTTACAACTTTTTCAATTGCTGTGTTTAAATTAATGTATTTCTTTACAAATTTTGGATAAAATCCACTTAAACCTAAAATATCATCTGTAACTAAGATTTGCCCATCACAATTTAGAGATGATCCTATTCCAATTGTAGGTATCTTAAGCATATTTGTAATAATCTTAGCTGTATTTGGAGTAATACATTCTAAAACAATTGAAAAGGCTCCTGCTTTTTCAATTGATACTGCCTCTTTAATTAATTTTTTAACCTGTTTTTTGTTTTTTCCCTCTACTCTAAAAGTATTTTTAAATTGTGGAGTGAAGCCTATATGTCCCATAACAGGTATTTTTGCTTTTATTATTTCTCTAATTATTTTAAAATTTTTATTATTACTCTCGATTTTTACAGCATCACAATTTGTTCTTTTAATAATTTTTTTTGCATTTTTCTTCGCTTCTGATGGATTTTTATATGTACCTTTAGGCATATCAACAACCAATAAAGATTTTTTGACTCCTTTTCTGACACTTATCCCATGTTGAATAATTGTATCTAAAGTAATTTTATGTGTATTTTTCATTCCGTATAAAACATTTGCCATTGAGTCTCCAACTAAAATTATATCACAATGTTTATCTAATATTTTTGCATAGTTTTTTGAATAAGCAGTTAAACTCACAATCTTATTTTTATTTTTTTTTAATAATATATTTTTAATTTTTTTAGACATCATTCCAACTCAATAGTACTAGGTGGTTTAGATGTTATATCATATACCACTCTGTTAATGCCAGGTACTCCATTAATAATTTTATTTGAAATTTTATCTAAAAAATTCTTAGGAAAATTAAAATAGTCTGCAGACATACCGTCTTCGGAAGTTACAGCTCTTAATAAGCATGTATATTCGTAAGTTCTAGAGTCTCCCATAACTCCAACTGTTTTCATGGGTAACAGTGCTGTATAAGCTTGCCATATCTTATGATAAAGTCCGTGATTAATTAGTTCATTAATATAAATATAATCGGCTTCTTGAAGAATTTTTATTTTTTGAGGTGTAATTTTACCTAAAATTCTAATTGCTAGCCCTGGCCCAGGAAATGGATGTTTATTTCTTATACTCTCGATTAATCCTAATGATTTTCCCAATATCCTAACCTCGTCTTTGAAAAATTCTTTTAGAGGTTCTATTAATTTCAAATTCATCTTTTTGGGTAAACCACCAACGTTATGATGTGATTTTATTTTAGATGATTGACTTCCTGTTGCTGATCGACTTTCAATAACGTCTGGATATAATGTTCCTTGAGCAAGATATCTTATTCCTTTGAATTTTTTTGACTCTCTTTCGAAGATCTTAATAAAAAGCTTGCCTATTATTTTTCTTTTTCTTTCTGGATTAACAACATTTTTAAGTTTTTTGAAATATAACTTAGAAGCATTAATTAATTTTACGTTCAATTTATATCTTGTTTTAAAGATATTATAAGATTGCTTAAATTCATTTTTTCTCATTAATCCTGTGTCTACCATTATACATATAAGATTTTTTTTAATGGCTTTATTGACTAATAAAGCTACGACACTACTATCTACTCCTCCTGATAAGGCGCAAATCACTTTATCTTTTTGCACGATCTTTTTAATTTCACTAACTAATCTTTCTTTTTCTGTACTTATTTGCCATTTTTTCTTTATTTTACAAATTAAAAATAAAAAATTTTCAAATATTTTTTTCCCATTTTCTGTATGGGTAATTTCAGGGTGAAATTGTATTCCATATATTTTATCTTTAATTTTTTCAATTATAGTAAACTTTGATTTCTTAGTTGAAGCTATTAATTTAAATCCTTTTGGAAGTTTTGTTACAGCATCTTGATGACTCATCCAAACAGACTTATTTTTTCTATTAAAAAAATTTTTAGTAAGTAAAGAATTTTTTTTATTAAATAAATCAGCTCTACCAAACTCCCTCTTAATTTTTGTAGATTTAATTGAGCCGTTAAATAATTTAGTTATTAATTGTAACCCATAACATATACCTAAAATAGGAATCTTTTTTTGAAATATTTCTTTAGGAATACTTGGAAACTTTTTTTTTGTTACTGTTGAAGGGCCGCCTGACAATATTATACCTTTAATCCTATTATAATTTTTAATTTTCTTTAAATCTTTAATAGCTATGATTTCAGAAAAAACCCCAAGGTCTCTAACTCTTCTTGCTATTAATTTAGTAACTTGAGAACCAAAATCTATAATAATAATTTTTTCCTTAAGATTTTGGAATTGCATTTATTTTTTTAAAGATTTTTCGATCTGCGTCTTAAGTTCTGAACTTTTTTGGCAGTAATTCTTGCAAAACTTTAGTAAGTTTTCTATCATTTTTTTGCTTTCAATGTAATCTGACTTTTCTAACTTGAGCTTAGCTAAACTGAATACTGCTTCTTCATTTTTGGGGTCAAGTAAAATTACAGTATTTAAATTTTGTTCTTCAAGTTTTTTTTTATTTTGAGTGTTGAATATTTTTGAAAGGTAAAGATAAGATTTTTCATTTTTTGGATTCAAAACTAAGTCTTGTTCAAACTTGAATTTGGCTTTTTCTAAATCATTTTTTTTATATAATATTAAGCCTTGATTAAAATAATCTGTATTAGCTAACAAATTATTATTTAGAATAAAAAAAATAAAAATTATTTTTAATAATTTCATAATCATAATTTATAATTTGTAATTTAATGTTGGTTCAATCATTTCAACACTATGCACCATGCTCTCATAAAATCCAGCTTTTGTAATTTTTATAAATTTCCCATTTTTTTTAATATCAGAGAGTTTTCTTGCTCCAATATATCCCATTGAAGACTTTAATCCTCCTTTTAGTTGATAAATAATTTTAGCGACATTACCTTTATATTCTACTCTTCCTTCTACTCCTTCAGGTACAAATTTAGATTTGTCTTTGTAATTTTTTTGAAAATATCTATTAGAAGATCCAGCAGACATGGCTCCTATAGATCCCATTCCTCTATATTGTTTATAAAATTTATTTTTTATTTTAAATTTTTTCCCCGGACTTTCTTCCGTCCCTGCAAAAATTGACCCCATCATTATAGCATCAGCTCCAGCAGCTATTGCTTTTGCAATATCGCCTGAAAATTTGATACCTCCATCAGAGATTATTTTTATATTTTTTCCTTTTAAAGCTGAGCTAACTTCTTGTATAGCTGTAATTTGAGGCACTCCTATGCCCGCAACCATTCTAGTTGTACATATTGATCCTGGTCCTATACCAACCTTAATAATGTCTGCCCCGGAGTTATATAATTTTTTTGCTGCCTCTCCTGTAGCTATATTTCCTACACAGATTAATATTTTTTTATAAATACTTTTTAATTTAGATAAAATATTTAAAACTTTTTTACTATGCCCATGAGCAGTATCTATTACAACTAGATCGACACCATTATCAATTAAAGACTTTGCTCTATTTAGATCTTCTAAACTTGTGCCTATCGCAGCCCCAACTAATAATCTTTTCTTTTTAACTTTAATCACTTCCTGACTTTGTTTTTTGATACTTAAATTTCTATGTATAATTCCTATCCCGCCCTCTTGAGCTATTGCTATAGCCATTTTGGACTCTGTTACTGTGTCCATCGCTGAAGATAAAAAAGGGGATCTTAATTTAATCTTTTTACTTAGATCAAGTGAAATATCAGTATCCGATGGTAAAATTTTAGAATAACGTGGCAGCAATAAAACATCATCAAAAGTTAATGCTTCTTTAATTGCTTCCATATAAACTTATATACAATTTCTAAAAATTATAAAGTCTTTAATATCGCACAGTGTATATAAGTCTCTTTAGACTCACTTCTGCTAGCTTCTGGTTTAAAAAAATCTACTTTTTTAAACTTAGATTTTGCTAATTCCTTTACTTCAAGAAAATCATCTCCCATAAATAATTTTGATACTAAAATACCATTTGGTTTAAGAATTTTTGACGAAAATTCAATAACATCCGAGCATAATTTATTCGTTCTAATACAATCTAAGGACTTATTCCCGGTTGTGTCTGCAGCCATATCTGAAAGCACAACATCGAGTTCTTCCCCAAAAAAATTTAAAATCTTTTCTTTTGTGCTTTCTTGAAGAAAGTCGCATTGTAAAAACGAAACATTTTTTAATTCGTCCATCTTTTTTATATCTATAGATAATATCTTTCCTGATGAAATAATCTTACTTGAAACTTGAGACCAGCCTCCTGGGCAAGCTCCAATATCCAGTAATTTATTATCACTTTTGATAAACTTATATTTTTTATTTAATTCAATTAATTTAAAAGCTGAACGTGAACGATAGCCTAAAGTTTTTGACTTTTTAAAAAATTGATCTCTATGTTGTTTTATTTTCCAAGAGTTACTTTTTTTTCTTTTTTTTGATTTTTTCATTATAAAACATCTTCATGCTCATCATCAGATGTTTGTAAAGTTTCTTTCTTACTTTTATACCTATATGTGAAAAAACTGAAAGGAATAGAAACTAAATAAATTACACAAAAAAATAAAAGTGCCTCAAAAGTATAAAATAATAAAGAAATTATAATTGTTCCAATGCCTAATAATATAAAAGCTGTAGTCTTTGGAGAAACTGATATCTTTTTTAAAGATAAAGTTGGAACTTTGCTTACCAATAAAATAGCTATTATAACTGTAAAGTAAGGGCTTATTTGCTTAATATCAAAATTAAAATTTAAACTTGAAAGTTCAAAAATTAGAGGCATCAAAATTAGTATTCCTCCTGCAGGAGACGGTACACCTTCAAAATAATTATTTTTCCAAAGATGTTGTTTGTCAAATTTAGTTAGGTTGAATCTTGCTAATCTTAATACGCAACATACTGAGTATATTAAAGTAATGGTCCAACCTAGCTTACCGTATTTATTTAATTCCCAAAAATATAAAATAAAAACTGGCGCAATACCAAAACTTACAAAATCAGTCAGAGAGTCTAATTCTTTACCAAATTCTGAAGTTCCTTTTATAAGGCGAGCAACTCTTCCATCTAGCGCGTCAAGAACCGCTGCTAATAATATAAAAATTACCGCTAAACTATAATTTCCATCAATTGAAAACTTTATAGAGCTAATTCCTAGACAAACCCCTGCTAGTGTTAATATATTTGGAAGTAAGTATCTTGTTTTTTTAGATGTAACTAGTTTAAACTTTTTATTGTCTTCCATTACTCAGAAGCTATTAAGCTTTCCCCTGCTGTTACGTTTTGCCCTATCTTGGCTAAAATTTTTTTATTATGAAAGTAAACATCTACTCTACTTCCAAATCGTATCATTCCAATTCTTTGGCCTTGTTTCAGGGTTTGTCCCTGTTCAACTTCACAAACAATTCTTCTTGCTATTAGTCCGGCAATCTGAACGATAATTATCTCTTCTCCTGATTTGCTGCTTTTGATTTTATAATAATTTCTCTCGTTTTCTTCGCTGGCTTTATCTAAAGAAGCATTTAAAAATTTACCAGGCTTATAATTAATTTCTTCAACTGTTCCAGATAATGGAGTTCTGTTAACATGACAGTTAAACACATTCATAAAAATGCTTACTTTTGTATAAGTCTTGTTTTCCAACTGTAACTCAACTGGGCCTGTCTGATCTGAAATATTTGTTATAAGGCCGTCTGCTGGACTTACTAAGAAAGCATCATCATTAATTGAATATCGTTCTGGATCTCTAAAAAAATAATAAATCCAAACTGTTATTAAAATGAAAATTGCTCCAAGAAACTTAGAAAAAAGCAAAATTATGAATGTAGCAACAATAGCAATGGCTAAAAATTTATAGCCTTCTTTGTGAATATTTGGAAAAATGGTATTAAACATAATTTTAAGTTTGCTAATTTTTTCTTAATATGTATAAAAATCCTGCTTAATCAATCTAAATTTTATTTTATGGCTAAAATTAAAGTTAAAAACCCGGTAGTTGAGCTAGATGGTGACGAAATGACAAGAATAATTTGGTCATTTATTAAGGATAAGCTCATCAAACCTTACTTAGATATAGACTTAAAATACTATGATTTAGGGATGGAAAGTCGAGATAAAACTAACGATCAAATTACAATTGACTGTGCAAAAGCTATTCAAAAATATGGGGCTGGCGTAAAATGTGCAACCATTACTCCTGATGAAGCGCGTGTTGAAGAGTTTGGCCTTAAAAAGATGTGGAGGTCGCCTAATGGTACAATTAGAAACATAGTTGGTGGAACGATCTTTAGGGAGCCTATAATTTGTAAAAATGTTCCTAGGTTAGTACCTCACTGGACGGAAAGCGTAATTGTAGGAAGGCATGCTTTTGGAGACCAGTACAAAGCCACAGATTTCAAAGTTCCTGGTAAGGGAAAAATGACTGTTAAATGGGAGTCTGCAGATGGAAAAGATAAAATTGAACACGAAGTTTTCAATTTTGATGGACCTGGTATTGCACTTTCAATGTACAATTTGGATAATTCTATAAAAGATTTCGCAAGGGCATGTATGAATTATGGTCTTGAAAGAAAATGGCCAGTTTACTTTTCATCAAAAAATACAATTTTAAAAGCTTATGACGGTAGATTTAAAGATATATTTGAAGAAATATTTCAAAAAGAGTTTAAAAATAAGTTTGAGGAGTCAGGAATAACTTATGAACATAGATTAATTGATGATATGGTTGCTTGTGCAATGAAATGGAGTGGAAAATATATTTGGGCATGCAAAAACTATGACGGGGACGTTCAATCAGATACAGTTGCTCAAGGATATGGTTCTCTAGGACTAATGACCAGTGTATTAAGAACTCCAGATGGAAAAATAGCAGAAGCAGAAGCGGCTCACGGGACCGTAACCAGACATTATAGACAACACCAAGCAGGTAAAGAAACATCTACAAATCCTATAGCTTCTATATTCGCATGGACTAGAGGTTTATCTCACAGAGGAAATCTTGATGGAAATCAAGAGCTAATTAAATTTGCAGAAACACTTGAAAAAGTTTGTATTGAAACTGTTGAAAGCGGTTCTATGACTAAAGATTTAGCAATACTAATCAGCAAAGATCAAAAATTCCTAACAACCAATCAATTTTTAGAAGCAATAAACTCTAACCTAAAAAAGAAACTTAATTAATTTTATTAGTTATTGCTTTAAAAGCATCATCTATTTTATTTTTATTTGTTCCACCAGCTTGAGCAAAATCTTTTCTTCCACCCCCTCCTTTTCCATCAAGAATTTCTGATGCAATTTTTACAAGACTAACCGCGTCGTATTTTGAAACAAGATCATTTGTAACTCCAATTGCAACTCCAACTTTTTCTTCAAAAGTAGATATGCTGATAATTATACCATTTTTAATGTCTTTTTTTCCTTGGTCTATAACACTCCTTAATTCTTTAGGTGGAAAATCGTTAAGGATTTGTTGTCTTAAAATAAAATTACCGATCTTTTTGTCTTTAATTTTGTTTTTATTCTTATCATTAATAATGTTTTTAATTTTTATTTTTTCTAGTTGTTTAGTTAAAACCTTTAAATTTTCTACTAAGTCTTTGTTTTCATTTAGATCAGGTTTAATTTTGTAACCTAGTAGTTCTTTTTTAATCTTTTCTAATTGATCTTTGTTTGTTTTTTCTTTTGTTGATTTATCTTGTTTTTGGAATTTTTCATGCTCTTGAAGTTGTTTATCTCTTAAAGCTTCAACTCTTCTTACGCCAGATGCGATTGATGACTGACTAATAACTTTAAACTTTCCAACTTCTTTTGTATTTTTTACATGTGTACCCCCACAAAGCTCCGTTGAAAAAAAACCATTAGAATCTTTGCCCATAAATACTACTCGCACTTCTTCACCGTACTTTTCTCCAAAAAGGGCTAAAGCGCCCATTTTAACTGCTTCTTTAGGTGTCATTATTCTTGTTTGTACCTCAGTTGAACTGTCGACTATTTCATTTACAACTTTATTAATTTTAATCATTTCTTCTTTTTCAATTGGTTTGTTGTGGCTAAAATCAAATCTTAATCTTTCTGGAGAAACCAATGACCCCTTTTGAGTAACATGTTTACCTAAAATCCTTCTTAAAGACTCATGTAGCAAATGTGTTGCTGAATGATTAGCCTTAGAATTATTTCTATCTTCAACATTTATCTCAAGATTAACGCTTTGGCCGATTTTTATTGCACCAGACTCAATTTTTCCAGTATGAACAAAAAGATCTCCCATTTTTTTTTGTGTATCAGTAATATTAATTTTACAATCTGAATTAAAAATTATTCCCTGATCTCCAACCTGACCTCCGGACTCTCCATAAAAAGGTGTTTGATTTGTGATAATTTCAACATTACTTCCTGATTCAGCGCTATCAACAAATTTATTATCTTTAGAAATTTTTAAAACAACTCCTTCAGCTTTAACAAACTCATAACCTAAAAATTCTGTTGGTTTTAGTTCTTCTCTAATTTTAAACCATTTTTCCTCTACTAACTTATCTCCAGAACCTTTCCAATTAGCTCTTGCTAAAGTTTTGCTTTTTTCCATTTCTTGCTCAAAGGCTGAATTGTCAACTTTAATATTTTTTGTTCTTAAAATATCAGCAGTTAAGTCTACGGGAAAACCATAGGTATCGTACAATTTAAAAGCAATTGAGCCTGGTAGTGTATTATTTTGTACTTTATCTAAATTATCATCTAAAATTTTCATACCTCTTTCAAGAAGAGAAGAAAATTTCTCTTCCTCATTTTTTAAAGTTTCTACTATGAGATCTTTGCTTGTTTCTAATTCTGGATAACTTTTTTTCATTTCATTTAGTAAAACATCAAAAAGTTTAAAAAAAATTGGTGACTTGCTTCCTAACGAATGCGCATGTCTCATTCCTCTTCTCATTATTCTTCTTAAAACATATCCGCGACCCTCATTAGAAGGTAAAATTCCCTCAGCTATCAAAAAACTGCTAGCTCTTAAATGATCAGATATCACTCTATGACTAGCAATAGTTTTATCAGTGATTGAAGATTTGATAATGTCTGACGAGGCAGATATTATTTTTTTAAAATGATCAATTTTATAGTTATCATGTGTTCCTTGAAGAACTGCTGTCATTCTTTCAAGACCCATTCCTGTGTCTACAGATGGTTTAGGTAGATTAATTCTTTTATCTTTTGAAATTTGTTCAAACTGCATGAAGACAAGATTCCATATTTCTATGTATCTATCTCCATCTTGATCTGTGCTGCCTGGTAGACCTCCTTTGAGTTTATCTCCATGATCGTAAAATATTTCTGAACATGGTCCGCAAGGTCCGGTCTCGCCCATTGACCAAAAATTGTCTGCTGTTGATATCTTAATTATTTTATCCTCTTTTAGACCAGCGATTTTTTTCCATAAATTAAAAGACTCCTCATCTTCATGAAATATCGTAACTAAAAGTTTTTCTTTAGGTAATTGAAAATCTTTAGTAAGTAATTTCCAAGCATGATGTATTGCTTGCTCTTTAAAATAGTCACCAAACGAAAAATTTCCTAGCATTTCAAAAAATGTATGATGGCGGGGAGTATAACCAACGTTTTCCAAGTCATTGTGTTTTCCACCTGCTCTTACACATTTTTGAGATGTAGTGGCTCTTTTGTATGGTCTTTTTTCTAAACCTGTAAAAACATTTTTGAACTGAACCATTCCAGAGTTGGTAAACATTAGTGTTGGATCGTTATTTGGAACCAAGTTACTGGAATCTACTATTTCATGACTATTTTTTTTGAAATAGTTGAGAAATTTACCTCTTATATCAGTCAACAAAAATTGGCTCATATAATATTAAATACAGATATTTATAGGGTTGTCTATAAAGAGATTAGCCAGTTTTTTGCTCTTCGTTATCAACTACTAAGCAAATTTCTGATTTTGTTAAAAATCTTTCTCCAGTTCCATTGTCTAATGAAAACATCCCACCTATTCCCTTTACAGCATCTATAGTAAGGTCGGTATGCTTCCACTTTTCATATTGATCACCATTCATATAAAAGGGAACACCTCCTATTTCACCCAGTTTGATATCATTATCACCTAAAGGAAATTCACCTTCTGGGAAGCACATAGGAGCGCTGCCATCACAACATCCTCCAGATTGATGAAACATTAGCTTCTCACCATATTTTTCTTGAAGTTTAGATAGAAGATTTAAAGCTGATTGTGTTGCAGATACTTTCATTTTTAATGTACGGCCCATGATTTAGAATCATGGGCCAGTATATATTATTGGTTAAAAGAATCCCAATTTCTTCTCAGCGTAAGAAACATGTAAATTCTTATTTTGTCTATAATGGTTAAGCATCATTTTATGAGTTTCTCTACCCACTCCAGACTGTTTATAACCACCAAATGGCGAGTGAGCTGGATAAGCATGATAACAGTTTGTCCACACTATTCCTGCTTGTATTCCTCTACCCATTCTGTGAGCTGTATTGCCATCTCTAGTCCATACTGCAGCTCCTAAACCATAAAGAGTATCATTAGCAATTTTTAATGCCTCTGCTTCATCTTTAAATTTAATCACTGATACAACTGGTCCAAAGATCTCTTCTTGAGAGATACGCATGTTGTTTTTAGCTTCAAAAATAGTTGGTTGGATATAGTTTCCTTTCTCCAATCCACTATTAAGTTTAGCTACACTTCCTCCAGCTAGAACTTTAGCTCCCTCCTTTTTACCAAGGTCAAGATAAGATTTAATTTTTTCCATCTGCTCTAATGACACTTGTGCTCCAATCATTGTTTCCATTTTTAAAGGATTGTCTTGTTTTACAGCTTTAGTTCTTGCGATAGCTCTCTCCATGAATTTATCATAGATTGACTCTTGAATTAAAGCTCTACTTGGACAAGTACAAACTTCACCTTGGTTTAGATTGAACATAACAAAACCTTCAATACATTTATCAAAGAAGTCATCATCTTTTTCCATGACGTCTTCAAAGAAAATGTTTGGAGATTTTCCACCTAACTCCAAAGTAATTGGAATTATGTTTTGTGCAGCGTACTGCATAATCAATCTTCCAGTAGTTGTTTCACCGGTAAATGCTACTTTCGCTACTCTTTTAGAAGATGCTAAAGGTTTACCCGCTTCCAATCCAAAACCACTAACAATGTTAACTACACCTGGAGGTAATAAATCTCCAATAAGTTCCATTAAAACATTAATAGATGCTGGTGTTTGTTCAGCTGGTTTCAATACAACACAGTTTCCTGCTGCAAGAGCTGGGGCTAATTTCCATGTTGCCATTAATAATGGAAAGTTCCAAGGAATAATCTGACCTACAACTCCTAAAGGTTCATGAAAATTGTAAGAGTATTGATTATTACTTATTTCAGCAATTGATCCTTCTTCTGCTCTTATTACTCCAGCAAAATATCTCCAATGATCAATTACTAATGGTAAGTCTGCTGCCATACACTCTCTTATTGGCTTTCCATTGTCTAAACATTCAGCGGTTGCTAATAAGTTTAGATTTTTTTCAATAACATCAGCTATTTTGTTCAAAATATTTGATCTAGTAGTGATGTCTGTCTTTCCCCATTCTAGGAAAGCTGCGTGAGCTGCGTCTAATGCAGCATCTACGTCTTTTTCATTCGATCGTGCAACTGAACAGATCTTCTCATTATTTATCGGGCTAACGTTATCAAAATATTTGCCTGATTTTGGTTCTACAAATTTACCATTTATATAATTGCCGTATTTAGCTTTAAATGGAAATTTTACTTTTAAATGAGAGGTATCTAGAGCTGAAGACACTTTCGAGCTTTTCGCTTGTTGTGTACTCATTTACCCTCCATGTTGAATTTTAATTGAACTAAATTTAGCGAACTTTGTATACTAATTATTTTACAACTAGAAGTATTAGATACTATATGTAGAATAAATCAATTATTAGTTGTTGTTTCATGGGAAACGGGAGAAGCATTTCTCCCGTTACAATTTTAAGATGGCAAGTAAACTATTTGTCTTCTTTTTCTTCGCTAATTTTTTCGTTTGATGAAGGATTTCCTTCTAACTCTTTTGAAATTGCTGCTGCTTGATCTCGAATAACTTTTTCAATTTCAGCTGCAATATTTGGATTTTTTTCTAGGTAAATTTTAGCGTTTTCTCTACCTTGCCCGATTTTTTCACCTTTATAAGCGTACCAAGCACCTGATTTTTCAACCACTCCTGCTTTTGCACCAAGATCAACAAGCTCTCCGACTTTGCTAATACCTTTTCCATACATTAAATCAAACTCTACAACTTTAAAAGGTGGAGCTACTTTATTTTTAATAACTTTTACCCTAGTTGAATTTCCAATTATTTGATCTTTATCTTTAATGGCTCCTATTCTTCTTATATCCATTCTCACTGACGAATAAAATTTTAAAGCATTACCGCCTGACGTTGTTTCCGGATTTCCAAACATAACACCAATTTTCATTCTAATTTGATTTATAAAGATAACCATTGTATTTGATTTAGAAACTGAACCAGTTAATTTTCTTAAAGCTTGGCTCATAAGTCTAGATTGAAGACCAACATGGTGATCTCCCATTTCTCCCTCTAATTCAGCTTTTGGTGTCAATGCTGCAACTGAGTCAACGACCAGCACTGAAACGGAACCAGACTTAATTAATGTGTCAGTTATTTCTAAAGCCTGCTCTCCTGTATCAGGCTGTGAAATCAAAAGTTCTTCTGTTTTTACTCCAAGTTTTTTTGCATAAACTGGATCCATTGCATGTTCCGCGTCTACAAAAGCACATATTCCACCTGCTTTTTGAGCTTCAGCAACTACTTGTAGTGCTAAAGTTGTTTTACCTGAAGACTCTGGTCCATATATTTCAATAATTCTTCCTTTTGGTAATCCGCCTATCCCTAGGGCTAAATCTAAACTTAATGATCCTGTAGAAATAGCTTCAACATCTAATGCTTGTTGTTGGCCAAGTCTCATTACCGAGCCTTTTCCAAAATTTTGGTCTATTTGGCTTATAGCGGCTTCTAGAGACTTCTTTTTTTCCTTTAATTCTTGCTCTTTTTTGTTGTCTGTTTTCACAACTTTTAAATTATTTTTAGTCATTTTTATCCTTTTTGTTTTTACGAATCGTTATAATAAATGTACACATTTTGTTCTTTTTTGCAAGAAGTATTAAAAAGCTTTAAAAATTAGGCTTTATTGATACTTAATAGAGTTTGAAGATAAAGTTCCCAATTGAAATGCTAGTTCAAATTTAGAAATCATGAAATCTCTCTTTGCTTTAGCAAATGAAATTCTGGAATCTAAAAGTAAACTTCTAGACTGGATTAGCTCGAGAGTAGTCCTGGTGTTTCCAGAATCATATTCTAGAGTAATTCCTTCATTTGCTATTTCAGCAGCTTTTAATTGAGCTTCAGTTGCTACTAATACACTCTTTGAAGATTGGTACTTAGACCATATATTAGTAGTCTCAGTCACTGCTCTATTTTCTGCATCATCAGATAACAATAGTGATCTTTGTTTTTTTAAGGAAGATCTTTTAATTGAAGAAATATTTTCCCCTCCTTTGATTATTGGCCAACTTATAGTTGCTTTGACAGTTTCTTGATCAATTTCATCAATTGTAGAGCTATAATCTTTATTTTCTGATTTTGAATAATTTATTGAAGCAGAGGGAGATAATTTTGCTTTCTCTATGTTTAAATCTTTTTCAGCTATCTGATAGTTTAATTTAGCAATTAATAAATCTGAATTATTCAATTTTGCAACTTTAATAGCTTCCTGCAAAGTGTTAGGAAGCTTAATTTCTATTCTCTCACTAGAGTTAATAATGATGGGAGCTTTTTCTCTAATAACTCTCTCAAAGTTAGTTTTTGATGTTAATAGCTCTGTTTTAGCTTTTATTAAATTTGCATTAGCTCCAGCCAAAGAAGATTCGGATTGCGCTAAATCTGTTAAAGTAATTTCACCTTTTTGTAGTCTAGCGCTGTCTGACTCTACTTGTCTTTCAAATAAATTTACATTGGATATATTAAATTCTTCATTCTTGGTTTTAAATATTAAATCAAAGTAAGCAGATATAGCGTCTAAAATTGTTTGTTGCTCTGTTTTTTTAAGTGTAAAATTAGCTTTTTGTACTTCTAATTCAGATTTTTTTAACGAATTATATCCCTTAAATCCTTGAAATATTTTCTGATCAATAGATACAGTTTTTGTTTCAGTATCAAGATTTGAGTCAGATAAATTTGATCCACTTTGATTTGTTTTGTTAGTAGATTGTGAGCTAGTTTGGTCACCAGATAATGAAATGGTTGGTAAAAATTCGCTTCTTGAAATATTAACATTTTGTTTAATTGATTTATTATTTTTTCTTTCAGCATTTAATTTTAGATTATTTTTTAAAGCCGCGTCTACAAAAAATTGGAGATGGTTTTCTGCGTAAACAGAATTAAAGAAAAAATAGAATACTATTATAAATCTTTTCATTTAATTAAAAAATTTCATTTTTTTTGATCTATGTTTTTTGTCTAAAAAAATAGTTAAATCCGATATTTTTGAAAAATCTTTCATCATTTGTTTAGTTATTCTTTCATAATACATTATAAATTCTCTAACCTTAGATTTTGACATAGTCTCTTTATTTTTTGATGTCAATTTTAATTTTTGTTCCTGAAGTAATCGCCATTGAAAAATATGATTAAAACTTGGTGCTTTTAAATAAACCAATTTATCGATCCTATTAAAAAGTTTTTTATAATGTCCTCTTAAATGATTATTTACTCTCTTCCTCCATTTTAAATCTGGGTCAAACTTATTTTCTAGAGAATTTAAAGATTTTTTAAGATTGCTAATTTTTTGATGTCTCGCCCCTACACACCAGCCTTCAAAAATAATTACATGTGGGGGTTTTCTGACTTTTGTCCATTGAGATTTTTTGTACCTATCGTCTGCAGATTTATCAAATTTTGGAATTAAAATAGGCTTAAAAACTTTTTTTTTAAGATTTTGAAAAGTTTTATTAATTAATTCAACATCATGTGTCCCTGGTACTCCTCTAGTAAGAAACAAAGGATGAATTTTTTCTGACATTTTTTTTCTTTCAGTCTTAGTTTTATAAAAATCATCTATAGAAAATACACATAAATCTAGACCATATTCTTTTTTTAAAATAAATTTCAGTATTCCTGTAATTGTGCTTTTCCCAGATCCTTGTCCACCAGATAAACCAATAATCTTTGTTTTATCATCTTTTTTATAAGCAATGTAAATCCATTTAGAAAGCGGCAAATAGAACCTTTTCAATTTACCTATTTTATCTACTATAGGTTTTCCAGCTACTTCTCTTTTTTTTAAAAATTTCAAATATGCCTTTTTAATATTTGAATAGTTTGAACTTTTAAAATTCATTTTTTTATTTTTTGTCTAAAGGATGATTTTGTCCATCAATAATATTGATGTTATCTAATTTAAATGTATCAATATCATCTACACATCCCAAATTAAAGCCAGTCATAGCTGGATTTGATCTTGGGTTATGATGCGTATAAATTCCACAAATTGAACAAAAAAAATGTTTCGCTACTTTAGAGTGAAATTGATACATTTTTAATATTTTTTCACCTTTTGTAATTTTAAATTCTTCATTTTTCACCATAGACATTATTGCTCCTTTTCTTTTACAGATTGAGCAGTTACATCTCAGTATTTTTCCTAAAGAACCGGGAAGGTTTATTTCTGCTTCTACTTCCCCACAATGACAACTTAATTTTTTCATATTTTCTCCTTTTAATTATTAATAAATACTTCAATTGCTCTGTGCAAGATTGTAAACAATTAAGCAAAATCGAAAATGCATGTTCACCTTTTGATTCCTTTTTGACTCTGTTTAAGACTCTTTATACAACTCTTCAGTGTAAAACATTTATTTCATCCTCTACATTTTGATCGCTGCTTAAAAAGTCTTCCTTATTTTCCCTCATAGAAACAATGAAAATTATCAAATTAAATAATACTATTAAAATTTGAAATATAATCGTAATTGAACCTAAAATTTTAGTTAGAAAAGATAAAATTATAATCATGAAGGTTGACCTTAAAAAAACAGAATATTTAAAAATAGAAATAATTGAAAAAGAATGAATTACAAGGCTTAATAAAGTCATTTTTGAAGGTCCAAAATATCTAAAACCTCGAATAGACTGAATTTCATTATACCTATCTAGATATTTCTTTACAGACCCCGAATAGTTATTCCATAAACTAGCTTGATTTACTAAAGTATTTACATCATTTTTAGTTAAACAACTAAAGTAGCCAAAATTAATTTTCTTTCCGGTAAAAATAAAAGTTATTATCTTGTGTACTACATATAAAAATTTGAATAGAGCCCCTTCAGATCTCTTTGCTCTTTTAGCAACTACTGAAATAGAAGGGTTTTCATTAATCTTGTTTAATAAACTCATAATTTCTTCAGGTCTGTCTTCACCATCACCATCCATTAAAATTAAATAATCAAAATTTTCATTTTTATTTGTATATTTTAAACCAAAAGCATTGCATCTAGCATGTCCTCTATTTTCTTTCATGTTTATTATCTTTAATGATTTTATATTTAAAGGTTTTAATAATTTTGGCTGCTTAACTGAAGATGAATCGTTTACTACAATACATCTGAATTCATAATCATTTTTATTTTCAATTACTTTATTGATTTCATCTAACAATTTTATTAATGATTCCCAGTCGTTATATATTGGAATTAAAATAATAATTTTTTTCATTTTTGACCTATCATACAGTATCCTACTGGTTTAATTTCTCCAAAAACTCCAGGACAAACCTTTTTTAATATTTCGGGATTTCCAGTGTAAATTACCCCTTCATCCGGCTCAATTGAAGAAGCTTTATTTTTTAGACTATCCATCCATTTGGGTCTAGACTTTAAATGATAAGACAGGTTTCCAGCAGACCATTCATCGCCAACTACAATTTTAATTTCATTAATAAAATTATTATTCCATTTATTTTGAACTAAACGTGCTATTTCTTTTCCAGGATAATCTGTTCTTTTTATATCTTTTGTTAATGAAATTCCTAGATATGATATTGGAGAAATAAGAAAAAAAAATAAAAAAATAAAATAAAATTTATTCAAGTTTTTTGTTAAAATATTATTTTGAAAAATATAAATCAATAAAACTCCAAAAAATAAGTAAAAAGGTGTCATCCACATTGTTCTTATTTTAGCTCCCATTATCATTGAGGTAAGTAACATAAAAAATATTGGCGCTATAGTAATTAAAAGTAAAAATACCAATTTTTTGTCTTTTAAATTAATTTTAGGCTTTACTTTTTTTATGAGAAAATAAAACATTAGAAGAAAAGGAATTAGAAGACCAATTTGTTTTACCAAGAAAATTAAAGGGTAAATTAAGTGGTCTAAAAAACTTCCAACTCCACCAGTCCTTAAAAGACCATAAGTGATAGTAATAAAGTTATTTTCAGTTAACCAGAGTAAATGAGGTAATATGATTAATAAGGTTATTAGCCCCGCAATAAAAAAATGAGAAAATCTAGCTCCTCTCTTTAAAAAATAAAAAAACAAAAGTGTTATTCCTATAATTAAATAAATAAAAAGGTATTTTGATAAAATTCCTAAACCAGCAAAAAGACCTAAAAATACGTAGTCGGTTCCTTTATCATACTTAATACATCTCCAAGTATAATAAGCAGTTAAAGCCCAAAAAGGTAACTGTGCAACATTTACGTTAAATTCTGGGGTTGTAAAGTTATAAAAGTAAATACCCTCAAGTAAAAGCACTGATAAAATAGCTAAATTTTTATTATTAAAAATTTCTATCGAAAATTTATAAACAACGATAAAAGCAGTTATTACAAAAATTTGACTTAAAAGATAATAAGCCCAATCTTGATTTCCGAAAATCTGGTAAAAAATTTCTACTGCAAAAGCACTAAGTGGGGGATGTTTGTTAAAACCCCAGTCTAAATTACTACCCCAAGCTAAAGCTTCTATTGTATCTAAAGGTAAATTCACATTTGATAAAGTCGGCACTAAAGTCCAAATTATTAAATGAAATAACAAGAATATTGTTAAAGTATTAGATGTATTTTTTTTATTAATCATTATGTCAAATTAATACAATTTATAAGCTATTGACACGAATAAATTCAAACATATACTCCCCAAAACTCAAAAAATGCTTAAGAAAAAAACTACTAAAAAAAAATATATTCCTAATTCTAAAGAAAAGTACATGTGTGCTAAACATAAAAAATTTTTTAATGAGGAATTAATCAGATGGAAAAAAGAAATAATTCAAGGAAATAATTTAGGTAATTTGTTGAATTCGTCCGATGATAATATCTCCTCAGCTGATATTGTAGATCAAGCGTCATCTTATACGGATAAATCAGTTGAGATGAAATCTCTTAATAGAAGTAGAAAACTTATTTATAAAATCAATTCTGCTCTACAAAGATTAAAAGATGGAACTTATGGTTATTGTGAAGAAACAGGGGAACCAATTGGTTTAAAAAGATTAATGGCAAGACCTGTTGCAACTCTTTCAATAGAAGCTCAAGAAAAACATGAAAGAGATGAAAAAATTTTTATAGAAGATTAGGGATTTGGGATTAATTCACCGTTTTTTAGTAAATCATACCCCTTTTGAACAGCATCTCTTTTCGCAATTTCTTCATACCAACGTTTAAGATTAATAAATTTTTTTAATCCAATATCATGCCATTCATGTCTAGCTATCCAAGGAAAAGTTGCAATATCAGCTATTGTGTAATTTTCACCTGCTAAAAATTTTGCTTCTGACAGTCTTTCATCCAAATCCTTATAAATTTGCTTAGCAATCTTAAAATATCTTTGCTCACCAAATTTGCTTTTACCAGGATTATAATGATGAAACTGATGGTGTTGCCCTAACAATGGACCTACATAAGCCATCTGTCCCATCAGCCATTGGTTTATAGTTGTTCTTTCTTCTTTATTATAAAATTTTTCACTTCTTTCTCCTAAATAAATTAAAATTGCTCCTGACTCAAAAAGACTTTTATTGTTTTCATGATCGATTATTACTGGAATTTTTTTAAAAGGACTAATCTTTATAAACTCTGGTTTAAATTGTTCATCTTTATAGATGTTTATTTTTGTTACTTTATACTCAAACTTTATTTCTTCTAACATGATAGATATCTTTTTACCGTTTGGCGTATTAGCGGTTAAAAGTTCAATCATTTTTTTCCAAGTCTATCTTTTATCGTTTTAGAAGAAGTGGTGAATTCGAACTTGAATTTTTCATTTGGTCTTGCTCTTTTAAAACATTCTACAGAAGCAAGAGCTACTTCGTGAAAACCTGATAATATCAATTTAAGTTTACCGGGGTAAGTGCATATATCGCCAACAGCGAATATTCCTTTTTTATTTGTTTCAAAATTATTCGGATTTACGGAAATATTTTTTTTATCCATATTTAAACCCCATTCAGCTATTGGGCCAAGTTTCATCACTAGGCCAAAAAAACTTAATATTACATCTGTTTTGATTTTTTCTGATTTACCGTTCTCATCTTTAATTGTAATAGATTGAATTTTCTCATTTCCTTCAACATTGTTTAATTGAAATGGAGTTTTAATTATAATCTTGCCTTGTTTCTCTGATTTTTTAATTTCTTCTAAAGTATGTTGCGCTCCTCTAAAATCTTTTCTTCTATGAATTAGTGTTATTTTAGATGACTTTGATAATTCTAACGCCCAATCAAGCGCTGAGTCTCCTCCTCCAAATATAGAAATATTTTTGTTTTTAAAATCATCTTTATTTTTCACTGAATAAAATATTGATGTTCCTTCAAATTTATCCGCATCTTTTAAAGACAGTTTTCTAGGTTCAAACGAACCAACGCCACCAGCGATAATTATATTTGGCGCAATAAACTCATTGTTATTACTTGTTTTAATGCTCCAATTATCTTCAATTGATTTTACTTCTTCAACTCTTTCATTTAAATAAAATTTTGTTTTAAAAGGTTTTGTTTGTTCAAGTAATCTATCCGTAAGTTCTTTTCCAGTGCATTCAGGAACAGCTGGGATATCGTATATAGGTTTATCTGGATAAAGCTCTATACACTGTCCTCCTGGTTTATCTAGATTATCAATTACAACTGCTTTTAGTCCTTTAATACCAAGTTGGTGGATTGCAAATAATCCTACAGGTCCAGCTCCAATAATTATTACATCAGTTTTTATCATTATGATTGTTTTTTTGGAGTTGTCACTTTAAGACCGTTTAGCTCATTCGTCACAATAAGTTGGCAGCTAAGTCTGCTATTTTTTTTTGGTTCAAATGCCATATCAATCATATCAATTTCTCCATCCTCAGCTTTGGAAAGTTTATCTAACCATTTTTCTTCGACATAAACATGGCAGGTAGCGCACGCCATTGAACCTCCACAATCAGCGTCTATGCCAGGCACATCGTTTTGAATAGCGCCTTCCATCACAGAGAGACCATTTTCTACATCAACGGTTTTAGAATTTCCTTGGTGATCTGTGTATGTAATTTTAGCCATTGTGATATATATAAGGATCTAAAGAAAAAGGGCAAGTATGCAAAAACATACTCGCCCTTTTTTTAAGTTTATAATCTATTATCTAGAAGATAATCTTGTATTTTGCATTGCTGCTGCCCAAATAACTAGACCAAAAGCGATCTTGTTAATAAAGTCAGCTAAATTATAGATAATGTTCAATGCATTTGCATCTACGCCACCAGTTAGGTAACCGAACACATATCCTAATGGATATATAGCCCAACCAATAGTTACGATTATTCTCATAGCACTGAAAGCAGTTGTCATTGCTTTGTTTCCAGTTTTAGCAGCCAATGTTCCTGCTTCACCTGAGAATATTTCAAACAAGATGTAGATCCATCCAGCCATTCCGATTACGAAACCTACAAATGGTTGAATGTAGCCAGCTTCACCTAAGTATCCACCGATTAACATTACTAATGAACCAATTAATAGTTTCCAGAATATAGAGCTTGGCACTTTTCTTACAGCTGCCAAGATTAGATAGAATTCTACCATTTGAAGTGGCACAGTGATTAACCAGTCAATATATCTGTATACTGTTGGCGTATCTCCTGTAGTCACCCAAACTTCTCTCATGTAAACGTAATGGATGAACGCAACACCAGTAACTAGTCCAGCTACTGAAATTGATGTTCTCCAAGATGCAGCTACTGTGTTTCTTTCAGCAAAGAAGAATACAGTTGTTGCAATCATACCCATTGACACAAGCCAGAAAGATATTCCTACGAAATCTCCTGTCTCTAGCATAGGCGTCGCTGCGTTAGCTGAACCAGTAATACCCAAAAAGGCAACTGCCGCTAAAGCAAATAGACTTAATTTTCTCATGAAAACCTCCCTCGTTAGTTAGTTTTCTTTTAGTTTATATATAAACTACTCGGACAAGTTAGCTGATCGCTTACTACCGAATAACTTGCGGGAACCATAATAAATATTGAGGTTACAGTGAAGTCTTTTTTTAGTTAAAAAAGCTTGTTTTTATTGGATTTTCTGTTTTTTTTTGGGGATATTTATGAAATAGTAGATAATAAATTAACATTTCTGAGGGATCGAATTGAGTCGAAAATATAAGGAAATCTACGAAAATTCTATAACAAATAGAGAAGATTTTTGGAAAAAAATTTCTGAAGATGTATTTTGGTATAAAAAACCAACTAAAATTCTTAATTCTAGCAACCCTCCTTTTTATAAATGGTTTGAAGATGGAGTAACAAACACTTGTTACAACGCTTTAGATATTCATATTGATCAAGGTAGAGGGGAAAAATTGGCAATTATTTACGACAGCCCAATTACAGGAGTGCAAAAAAAAATTTCCTATAATAATTTAAGAGACAAAGTAGCTTTGTTTGCTGGCGCTCTAAAAAAACAAGGTATTAGTAAAGGAGATAGAATAATCATTTATATGCCAATGATTCCTGAAGCAGTTATTGCAATGCTAGCTTGTGGAAGAATAGGTGCAGTGCATTCTGTTGTTTTCGGAGGCTTTGCAGCAAATGAACTTGCCAGCAGAATAGATGACTCAAAAGCAAAATTAATAATCTCGGCTTCTTGCGGGTATGAGCCAGGTAGAACTGTACATTACAAACCTTTAGTAAATAAAGCACTCGAACTTGCAAATCATAAACCAAGTAAATGTATAATTTTTCAAAGAGAAAAAGATAAAGCAGAATTAAATTCTAAAATAGATATTGATTGGGATGAGTCTCTTAAAGACGTAAAACCTGCAGAATGTGAAAAGATGAATGCTAATGATTATGCTTACATACTTTACACTTCTGGTACTACAGGATTACCCAAAGGAATTGTCAGAGACATTGGGGGACATATAGTTGCTTTAAAATGGACAATGAAAAATATTTATAACATTGAGCAAGACGATGTTTGGTGGTCAGCTAGTGATATTGGATGGATTGTGGGTCACTCTTATATTGTTTATGCGCCTTTATTTTATGGATGTACTACTGTTTTGTTTGAAGGAAAACCAGTAGGTACTCCAGATGCAGGAGTTTTTTGGAGAGTTATTTCAGAACATAAAGTCAAATCTCTTTTTACAGCCCCTACTGCCATTAGAGCAATAAAAAAAGAAGATCCTAATGGTGATTTTTTTAAAAAATATGACTTAAGTAAATTTGAGAAACTCTTTCTTGCTGGCGAAAGAGCTGATCCAGATACAATTAAATGGTTTGAAAAACTTTCAGGTTCTCCAGTTATTGATCACTGGTGGCAAACAGAAACAAGTTGGGCAATAACATCTGATTGTACTGGTATAGAATCTTTTCCTGTGAAATATGGTTCTGCATTCAAGCCAGTACCAGGTTACGATTTAAAAGTATTAAATTCTGAAGGCAAAGAAGTTGGACCGGGTAAAATGGGAGATATAGTTGTAAAACTTCCTCTACCTCCTGGAACTTTTCCAACTCTTTGGGGTGCCGACAAAAGATATAAAGAAAATTATATGTCAACATACCCTGGTTATTATTTAACTTACGATGCAGGACATATAGACGAAGATGGATATGTTTGGATCATGTCGCGAACTGATGATATTATAAATGTTGCAGGTCACAGACTTTCTACTGGAGCAATTGAAGAAGTTCTAGCGGAACACAAAGATGTTGCTGAATGCGCTGTCCTAGGAATAGCAGACAAATTAAAAGGACAATTACCTATAGGTTTGCTAGCTTTAAAAGCTGGTGTTACTAAAGACAAAAAAGAAATAATCACTGAGTGTGTAAAAATGGTTAGGGATAAAGTTGGTCCCGTTGCTGCTTTTAAAATTGCGCTTGTTGTTAAAAGACTTCCAAAAACAAGATCAGGAAAAATATTAAGAGGAACAGTAAGAAAAATTGCAGATAATGAGCCATATAAAATACCAGCTACTATTGATGATCCGGCAATTTTAGATGAGATAAAACAAGACTTAAAAGATAATAATATTTTAAAAAGTTAGATTATATATTATCAATTTTTGCGATCATACCAACATCGTAGTGACCTGGAACGTTGCAAGCAGCTTCTATATCTACTGTGTTGCTAAATTTCCAAATCAGTTCAGCTTTTTCTCCAGGTGAAAGCAAAACACTATTGGAATGTGAATGCGCCATTGCAGGATTTTTTTTGGACATCTCCATCATTTTCTTTTTATCAATTTTATCAGCTAAAAGTATTTCATGTTCTACCATCATCATCATTTCTGGTTGATGTTTAAAATGCATTTCCTTAGTAGCAATATTGAATTCATGAACTAATTCACCTTTATTTGTCACTACAAATTTAATTGTCTCATTTTTTTTAACCTTGAAGCTGTTTGGTTTATAATAATTGTCATACATTACAACCTTGATCACTCTATCAACATTTTCTTTATTTCCTTTGGAGCCTATTGCTTTCATTGATCCAGCAAAAAGAATGTTAGGAATAAAAATTAAAATTAGTATCAGTTTTTTCATAGTTTAAAATCAAGTGGTTTACCAACTTGATTGGAAACTATCTTACCATTATTCATTACTATGGCACCATTTATAATTGTCGCAATAGGAAATCCTTTTACTTTATAATTATTAAATGGAGTCCAACCGCATTTACTTGCAATCATTTCGTCTTTGATGACTTGTTCTTTATTCATATCTACTATGGTCAAATCAGCATCAAAGTTTTCTTTGATAAAACCCTTATCTTTAATTCCAAATATTCTACAAGGATTTTCACACATTAAATTTATTAATTGTTGTATAGTAAGTTTGTTGTTATTTACATGGTCTAACATAACTGGAAATATTGTCTGTACTCCTGGCATTCCTGATGGAGAGTTGGGATATTCTTTTTGTTTGTTTTCCTTAGTGTGCGGTGCATGATCAGATCCTAAAACATCCACAATATTATTTTTTATAGCTGTCCATAATCGGTCATAGTGTTCTTTTGTTCTTAAAGGAGGATTCATTTGAGCATATGTTCCTAATTTGTTGTAACAATCTGGAGCATACATAGTTAAGTGTTGAGGAGTGGTTTCAAAAGTTACATTTTTTTTGTGCATTGCTAAAAAATCTACTTCTTCTCTAGTAGTTACATGTAATACATGAATCTTTTTATTGTATCTTTCTGCAATTTTAACAACTCTACGAGTTGAAGACATAGCTGTTTCACTGTTTCTCCATTCCGGATGTGAGTGGACATCCCCTTTTTTGATAAATTTTTTTCTTATATTCAAAATTTCTTCATCCTCTGAATGAATTGAAACTATTCTATCGGCTTTTGAAATTACTTTTTCTATATCTGCTTCCTTATCAACTAATAAATTCCCTGTTGATGATCCTGCAAAAAGCTTAATACCACAACATCCTTTTAAATTTTTAAGTTGAGAGAGTTGTTCTGTATTTTCTGGAGTTGCCCCAAAATAAAAAGCATAATTACTATGCATTCTTTCTTTTGCTAATTGAAGTTTTTTTTCAAACTCAACTAAATTAGATGTTGGAGGATTTGTATTTGGCATTTCAAACAAAGAAGTTACTCCACCCAATACTGCTGCTCTACTACCGCTTTCTAAATCCTCTGCATTTGTTGATCCAGGTTCTCGAAAATGAACTTGAGTATCAATTATTCCTGGAAAAATAACTTTGTTCGTTGCATCAAAAACTTTAGAGCTATTCAACTCAATTTTACCAATCTTTTTAATTTTTTTCCCAGACAAACCTAGATCTACTTTAGTTAACTTGCCATCTATGTAACAAGAGCCATTTTTTAAGATGAGACTATAATTATCAGACATATTTTTAAAAATTATTATACTATATATTCTATTGATATGGAAAAAGACCAGATTATTATTTTAGAAAATAGAGGATTAATATCTATTACTGGGGATGATGCTAAAGAATATCTTCAAAATATAATTACGAACGATATAAATAAGGTATCAAAAATTAATTCAATCTTTGCTGCATTATTGAGTCCTCAGGGCAAATATCTCTTTGATTTTTTTGTAATCAAAGATAGTGAGGGCTATCTGATTGATTGTGATGGAAAATCTGTAAAAGAACTTGTTGTTAATTTATCTAAATACAAAATTAGATCAAAAGTAGAGATAAAAGATTTGTCTTCTAACTACGTTGTGGGAGTCATGAATACTGATAACTTTAAAATAATTCAAAAGGAGTTGGGAAAAGAGGAAACAACCCTTGAATATAGAGAAAGTCCAATTTTTGTTGATCCTAGAGATAATGATCTTGGAGCAAGAATAATATCTCCTTTAGAAAAACTTTATTTAACAATAAAAAAACTTAACTTAAAGATTGTAAAAAATCAATCCTATATTGAAAAAGCTTTCCTTAAAGGAATTCCGGTTGAGGGTTTAAATAATTTGAAAGAACAATTATTTGGACTTGAAATAAATTTTGAAAAATTAAATGCAATTGATTTTAAAAAAGGCTGTTATGTTGGGCAAGAAAATACTGCCAGGATGAAACTAAAAAATAAAATTAGAAGACAATTGATGTCTATTAAAACAGAAAAGGATTTAAAAATCGGTGATGAAATCAAATATAATAATAGTGTTATTGGAAGAATTTTAATTGATAAACCATATCCTTTTGCTCTTATAAAATTATTTGATCCAGATTTTTCTGTCTTTAAAGATAAAAAACTAAAAATTAATGATAGTAATGTTGAAATAATCTCATGAAAACTACAAATGAAAATTTTAATTGGTCATGTAATTATACTTGGAATGTAAGTGCTAAGAATACCCTTTGGTGTTTGTTGGGATGTTCAATTGGAGATTTTGGAACTATTTTATTTTTTCAATTAACAAAAATACCATTTGCAGTAATAGGAATAATGATTTTGGCAATTATTAATGGATTAATTACAAGCATTATTCTTGAAACCATTATTTTAATGAAACAAAAATTTAAATTTTCAGAAGCTTTAAAGACAGCTTTAGGAATGAGTTTCATTTCAATGATAAGTATGGAAATTGCAATGAATTTAGTTGATTATCTTTTGGTAGGTGATGCAAGATTAACTTGGTGGGTAATACCTTTTATGCTTACAGCAGGTTTCTTAACTCCTTGGCCATATAACTATTGGAGATTAAAAAAATTCGACAAGTCTTGTCATTAATTAATAACTATTGATATAATCTTTTAAATTTTTATTTTCTTCTTTAATTTTATTAATTAAATGATTTACTACATCACCTATTGAAACTATTCCAATTAGTTTATTACTGTCCATAATTAAGATATGTCTTATTTTTTTTTCAGTCATTTCATCCATTAACTCAGTGACAGAAGTGTTAAGATCACAAGTCACTAGATTTTTTGTCATTAGATGAGTTATAGGCATAGTTAAATTGAATTTTTCAGTATAAATAGATCTTGATAAGTCTCGCTCAGATAAAATTCCTATAACATTTTCATTTTTATCTAAAACTGGCATACAGCCAACTTTTTTTTCATCAAAATTTTGACTAGCAGATTTTATTGTATCAGTTTCACTTAAAGTAAAACATTTTCGTTCAGACATCCTGCTAACTAGTTTGCCAGGCATAGTGTTATTTAATTAGATTCAACCCTTGCAGTCAACAAATTAATTATAAAGCGCTTAATAGTCTGGATAATGAAGCTAAAATTCCATATCCGCTTAGTTCTATAAATAAAACTATTAATACTATTAATATTATCTTTTTGTGCTTATGAAAAAATTCCATAATTGTCCTTTGTTTTAGTGCAATTGAAAAGATTCTAACTTATTAGGAAAGATTAGTCTCTAAAAAATTTTTTTTTACCAGAAAATCTTTTTTTTTTATTGAAAAACCTTTTTTTGAAACCTTTTTTCTTTCCATTAAATTTTTTACTAAAAGTAAAAGACCTGCCATTTCTTTCATTTCGATTTTCATGAGGTCTATCTTGATTATCTCTTTTTTTATCTGCAAATCTATTTCTTCCTCTTCTCCCGCCCCGTCTTTCAAAAGAGCGTCCTCCTCTTTTTTTTCTTCGCCTTATATTGCTGCCTGGTTCTGCTCTAAAATTTGGGTCTATTAATCTTTGAATAGCATTCCATTTAGACTTATCTTCATTACCAATAAAACTTAATGCTGAACCTTCAGCTCCTGCTCTAGCTGTTCTTCCAATTCTATGAATAAAATCTTCAGGCACCTGAGGTAAATCAAAATTTATAACATGTTTTATTGCAGGTATATCTAAACCGCGACTTGCTACATCTGTTCCCACTAATATTCTAAAGTGATTATTTCTAAATGCTTTTATTACTCGATCTCTTTTGTTTTGTCTTAGGTTTCCGTGAATTGCATCAGCATCATGATCATCGTACTTCAATCTTTTAACCATTTTTTCAGCATTTCGTCTGGTCTTAACAAATATCAAAATAGAACCCTGTCTAATGTAAATTTCTTTAATTAATTGATTATATTTATCTCCGTCATTTACACGAAGTACTTCTTGTTTAATTTTTTCAATTGGAGTTGATGTAGAGCCAACTGAAATTCTAACAGGTTGATTTAAATATTTTTCAGCTAGCCTTAAAATATTGCCTGGTAACGTAGCTGAAAATAATAAAGTTTGATGTTTTTTAGGAACTGTTTGAAGCACTTGATTAATTTGAGGCGTAAAACCCATATCTAACATTCTATCTGACTCATCCAGAACTAAAAAAGAAGTATTATTTAGTCTTAAAGTTTTGCGCTTAAGATGATCATTAATTCTTCCAGGTGTGCCAACTATTAGCCTTGGATTTCTTCGCATTTGTTTTAATTGTTTTTGCATCGAGTCGCCGCCGATCAGTAGAGCTGTTCTAATGTTTCCTCTTCCAATTAAGTTATTCATAGTTTGCATAACTTGTGTTGCGAGTTCTCTAGTTGGCGTCATTACTAACGCAGTTTCTTTTTTTGTTTTAAGTAGATAGTTCACCAAAGGAATTCCAAAAGCTCCTGTTTTTCCAGTTCCAGTTTGTGCAGTTCCTAAAATATCTTTACCTTCTAACGCAATAGGAATAGCTTTAGCTTGAATAGGTGTTGGAGCTTTAAAATTAATTTTAGCTAAAGACTCAAAAAGAGTTTCTTCTAATTTGAGAGATAAAAAATTTTCCATAATAGATTAATTATATTTAATTAAGCTTAGATATTAATGGCTCTATACCTTTAATTGATCACTAACAACTCTTTACAATGAATCAAAAAACACGTTTTCTTAACATTTTGGTGCGGTCGGAGAGACTCGAACTCTCACGGGAAACCCACACGCCCCTCAAGCGTGCCTGTCTACCAATTTCAGCACGACCGCTTATATAATGCGACAATAAATGAATGACAATTTTAGTTCAAGTTGATAGATTAGAATTAGTATGTCTGTACAAGAGCACTATAATATAAGCACTTCTGAGATTTATAAAAAAATCTCTAAGCATGTTCCTGAGGTAGAGTGGAAAGTGCATGCTCCTTTAATAGAAAAAATTAACAAACTAAAAAAAGAGAAGAATGCTGTAATTCTAGCTCACAATTATCAAACACCAGAAATATATCATGGTGTTTCAGACATAGCTGCTGATTCATTAGCGCTAGCAGTTGAAGCTGCTAAAACCTCAGCGGATATTATTGTTCTATGTGGAGTTCACTTCATGGCAGAAACTGCAAAATTAATGAGTCCGGAAAAAAAAGTTTTAATCCCTGATATGGAAGCTGGTTGTTCCCTTGCTGCTTCATTAACTGGAGAAGATGTAAGGTTATTAAAGAAAAAATATCCAGGAGTTCCTGTAGTTTCATATGTAAACACTTCAGCTGATGTTAAGGCTGAAACTGATGTTTGTTGTACCTCTGCAAACGCTGTAAAAGTAGTAGAGTCACTAAAAACTGACAAAGTAATATTTTTACCAGACCAGCACTTAGCTAACTACGTGGCTAAACAAACAAAAGTTAAAATAATTTCATGGAAAGGTTCATGTATTGTACATGAACAATTTTCGGCGAAAGAAATTCAAGATATTAGAAATTTAAACCCAGGTATCAAAGTTATAGGTCACCCAGAGTGTCCGAGCGATGTTTTAGATGCTTGTGATTTTGCTGGTTCAACTGGCGGCATGATAGATTATGTAAAGAAAAACCAGCCCCAAAAAGTTATGCTGGTTACTGAATGTTCAATGAGTGACAATGTTCAAGCTGACAATCCAAATGTTGAATTTATTAAACCCTGTAATCTATGTCCGTATATGAAGAAGATAACATTACAAAAAATTCTTAATTGTCTAGAAAATGAAACTAATGAAATTTTCATCGAAGAAAAAATGGCAAAAGCTGCAAGACAGTCTGTACAAAGAATGGCCGAAATTGGTCGTTAGATCAGTGCAAAAGATAAATCAAATTTTTATAAAATCAGTTGTTAAAAAGGCTCTTGATGAAGATCTAAAGCCTAAAGGAGATATCACCACAAACTTAATTAGTTTTAAAAATAAAAAAACTACGGCTAAAATCGTTGCAAAACAAAATGGAATTATCGCAGGTTTAAATTTCTGCAAAGCTGCTTTCAAACTTATAGGTAAAGAGACAGTCTTTATAGGAAAAGTCAAAGATGGATCTAAAGTTAAAAAAAATAAAGTCATTGCTGAAATAAAAGCCAAAACTAGAACAATTTTAATTGCAGAGAGAACTGCTTTAAATTTTTTAAATCACGCTTCAGGTATAGCTTCGCTAACAAGTCAATTTGTTCAAAAAGTTAATAAAAAAACTAAAATTTGTTGCACAAGAAAAACGACGCCTAATTTAAGATTATTAGAAAAATATGCAGTTAAAAGAGGTGGTGGTCACAACCATAGATATAATCTAAGTGATGAAATTTTAATTAAAGATAACCACATAAGTGCCGAGGAAAGTTTAAAAAATTTAGTTAAAAAAGCCATTAAGACAAAAAAAACTGTCACTGTAGAAATAGAAAATCTTAAACAATTGAATCAAGTTATTGGGCTTAAATTCAAAAGAATACTATTTGATAATATGAATATAAAACAATTAAGAAAATGTTTAAAAATTTGCAAAAATAAATATGAAACAGAATATTCTGGTAATGCCAATCTAAGGAATGTAAAAAAAATATCTAATACAGGAATTGATAGAATTTCAATAGGAGCTATTACTCATAGTGCTAAATCTTTTGACGTTAGTTTAGAATTATCTTCTTAATTCTGCTTGAGCGGCAGCTAATCTTGCAACAGGAACTCTGAATGGCGAACAAGAAACATAATGTAAGCCTGTTCTAGAGCAAAACTCAATACTCTTTGGGTCTCCACCATGTTCACCACAAATTCCTAGTTTAAGTTTTTTATTAACTTTTCTACCCCTGGAAGAAGCTAGTTCAACGAGCTCACCTACTCCACTTTGATCAATGCTCACAAATGGATCAACTTCAAAAATTTTATTATTGATGTAATCATTTAAAAATTTTCCGGAGTCATCACGACTAATACCTAACGTAGTTTGTGTTAAATCATTGGTTCCAAAACTAAAGAAATCTGCATGTTTTGAAATTGATTTAGCTTGTAAAGCTGCTCTTGGTAACTCAATCATTGTTCCAACGATATAATCTAATTTGGTTTTATTTTTTAATTCAATTTTTTTAGCTATTCTTTTTACTAAAGCTCTTAAAATTTTTAATTCTGTATCTGTTGAAACTAATGGTATCATGATTTCAACAAACGCTGCTTTTGTTTTTTCTTTTTTTAGCTCAATTAATGCTTCAAAAATAGCTTCACATTGCATCTCGTAAATTTCCGGAAATGAGATTCCTAATCTACAACCTCTGTGCCCCAACATTGGATTCTCTTCATGAAGTTCTGAAATTCTATCTTTAATTTCTTTTGATGATAAATTTAAAGATCGAGCGACTTCCTCTATGTCTTTTTTCGCTTTAGGTAAAAATTCATGTAGAGGTGGGTCAAGCAACCTTACTGTAACGGGCAAACCAGACATTACTTTAAATATTTTTTTAAAATCATCTTTTTGATGAGGTAAAAGCTTTAACAATGCGTGATTTCTATCATCTATAGATTTAGATAGAATCATTTGTCTTACTGATAAGATTCTTTCCTCATCAAAAAACATATGTTCTGTTCGACATAAACCTATTCCTTCAGCACCAAACTCTCTTGCTGTCTTGCTGTCAGCTTCAGTTTCAGCGTTAGTTCTAACTCTTAATTTTCTAAATTCATCAGCCCACTTCATAATTGTAGAAAAGTATCCTGATATCTCGGGTTGGACAGTTGGAACCAAGCCTTTCATAACCTTTCCGCTTCCTCCATCGATAGTTATAACATCGCCCTCTTTTATAATTTCATTGCCTGCTTTAAATTGTTTTGTTTCATAATCAATTGTAATTTCACTTGAACCAGACACACAAGGCCTGCCCATACCTCTAGCAACTACAGCCGCATGGCTTGTCATCCCACCTCGCGCTGTTAAAATTCCTTTTGCGGCATGCATACCGTGAATATCCTCTGGAGAAGTTTCTAATCTGACCAATATTGTATCTTGCATCATTCCATTTAGCCTTTCAGCTTCGTCGGCAGTGAAAACAACTTTTCCACTTGCGGCTCCTGGTGATGCAGGTAAACCAGAAGCAATGGTTTCTTTTTCAACTTTCTCATCTAAAGTTGGATGCAACAAGGTATCAAGTGTATTTGGATCAATTCTTAATATTGCTTCTTTTTTTGAAATAAGCTTTTCTTTAACCATATCTACTGCAATTTTAATTGCCGCTTTTGCTGTTCTTTTTCCAGATCTTGTCTGTAGCATCCATAATTTTTTATTTTCAACAGTGAACTCAATATCTTGCATGTCTCGATAATGTTTTTCTAGTTTGACAAAAACTTTTACAAGTTGATGATAAACTTGAGGCATAACTTCTTCCATTGAAAGTTCTTTTGAACCCGAGTCTAGTTTGGCTTTTTTTGAGATGTATTGAGGTGTTCTTGTTCCAGCAACTACATCTTCTCCTTGAGCATTAATTAAAAATTCACCAAAGAATAATTTTTCTCCTGTTGAAGGATTTCGAGTAAAAGCTACTCCAGTAGAACAATCTTTTCCCATGTTTCCAAAAACCATAGCTTGAACGTTTACTGCTGTTCCCCAATGATCCGGGATTTGATTTAATTTTCTATAAGTCTTAGCCCTTTGGCTTTCCCAAGATAAAAATACTGCGTTTATAGCTCCATAAAGTTGCTGTTTAACATCTTGAGGAAAATTAATTTTTTTTTCTTTTTTTACTAGTTCTTTAAAATTTTTAATTAATCCATCCCAATCACTTTCATCAAGATCTGTGTCTAACAAAACTCCTTTGGTAAGTTTATAATTATCAATTAATTCTTCAAATAAATGCCCCTCGATACCTAGAACGACATTGCTATACATTTGAATAAATCTTCTATAGCTATCTTTTGCAAATCGGCCATTTGATGTTTTCATACTTAAAGCTTCTACTGTTTTATCATTAAGGCCGAGATTTAATATTGTGTCCATCATGCCTGGCATTGAAACTCGTGCACCAGATCTTACTGAGACAAGTAATGGATTTTTTAAATCACCAAATTTCTTTTTAGTTTTTTTTTCAATTTGTTTTAATTCTACTTCAATATTCTTAATTATTTTATTAGGTAATTTTTTTTTATTTTTGTAAAAAATATCACATACATTGGTAGATATAGTAAAACCTGGAGGGACAGGTAAGCCCAATCTTCCCATTTCGCCAAGATTTGCTCCCTTGCCACCTAATATATATTTTTTATTTTTTAGTTTTTTTGCTGATTTATCGTCAAAACTAAATATTACCTTTGCCATTAAATACCTTCTAATTTAGAAAAATTAATAAAATTATCAAATGTATTACAAAACATTTTTAATAATTCTAATCTATTATTCTTAATATCTTGATTCTCATCATTTACAACTACATTGTCAAAAAAATTATCTGTAAATTGTTTTGTTTCTGATAGCCTAATTAATAAATTTTCATAATCTTTATTGCTTTCTTTTACTGTAAAAGCTTTACGTATTTCATTAATCTTCTCAAATAATATTTTTTCCTCTTCGGTTCTAAAAAGTATCACATCTGGACTACCAGTGATTCCTTTTTCAACTTTATCGGCAATATTAGAAGCCCTTTTATATGAACTGATCACATTTATTCCTACATCTTTATTTATATATTTATTCATTAAAATATTTTTTTTATAAAGGTCTAAGAAATTATCGCCAGTATGAGAGCTTAAAGAAGCTTCAATAATATCGATTTTTATATTTTTTAATTTCAATATATTTCTCATTCTATCTTTTAAAAAATCAAGCACTTCCATTTCCGTATCTTTATTTATTATTTCAACTCCTTGTTCCTCATATAATCTTATTGAATAAACAATAAGGTCTCTTATTTTGATTGATAATTTATTTTCAATAATAATTCTGAGTAAACCAATTGCTGCTCGCCTAAGAGCAAAAGGATCTTTTGAACTAGTTGGTTTTTCATTTATAAGAAAAAAACCGACCAAACTATCTATCTTGTCTACAATAGAAATAGAATAGCTAAAAGGTTTTTTTGGTAGTGCTGAGGTTAAACCAATAGGTAGATAATGCTCGCTTATAGAGTTTGCAACATCTTCATCAAAACCTTGAGATAACGCAAAATATTTTCCCAGGACACCTTGTAATTCTGGATACTCTCCTACTAGATCTGAACATAAATCAGATTTTGAAATAGATGCTGCCACTTGGGCTTTTTCTTTATTAATATTTAATTCATCTGAGAGAAAACCTGCTAAGTTTTTTATTCTTTGAGTCTTGTCATAAATAGTTCCTATTTTTTCATAAAAAGTAATTGTTTTAAGATTGGCTATTTGTTTTATCATATTCTTTGATCTATCTTTTTCCCAAAAGAATTTAGCATCAGAAAGTCTAGCTTCTACAACTCTTTTATTACCTTCCGTGATAAGTTTTTTTTCATCTTTTTTGTTTGCAACAACGAAAAAATAATTTGTAAGTTTTTCTCTGCTATCAAATATAGGAAAATATCTTTGGTGTTTTTCTAGTGTAGAAATGATTATTTCTTGAGGAATTTTTAAATACTCCTTATCAAAATCAACCACCAGAACATTGGGATCTTCTACAATATTCACAACTTCTTCTAAAAGACGTTGGTTATATTGTTCTTTATAGTTTTTTAACTTTGAGACTGAATTGATTCTTTTTAATATTATTTTTTGTCTTTCATTTTGATCTATGACAATTTTATTGCTTTTAAGAAGTAAAGAATACTCTTTAAAACTTTTAATTTTTTGGGATTTTGTAATTAAATCTTGTTCAATGATGATATTATCTGTCGACTCTAAATGTTGATACTTAAAAGTTAATTTTTTACTATTAAATACAGCAAATATTGATCTAAGTGGCCTACCCCAGATCATATTGCTTGATGACCATTTCATAGATCTTTTCCAATTAATTGAAGATATGGCTTTTGGTAAAATACTGGTCAACAAATCTTCTACTAAAATATTTTTTTCCGCAGTTTTTATAAAATAAAATTCACCTTTTTCTGTTTTTTTTTTAAATAATTCTTTTTCAGAAACATTATGAGACTTAACAAAACCTTGTAATATGTTTTCAGGAACTCCTATCTTAGGTCCTTTGATTTCTTTTGATTTAATTTTAATCTTTTGAGGAACACCTTTTATGTAAATACTTAATCTGGTTGGACTTGAATATTCAAGACAATCTTTGTACTCAATTCCTTGTTCTTTTAAAGAGTTTTCAAGATGTTGCTTAAGTTGAGTTCTGGCATTAATTTGAAGTTGAGGAGGTATTTCTTCGCTATAAAGTTCAAGCAAAAATTCAGGCATAGTTTATTAATTTTGTGTACTTAACCAAAGTGCTCCACATCCTTTTGCGAGTTCTCTTATTCTATTTATGTATCCAGTTCTTTCTGCAACACCAACTACTCCTCTGGCATCAAGTAAGTTAAATATATGACTTGCTTTTAAGCATTGATCGTATGCAGGTAAAGAAAGTTTTTTATCTAATAAAGATTTACATTCAATCTCAGTTGATCCAAAATTTTTTAATAAAGTTTCGGTATTTGCAAATTCAAAATTGTATGCGGAAAATTCTTTTTCTGCTTGAAAAAATACATCTTTATATTTTACTCCTTCACTGTTCCAGTCAAGATCAAATACATTTTTTTTTCCTTGGACAAACATACATAATCTTTCCAAGCCATACGTCATTTCAACTGGAATAGGTTTACATTCTAATCCTGTCATCTGTTGAAAATAAGTAAATTGTGTTATCTCCATGCCATCACACCAAACTTCCCAGCCTAATCCTGCGGCACCTAAAGTTGGGCTCTCCCAATCATCTTCAACAAAACGTATATCATGACTCTTAACATCAATACCAATCACAGATAAACTTTTTAAATAAGTTTGCTTAATATTATCAGGCGAAGGTTTGATTATAACTTGATACTGATAATAATGTTGCAATCGATTTGGATTTTCTCCATACCTTCCGTCTGTTGGTCTTCTTGAAGGCTGTACATAAGCTGCTTTCCAAGGTTTAGGTCCTAGAGATCTTAAAGTTGTTGCTGGGTGGAAAGTTCCTGCCCCAACTTCTAAATCATAAGGTTGCAAGATTATGCAGCCGTATTTCCCCCAAAATTTTTGCAAATTCATTATGATCTCTTGAAAAGATAACGATTTTAATTTTTTTTTAGTTGGCATCTATAAACCAAATCTTTGCCACATCGATTTTTCTTCTAAATTGCTTATTATTTTATCAAAAGGATCAGATATCGATGAAGAAAGTTTTTTTGCTAAAAAGCCTTTTCGTTTTTCAAAGTTTTTTATTATAACTTTATCTCCAAATTTTTCTTTAAGCACTTGATCTGCATTACCAATACCATCAATTAAGCCTAGTCTTAATGCGGATTTGCCAGTCCAAAATTCACCAGTAAAAATATTATTTTTTTCTGGATCTTTCAATTTTGATCCCCGGCTAGTTTCTACAACTTTAATAAAATCAGCATGTAACTCTAATTGGATATTTTTTAATCTTTTTACATCCTCCTCTTTTTCTTCTACAAAAGGATCTAAAGTACTTTTGTTTTTTCCTGCTGTATAAACTCTTCTCTGAACTCCAATCTTTTGGATTAAATCTTTGAAACCAAATGAAGCAGATATAACTCCAATGGAGCCAATTATTGAACTTGAATTAGCAAATATTTCATCTCCTGCACATGCAATAAAATATCCTCCAGAGGCAGCAACATCTTCAGCAAAAATTAAAACTTTTACTTTTTTTTTATCAGCTAGCTCTCTTATGTAACTATAAATCAAATGAGATTGCACCGGCGAGCCTCCAGGAGAATTTATTGAGATAGCCACGTGAGAAATCTTTTTAACTGAAAAAGCTTTTTTTAAGATGTCCCTTTGATTAGCTAATTCCATTCCTTGTTTAAAACGACCAGCAGAGCCAATAATGCCAGTTAATCTCACATGAGGTACTACTGTTTTTTTTCTGAAAATAGAAAACATAATTTTTTGCTAGTTACAATTATTCTTATAACAGTAAAAATTTAAATTTTAATTGTTTTATTACGCTACTTCTAGTTGAATTATGGGTGCGTCACCAGGGTTTGATTTAAAAAATTATTATTGTGAAAATCAATTATAATTATCTATTATGGGTTCAGTAATTCCATTAAAAAAATCTGCTAATTCAGCCTACTTAGAGCTCAAAAATCTAGTAGGAACTAAATTAGAAAAGGTAGAAAATTTAGTCCGATTCAAATTAAAGAGTAATGTGAGCTTAATAGAAAAGATGTCTGATCATCATCTTAAATCTGGAGGAAAAAGACTTAGAGCACTTCTAACTTTAGGATCTGCTAAATTATCTGGTTATGAGCTAGGAGATCGGGATATAAATTTAGCTGCTTGTGTCGAGCTAATTCATTCAGCAACATTATTACATGATGACGTGATTGATGAGAGTTCTTTGCGAAGAGGAGTTAAAACAACTAATTCTATTTGGGGTAATCAATCTTCTATATTAGTTGGCGATTATCTTTTAAGCAGATGTTTTGAGATTATGGTTGATGATGGAGATTTGGAAGTTCTTAAACTGCTTTCTTCTACTTCAGCTAAAATCGCTCAAGGTGAAGTTTTGCAACTACAGCACAAAGGAGAGGCAGATCTTTTAGAGGATACATATATTGATATTATTAATTTAAAAACAGCATCGCTTTTCTCAGCAGCAACAAAAACAGGAGCTTGTATTGCAAAAGTCAACGAAAAAGAAAAAAAAGCTTTAGAGTCATATGGAAAAAATCTTGGACTTGCATTCCAGATAGCAGATGATGCTCTAGATTATTACGGAAAAGATAAATTTTTTGGAAAAGAAATTGGCAAAGACTTTTTTGAAGGAAAAGTAACTCTTCCATTAATCATAGTTTTTCAAAAAGGCAATGAAGAAGAAAGAAATTTTTTATCTGAAATTCTTAAAAAAAATAAAAGAAATGAAGATGATTTTAGTGAAACTTTAGCTTTGATAAATAAATATAAAGCAGTTGAGGCAAGTTTGAAAAGAGCTGAATATTTCGTTAATGTATCTTGTGACTCATTGGGTATTTTTCCTGACAATGAAGAAAAAAGAATTTTACAAAATTTAACTAGCTTCAGTCTTAATAGATCTTTTTAGGGATAAAGAAGTTCTTTGCTCCATTTATCATTAGATCTTATATAATTCAGTCTTTCATGAATTCTACCTTCTCCATCTAACCAAAATTCAATTTCATTCGGTATCAATCTCCAGCCAGACCAATGAGGTGGTCTTGGAATTTTGTTTTGATCTGAATATTTTTTTTCAAATTTTTTTATTTTTTCTATAAAAGTTTCTCTTTTATCCAACACCTGAGATTGGGATGAAGCCCATGCGCCAATTTTATTCTTATAAGGTCTTGAGTTGTAATAGTCATCAGCTTCTTTGGATGTTACTTCTTCAACTTTTCCTATTATTCTCACTTGTCTTCTTAAACTTTTCCAATGAAAACACATTGAGGCTTTTTGATTGATTTTTAACTCAACTCCTTTTTTGCTATTAAAATTGGTATAAAAAACAAAACCTTTGTAACTCAAGCCTTTCAGCAAAACCATTCTTACATTTGGCTGATTGTCTTTATCAGATGATGCTACTGCAACTGCATTTGGATCGTTAATTTCTGACTTCTCAGCTTCAGAAAACCATTTTTTGAATAAATCGATAGGATTTTCAAGATCTTCGAAGCAAGAATCTATTCCCAGTGAGTTTTTGCCATTTTTTTGATTCATATATTCTATAAAATAATTTATACATTAAATATATATGTCTTTTAATACTTTTGGAAAAATATTTAGATTTACTACATGGGGAGAGTCCCATGGGCCGGCTATAGGCTGTGTTATAGATGGTTGCCCTCCAAATATAGAGATATCTGAGAAAGATATCCAAAAAGACATGGACAGAAGAAGACCTGGGCAATCTAAGTTTACTACTCAAAGAAAAGAGTCAGACAAAGTGGTCATTCTATCTGGGGTGTTTGAAGGAAAAACCACTGGAACCCCTATCTCTATTATTATTCATAACGAAGATAAAAAATCTAGAGATTATGAGTCTATTAAAAATAAATTTAGACCAGGTCATGCTGATTACACATATTTTAAAAAATATGGCATTAGAGATTTTAGAGGAGGCGGAAGACAATCGGCAAGAGAAACTGCTTGCAGAGTAGCAGCTGGAGCTGTAGCTAAAATAGTTTTAAAAAAAATTATAGGTAAAAAATTTAGTATAATTGGTGCTGTAACCCAACTAGGATTAATGTCATGTGATAAGCAAAATTGGAAAAATTCTGAAATAAGAAAAAATCCTTTTTTCTGTCCCGATAAAAAATCTGTAAAGCTATGGGAAAAATATCTTTTAGCTGTAAGAAAAGCGGGTTCCTCTTGTGGAGCCGTAATTGAATTAAGAGCTTCAGGAGTTCCTATAGGTTTAGGAGCTCCTATTTACTCAAAATTAGATACTGACATTGCTGCAGCCCTTATGAGTATAAATGCGGTAAAAGGCGTCAACATTGGAACTGGAATGAATGCAGCCTTTTTAAGTGGCGAAGAAAACTCAGATGAAATTAGAAAAAGTTCTGGAAAAATAAAATTCAAAACTAATCACTCTGGAGGAGTATTAGGTGGAATTTCTTCAGGGCAAGATATTGTTACATCTTTTGCGGTTAAACCAACTTCTTCAATTTTAACTAGTCGCGAAACTATAGATAAAAAAGGTAAAAATACAAAAATTTCTGTTAAAGGGAGACATGATCCTTGCGTCGGAATCAGAGCAGTCCCTATAGGTGAAGCAATGATAAGTTGTGTTTTACTTGATCATTTATTAATGCATCGAGCTCAGTGTGGTTAATTAGTCAGCTTGCTTTTATTCTTAGCTAAAACAATATTTGAATTTAAAGTTTCCTGAATTTTATTGGCAATTGACAAACTATCCAACCCAGCTTTTTCATACATTTTTTCAGGAGTGTCTTGATCAATAAATATATCAGGTAAAATCATAGATCTAAATTTTAATCCCTTATCAAATACTCCTCTATCAGATAAAAATTGCATGACATGAGAACCAAATCCACCAACAGAACCTTCTTCAATTGAGATTAAAACCTCATGATTATTTGCAACTTCCATAATTAATTTTTCATCTAAAGGCTTAGCAAACCTTGCGTCAATAATCGTGATATCTATTCCTTTTTTAGATAATATCTCCGATGCTTTTTTGCATTCTTCTAATCTTGTGCCAAAATTTAAAATTGCAACTTTTTTTCCTTCTTGAATAACTCGTCCTTTTCCGATTTCTAAAAGATCTCTAATTGAAGGCATTTCAACCCCTATTCCATTACCTCGAGGATATCTAAACGCAGATGGACGATCATTTATATGAACTGAGGTATTAATCATTTTTACAAGTTCAGACTCATCGCTAGCAGCCATAACTACAAAATTAGGTAAAGTAGATAAGTATGTAATATCAAAAGATCCAGCATGAGTTGGGCCATCAGCGCCTACTAAGCCCGCTCTATCAATTGCAAATCTTACAGGTAATGACTGGATAGCTACATCGTGAACAACCTGATCGTAAGCTCGCTGAAGAAAAGTTGAATAAATTGCTGCATATGGCTTATAACCCTCTGTTGCTAAACCAGCTGCAAAAGTTACAGCATGTTGTTCAGCTATTCCAACATCAAAAGCTCTATCTGGAAATCTTTTTTCAAATAAATTTAAACCTGTTCCAGAAGGCATAGCTCCTGTAATTCCAACAATCTTAGTGTCTTGCTCGGCATGCTTAATTAATGTTTCAGCGAACACTTTTGTATAAGCGGGAGCATTAGACTTGGATTTGCTTTGTTCCCCTGTGGCCACATTAAATTTAGATACTCCATGATATTTGTCACCCGACTCTTCTGCTGGTTTATAACCTTTACCCTTTTGAGTTCTTACATGAATTAAAATTGGCCCTTGATGGCTTGAATTTTTAACATTTTCAAATATTTGAACTAGGTTATCAACATCATGTCCATCAACTGGGCCGATATAATAAAAGCCTAATTCACTAAATAAAGTTCCTCCTGTTACCAATCCTCTCAACATATCCTCTGCTTTACCAGCTTTTTGACTAAATCTTTTTGAAAAAGCAGAAATAACCATTTTGACTGTCTCTCTAAAACTAAAATATAATTTTCCAGATAAAAGTCTTGCAAGATATTTACTCATAGCTCCTACCGGCTTTGCTATCGACATATCATTATCGTTAAGGACTACTATAATTTTAGACTTTAATGCTCCAGCATTATTCATGGCTTCGTAAGCCATACCTGCGCTCATTGCTCCGTCGCCAATTACTGCAACTACGTTATTATTATTATTAGATAATTTTTTAGCTACTGCCATCCCAAGAGTTGAGGAAATAGATGTTGAACTATGTGCTGCACCAAAGGGATCATATTCACTTTCAGATCTTTTTGTAAATCCAGATAAGCCTCCACCCTTTCTAAGAGTTTTGATCTTATCTTTTCTTCCAGTTATAATCTTGTGAGGGTAACATTGATGACTTACATCCCAAACTAATTTATCTTTAGGAGTATCAAAAACATAATGTAAAGCTACAGTTAATTCTACAACACCTAAACCCGCTCCAAGATGTCCACCAGTTTCAGAGACTACATCAATTAATTCATCTCTTAATTCACTAGAGATTTGTTTAAGTTGATCTTTATGAAATTTTCTTAAATCTGCAGGAAAATTTATTTGCCTAATTAATTTAGTCATTAAAAATTTCTACCTAATATAAATTCTATAATATCAGATAAGTCTTTCCCTTTTTTTCCATGTTTTTTTAACTTAAGCAATATCTTTTTCTTTAAATTATTTGCATAGATATTTGCTTTTTTGTACCCCATCAAATTGATTAAGGTTGATTTTCCTTTTTTATGATCTTTTTTTGTCGGTTTACCCACTAAATTCTTTTGACCCTTGATATCTAAAAAATCATCAGCAAGTTGAAACAAAAGTCCAATTTCTTCACCTAAAGTGCTTAAGAATTTTTTTTCCTTATTGCTTTTTTTTGCCAATACACCTACTGCATAAAGGCAAAAACTAAATAACTTTCCTGTTTTTTTCTTTTGCATCGATATAATTTGACTCAAGCTTTTTTTCTTATTCTCAAACTTAAGATCAAGCTCTTGACCACCTGCTATTCCTGTATGACCTGAACAAAATGCTAATGATTTAATAATTTCGTTTTTTGATTTTGAATTTATGCGGTAATTTTTGTCAGCTATCATCTCAAAGGCTAAGGTTAATAAAGAATTCCCAGCTAGTACAGCTGAGGCCTCCCCAAATTTGATATGAGTTGAAGGTTTACCTCTTCTTATTGAGTCATCATCCATACACGGAAGATCATCGTGTATCAAAGAGTATGAATGAATACATTCTACAGAAGCGCATATGTTAATTAATTTTTTTTGATTTAAATTAAATATTTTTCCTGCACTCAATATAACGGTGGATCTTATTTTTTTTCCTCCTGATATAATTCCATACTTCATTGGATTAACTAGTAAAGATCTATCTTGTTTTTTTAAATAGTTGATAAGAAATTTATCTATTCTTTTTGCATTTCTAATTAATTTGACTTTAATCATCTTTTTTAATTTCGTTAGTAGTCAAGGAAATTTCTTTAACTTTTTTTTTAAACAATTTATCTATATGATTGTTAAGTTGGATTAATCTTTTATAATCATTGATTGAACCTGCTAAATCTGTGTCTTTATTCTCAAGTTTATTTAAAATATCATTTATTTCTTCTCTCGCTTCTTTTAATGATTTACTTTTGACGTCAGCTGGAATATTTTCATTTTTCATTAGTAGTATAATAATTACATTATGAAAAATATCTATTCAAATATATTTTCTTTTAACAAAAAAATACTACACAAATGTATTACAAATTTGAAAAGGGGAAATGTAGTGGGTATGCCTACTGAAACAGTTTATGGATTAGGTGGAAACGCATATTCAAAATTAGCAGTTCAAAAAATATATCGTTTAAAAAAAAGACCAAAAAAGAATCCATTAATTGTACATTATTTAAATTATAAAGATGCTGATAAAGATGTTATCTTTAATCGTGATTTTTACAAATTGTATAAAAAGTTTTGTCCTGGACCAATTACTTTTGTTTTAAGAAAAAAAAATAAATCTAAGATCCAATCATTAGTTACTGCAAAATTAAATACAGTAGCTATAAGATTTCCAAGTCACAAAACTACAAGATTGGTTCTAAAAAAACTTAATTTTCCATTGGCAATGCCTAGCGCAAATTTATCTTCCGGAATAAGTCCTGTGAATGCTCAAGATGTTTCCGAAGAATTTAATAAGAAAATTAAAATCATCATAAATAGTGGAAATTCAAAAATTGGAATTGAGTCAACAGTAGTAAGCTTAATTGGAAAACCAAAAATTTTGAGACCTGGAATAATTGGAGCAAAAACCATTAAAAAAATTTTAAAAATTAGTATTTTTAAAAAAAGTTCAAAAATTAGATCCCCTGGTATGCTTAAAAAACATTATTCACCAGGAATTCCTGTAATATTAAATAAAAAAAGAGCAGAAAAAAATTGTGCTTTGATTACTTTTGGAAAAAAGTACGAAAATAAAACAAATTATTTTAATCTGAGTAAAAAATCAGACTTGAAAGAAGCTGCATCTAATTTATACAAAACTTTCAGAAAAATTAAAAAACAAGGATTTAAAAAAATTTTCGTTGTGAAAATACCAAACGTAGATGAAGGTATAGCAATAAATGATCGATTAAAAAGAGCAGCCTATTAAATGTTTATTCAAATTAAAAATCTTTCTAAAGTATTTAAAAAGAATTTGGCAGTAGATAAAATTAATTTTCACATTGAGAAAAATAAAACTGTAGGTTTATTAGGTCCAAACGGATGTGGAAAAACAACGTCTATAGGTATGATGCTAGGTCTAATTAAGCCCTCTGAAGGGGAAATCATGATAGATAATAAAAATTTAGAATCTTTTAAAAGAGATGACATATTAACTAGAATAAATTTTTGCTCTCCTTATATTGAGCTTCCAAAAAAATTAACTGTGAAACAAAATTTAGAGGTGTATGGAAGGTTGTATGGAGTTAAAAACTTAAGTGAAAGAATATTAGAAATATCACAAGATTTAGATATTAAAAATTTTTTTAAAAGAAAAACTGGAGAGTTATCCTCTGGACAAAAAAATAGAGTATCATTAGCTAAATCATTAATTAATAAACCAGAAATTTTACTTTTAGACGAGCCAACTGCAAGTTTAGATCCCGATATTGGTGATTTTGTAAGAAGTTATATTCAAGAATATAGATCAAAAAATCAAGTCACTATTCTTCTTGCTTCTCACAATATGAGCGAGGTTGAAAGACTTTGTGACAGTATAATAATGATGAAAAAAGGAAAGATTATAGATAAAGGAACTTGTAATGAAATAGTTAAAAAACATGGAAGGAATAATCTTGAAGAAACTTTTCTCAAACTAGCTAGGAGCAACGATGAACTTCGGTAAGATTTACGCTTTAGGACTTAGGCATATTTATTTAATAAGCAACTCTTTGCCAAGAATTATAGATTTAATTTACTGGCCGACCGTGCAGATTTTTCTTTGGGGTTTTATATCTAAATTTTTTACTTTAAGTTCAGACTATTATAGTAATACAGTTGGTATCATTTTAACGGCAGCAATCTTATATGACTTTCTATTTAGAGTTAGTATAAGTTTTAATATGATGTTTTTGGAGGAAATTTGGAGTAGAAATTTTACAAATTTATTTATTGCGCCTATTAGAATAAGTGAAATCATTACATCTTTAACATTAACTGCAATTTTAAGAGCTCTTATTGGTTTAGTTCCTGCTGCAATTTTGGCTATACCTCTTTTTGGGGTTTCAGTTTTTAAACTTGGCTTGCCGCTGTTATTATTATTATTGCCTCTATATTTATTTGGAGTTACTTTAGGACTTTTAGTGACATCTGGATTATTAAGATTTGGGCCTTCTTTTGAGAATATTGCGTGGGCGAGCTTATTTTTTTTAGCTCCATTGGGATGCATTTATTATCCTATAGAAATTTTACCCTATTCCCTTCAAATTGTAGCAAAAGGTCTTCCTTTAGTTCATATATTTGAAGAAATGAGAAACATTCTGTTAAATAATACTGTCAATTATTTCGACATAATTAAATCAATATCAATATCTATAGTTTATTTTATTTTAGGTGTTATAATTTTTTATTCTTCTTATTTAGGAGCTAAGCAAAGAGGAACACTAATAAACATGGGTGAATAAAATACAATGAATGAAAGAATCAAAGAAATAAAGAAACACGAGTCACCTCCAAAAGTAATAAAAAATTTATATAATAAAGAGGAAATTGAAGAATTTTTAAAATTGTATGAGAATCTTCCAACCACAGTTCACAACAAAAAACAAAATGTTATCAAAAAAAGATGGTTACAAGGTTATAATGAAAAATTAGAAAAAATATTTTGTGAAAGACTTAGAAAAGAAATTGGAGACTTTAAAATGGATAATCTTCAAGACGAAAATGGTAAAGATATTTTTGGACTTATACAAGAAAGTCGTTCTCCGATCGGTTTACACGTAGATGCTGGTTTTGAATTTAAAAACCAAATTTATAAACAAAGCCTAATTCCATTATCTTCTGTTGGTAGCACTGTGATTTTTAAAAATAGATTCTATGATTGTTCAACTAGTTTCACTCAAGATCCTGAAGAATTGAAAAAAAAAAAGTTAGGCTACGGACAAAACAAAAGATCTTCTGAGCATTTAAGATTATATGGTGACAAACCTTTTGATAAAGAAATACACAAAAAATATTTAAAACATGAAAATATAGATAATTTAAAAGGCTTAGAAGTAGAGCTAATTTACGAATGGGAAGTAGGATCAATGTTGATTTTTGATAGAACTCATCTACATTGCTCTTCTTCGGTTATTGAAGGTAATAAAATAGGTATAGCAACATTCACGAGAAAATAAAAATCTTTTATGTTTCTAAAGAAAATAAGAATAAGTATAACCAAGCTATTGCTACCATTTTTATATAAAGTTTTTGAACTACTGAAGACAAATACTAGGGCAGTAAATTTTCTTAACGATAAAAAATTTAGCGCAAACAACGCTTATGATTTTCAAAATAATATTGAAGTATTGTTGAAAAATAAAAAATTAATTGGTCTTGATGTGGGGGCTCAAGGGGGATTTAATTCAGATAAATATTTTCCTAGAAAATATAATAAATATTTCGATTCTATCTTGGTTGATCCATTAAAAAATTCTTTTAACGGTGAAGAAAGCAAATTTACTATTAATAAAGGACTTTGGAGTTCTAGAGGTGAAAGAAAACTTTATATTTTAAACAAAAGACCTCAAAGCTCTTCAATGTATGAGCCTAATAGAGATTCTTTAGAAATTTATGACTTTAAGGAAAAAGACTTTCATTTATTTGACGTAAGTAAAACTGAAATGGTTGAATGTGATACATTATCTTCAAGTCTCAAAGAGCTAAATATAAATACATTAGATTATTTAAAAATTGATACTCAAGGTGCTGAATTAGAAATTTTAAAAGGTTTGGAAAGTTTTAGGCCTTTAATCATAAAATGTGAAGTTCAGATATTTCCTATGTACAAAAAAGAACCTTACTGGACAGAAGTAACTGAACTTTTGTATAAGCTAGGTTACATTGTGTCAGACTGGAAAAAAATTGGATCTCACTCTACAAGAGCACCAGCGGAAATGGACATGATATTTATTCCAAATTTTTTAATAGAGTCTGGAAAAAAATTAATCGTCGAAAAGAAGAGAGAATTTATTAGTTTAATGCTTATAACAGGCCAAATAAATCTTTTGAAAAAAATATCTAAAATCTTAAATTTAGGGCATTCTGAGTTTTATATGAAAACCGAAGATAGATACTTTAATTGAAAATATATGGCTATTTTTGACTGCTTTCAATATTTTAACGAAGATCATATAGCAGATTTAAGGTTTAACATTTTAAATGAATTTGTAGATAAATTTGTAATAGTTGAGTCAACAGTTAATCATCAGGGAAAAACAAAAAAATTACATTTCGATATTAATAGATATAAAAAATTTCAACATAAAATTAATTATATTGTAGTAGATGATACTCCAGAAAATATAAAAAAACCTCATGAAGGTGGTGAATCTTTGGTAGAACAACACCAAAGAAATTCTGTCATGAGAGGTTTAAAAGACGCAAATGATAATGATTTGATTATATTATCTGACGTAGATGAAATACCTGATCTAAACAAACTGAGCGAATATGATAAAAACAAGTATGCAGTTTTTTCTCAAAAAATGTTCATGTATAAATTGAACTTTTTAAATTTAAAGGAAAATAACTGGCACGGATCAAAAATTTGTTTAAAAAAAAATTTCAAATCCCCACAATGGTTAAGAAATTTAAAATTTAAAAAATACCCTTTTTGGAGAATTGATAAAATGAGAAATTTACAAATAATTCAAAATGGAGGTTGGCATTTTGCATATCTTCAAACTCCAGAAAATATATCCAAAAAAATTAAATCTTTTGCTCATGGAGAATTTAATAAGACAGATATCACTAATGAAGAAAATATAAGTTTAAAGATCGAAAAAGGACAAGATATTTTTAAGAGAAATTATAATTTAAAAAAAATAGAGATTGATTCCTCTTTTCCAAGATATATTCTTGAAAATAAAGATAAATTAAAAAAATGGATTATGTAAATTATGGTGCGCCCGGAAGGATTTGAACCCTCAACCTCCTGATCCGAAGTCAGGCGCTCTATCCAGTTGAGCTACGAACGCATTAGACTATAATCTAAATTAAATCATGAATAACTCAATTAAATTCTTAGTAAAGGAAAAAGATAATCGTAAAAGACTTGATATTTTCTTGGCAGAAAAAATTGATGATTTAACTAGATCTAATATCAAAAAGATAATCGAGTCTTCCAATGTAAAAATAAATAAAAAAACGGCTATTTCTTCATCAAAAAAAGTTAAAACTAAAGACATTATAGCGATTAAATTATTAATTAAAAAATTAGATAAATTATCGCCAAGTAAGATCAAATTAGATATTCATTTTGAAGATAAAGATATTTTAATTTTAAATAAACCAAAAGGAATGGTGGTACACCCTGGGGCTGGTAATCATGAAAACACTTTAGCGAATGCGCTGATTTATAAATATAAAGATAAATTATCTGATATTAATGGAGAATTTAGGCCAGGAATAGTTCATAGGATTGATAAAGATACTAGCGGTTTATTAGTGATAGCAAAAAATAATTTATCTCATTCAAAACTTGGAAAACAATTTAGTGAACATTCCATCTCAAGAAAATATTTATGTTTAGTTTGGGGAGTTATAAGACCTTTACAAGGCACTATAAAAACATTGATCGCTAGAAATAAAAAAAACAGACAATTAATGATGGTAAGTGATTTTACTGGAAAAAAAGCTATTACTAACTACAAAACAATTAGAGTTTTTAACATAAAAGATATTCCAAGAATAAGTTTAGTAGAATGTGAATTAGAGACTGGAAGGACACATCAGATAAGAGTGCATATGAAATATAAAGGAACGTCTTTGCTTGGTGATAATCAATATGGAAAAAAAAATATTAAATTCAAAAAAATTAATGAGGACTTTCTTGACAAACTTTCATTTCTTAATGGTCAAGCCCTTCATGCAAAAAGTCTAGGCTTCATTCATCCATCAAAAAAAAAATGGGTTAATTTTGAGTCTGAATTACCTAGTGATTTTAAGAAATTACTAAATTTACTTAAAAAACTTAGTGGTTGAAAATAAAATTTGATATATAAATCTGATATGGGAAATAAAGATAACATTACTAACTTACCTTCGCCTTCTGTAGGAGGTCTTTCAATATACTTAGCTCAAATCAAAAAATTTCCAATGTTAGATGCTGAAGAGGAATATATGTTGGCTAAAAATTGGAGGGAGAATGGTAATTTACAGTCTGCACACAAACTAGTTACTAGTCATTTAAGGTTAGTTGCAAAAATTGCCATGGGATATAGAGGATACGGACTGCCAGTTAATGAATTAATATCTGAGGGAAACATTGGTTTAATGCAAGCAGTTAAAAAATTTGATCCGGATAAAGGGTTTAGGCTTGCAACTTACGCTATGTGGTGGATTAAAGCCTCTATACAAGAATATGTTTTAAGATCATGGAGTCTTGTGAAAATGGGGACAACTACTGCTCAAAAAAAACTTTTTTTTAATTTAAAAAAACTTAAAAATCAAATAGCTCCTGGTCAAGAAGGTGACTTAAAGGATGAACATGTTGATGAAATTTCAAAAAGATTAGATGTGGACTCTAAAGAAGTAGTAAATATGAATCGAAGGTTGATGGGTCAAGAGAAATCTTTAAATGATCCAATTAAAAGTGGAGAGACAGATGAGTGGCAAGATTGGCTAGTAGATAAAAGTTTAGACCAAGAGTTAGTGATTTCACAAAAACAAGAGTATGATGACAAAAAGAATTTATTAAATGACGCAATGAAAATTTTGAACGAAAGAGAAAAAGAAATTATTATTGCAAGAAGGCTTTCTGAAAATCCAAAAACTCTTGAGGAATTAAGTAAAAAATATAAAATAAGTAGAGAGAGAATTAGACAAATTGAAACAAAAGCTTTTGAAAAATTACAAAAATCAATGATAAACGCAAACAAGTCTAAGAATCTTCTTCCAGCAAACTAATTTTGGAAAGGATCCTCAATTAGAATAGTGTCCTCTCTCTCAGGACTAGTTGAAATACTTGAAATTTTAGCACCAATAAAATCCTCTAAGGCATAAATATAATTTCTTGCTTTTTCTGGAAGATCTTTAATATTTCTTATACCTTTAGTAGGGCTTTTCCAGCCTGGAAAAGATTTATAAATTGGTTTAATTTTAAACTGGTCTTCTGAAGCAGCGGGCAAATAATTCATTTTTTTTCCGTTCAATTCATATTCGACACAAATTTTTATTTCATCTATTTCATCCAATACGTCAAGTTTAGTTAGAGCAATTGCATTTATTCCTGCAACCTTAATTGTTTGACGAACTAAAACACCATCAAACCATCCACATCTTCTCTTTCTTGCAGTAACAGTTCCGAACTCCTTTCCTCTTTTTCCTAAAAACTCACCAATTTTATTTTTTAATTCTGTAGGAAAAGGTCCGCTACCAACTCTAGTTGTATATGCTTTTGTGATTCCTAAAATATAGTTTAGTGAACTTGGGGCTGAGCCCGAGCCAGTGGCGGCCATCGCAGGAACTGTGTTTGAAGAAGTTACGTATGGATACGTGCCATGGTCCACATCTAGAAGTATCCCTTGAGCTCCTTCAAATAATATTTTTTTTCTATCTTTTTTATACTCATCTAATCTTAACCAAACAGGTTGAGCAAATTTTAAAATTTCAGGAGCAATTTTTAATAATTTTTTTTTAAGATCCTCTTTTTTATAAATCTTTTTTTTTAATCCTTTTCTTATGGCATTGTGGTGTAATAATACGTTTTGTAACCTGTTATCCAAATTGACTTTGGATCTTAAATCCATTACTCGAATAGAACGTCTACCAACTTTGTCTTCATAACAAGGACCTATTCCTCTTCTAGTAGTTCCAATTTTACCTTTTCCAGCGGCATCCTCTCTTATTTCGTCCATCTCTTGATGAAATGGAAGGATTAATGAAGCAGACTCTGAAATCATAAAATTTTCAGGCGTTACATTTATTCCTTTTTTCTTAATTTCTTTAATTTCATCTAACAGAGCCCAAGGATCTATAACTACACCATTTCCTAGAATTGAAATTTTTCCCTCTCTAACTATACCAGATGGTAGCAATCTTAGTTTAAATACCTTTTTGTCTATTACTAGAGTATGTCCAGCATTGTGTCCTCCTTGAAAACGAACAACTACATCAGCTTCTCTGGATAACCAGTCTACTATTTTTCCTTTACCCTCGTCTCCCCATTGTGAACCTACAACTACTACATTTCTCATTATTTAAATTTCTTATTTATTATTATTGAATTTAAATGGTTTATAGGACCATTTCCTTTTCCATAATTAGGATTAGATCCTATAGCTTGGTTAACATATTTAATTCCTAACTCACAGGATTTCTTTAAAGGTTTTCCACATGATAAAAAAGTTGCTATTGCGCTAGATAAAGTGCAACCTGTTCCATGAGTGTTGGTAGTATTGATTTTTTTATTTTTAAAAATTTTAAGTTCTCTTCTATTTAGAAAAATATCTTTCATATATTTTGATTGTCTATGGCCTCCTTTTAATAAAACATTCTTAACTCCAAATTTTAATAGAACGTTAGCAGCGTAGACCATGTCTTCAGTAGTTTTAATTTTTGTTTTTGTTAAAACTTCTGCTTCAGGAATATTTGGAGTTATTAAATATGCTTTTTTAATTAATTTATCTTTTAAAGTTTTAATTGCAGATTTATCAATTAGTCTAGCTCCACCTTTCGCGACCATAACAGGATCTAAAACAATTTTAGAAGATTTAACTTTCTTTAGAGCATTTGAAACAGTCTCGATAACTTGAGAAGAATGAAGCATTCCAATTTTGATTGCATTTGGCCTAATATCTTTACAGGTAAATAAAATTTGATTTCTTATATCTTTAGGTTTGATAGGAATAACAGAATCTACTCCTCTTGTATTTTGAACAGTTACAGCAGTAATGGCAGTCATAGCGTAGCCTCCTAAAGCTGTAACTGTTTTAATATCAGCCTGAATTCCGGCTCCTCCAGATGAGTCTGATCCAGCTATAATTAAAATTTTAGATTTAAGTTTCAATATCTTAATGATTTTTTAATTATATTTACACATTTTAAAATTAAATTCTTATTATAAGACTCAACCATAATTCTTATTTTTGGTTCGGTGCCCGATTTTCGAACTAAAATTCTTCCTTCATTGCTCATAAGTTTATTCGCTTTTTTAACGGCATTTTTACACTTGGTCCTATTAATTATATCTTTATCTTTAACTGTAATATTTTCTAAAATCTGAGGAAGGGGTTTAAATACATTTAATAGCTTACTTGCTTTTTTTCTTTTTCGTAAAGAAAATAAAACTTCTAGAGCGACCATTAACCCATCCCCTGTTGTTGCAAATTTTCCTAAAATGATATGTCCAGACTGTTCTCCACCTAGATTGAAATTTAATTTTTTCATTTTTTCTTTTACATATTTATCTCCAACTTTTGATCTAAAAAACTTAATCTTTTCCTTTTTTAAAAAAGTCTCCAATCCATAATTTGACATTAATGTTCCAATTACTCCTCCTTTTAAAATTTTTTTTGATCTCCATCTTTGAGCAAGCATGGCAATTATTTGGTCTCCATCTATAATCTTACCTTTTTCGTCGCACATGATAATCCTATCAGCATCTCCATCAAACGATATTCCAACATGTGCTTTAAATTTTTTTACTGCTGAACAAATTCTGGAGGGATAAGTAGACCCACATTTATCGTTAATATTTAAACCATTAGGTCTTATTCCCAAGGAAATGACTTTTGCACCAAGATCTTTAAGCAATTTTGGAGCAGCTTTATATCCGGCCCCATTAGCACAATCTAAAACTATTTTTGTACCTCTTAAATAAAAATTTTTAGGAAAATTTTTTCTTAAAATTTTAATATATTTATCATTTCCGTCTTCAAGTCTTTTTACTCTACCTAATAATTTTGGGTTTGTTAATTGTCTTGTAATTTTTGCGTCAATTAGTTTCTCTATCTTGTTTTCTATCTTATTAGATAATTTCATACCATCTGGTCCAAACAATTTTAATCCATTATCATGATAGGGGTTATGAGATGCTGTTATCATAATGCCCATATTAGCTTTCATAGATTTTGTTAACATTGCTAGCCCATTAGTTGGCAAAGGTCCTAAAGTAAAAACATGCATACCTCCAGATACTAAACCTGATACTAATGCGGGCTCCAAAGTATACCCAGATAATCTTGTATCTTTTGCTATTATAGCGACTTGTTTAGATTTTTTTTGATTTTTAAAATACGTCCCAGACGCTAAGCCGAATTTAAAAAATTTTTCACCTGTAATATTTCCTTGATTTACAGTTCCTCTAATTCCATCTGTTCCGAAATATTTATTTTTCATTAATTTTTAAAATTTGATAAAATCTTCTCAAACACTAAAATACTTTGTTTTACTTCATTAACATCATGAACTCTGAAAATTTGAACTCCTTGAGACAACAAAAATAAAACTGATGCGATGGTGCCTCCAATTCTTTCTTCACTATCGTTGTCCCCTGAAATTTGACTTATAAATCTTTTTCTTGAAGTTCCTATCAAAATAGGCAATCCAAGACTATGAAACAAGGATATCTTAGAGATTAAAGTCAAATTATGTTTCAAATTTTTACCAAACCCAATACCAGGGTCTATAATTATTTTTTTATTTTTTATCTCTTTTATACCTTTTTCAAAAAAATCATAAATATCAAGCAAAACATTTTTATATTTTGGACTCTTTTGCATAGTATTTGGTGTACCTTGCATATGATGTAGAACTTTTGCAATATTGTACTTTTTTAGTTTCGATAATGATTGACCTTCATAGCTAAAACCAGAAACATCATTGATTATATCTACTTTATATTTTATAGCTCTAATCATTATTTCTGATTTTCTTGTATCTACTGATAAATTTATTTTTTTATATTTTTTTTTAAAATTTTTTATAGTGTTTTCAATTCTTTTCCACTCTGCTTTTACTGGAACTGTTTTTGAACCAGGTCTTGTAGACTCGCCTCCAACATCAATAATTTTTGCTCCTCCTTTAATCATCTTAAAAATATGATTTTGAGCTTTTTTTTCTTTTATTAAATTTTCCACCATCAGAGAAACTGTCTGGAGTTAAATTCAAAATACCCATAATTGATGGTTCTATAAAATTTATATTTTTTAAGAAATTCTTTCTTTTGATAACTATCTTTTTTAAATCTTCTCGAACTTTTTTTTTAATTGAGGTATTTAAACTCTTAACTTGATTAATATTAATAATTTTTGATAAAGCTTTTTTATTATTTCTTGTGATAATCTCTAGTTTATCAAAGGCAATATTTTGATTTCCACATAAAGGCAGGGCTATTTTTTTTTTGATTAAAAATTTTGCGTTTGTCCCATAGTAAAAATTACACGCTCTAGTGTAATATTTTGTCATGGTTTTTTTAAATCGCAGGTTTTGGTTTTAAACCTAATGAGCCGAGAGCAGATGAAGCTTTTCCATCATCATCGTCATCTTCTTTGAATGATCTAGATGGCTTAATGTTTTTTAATATCAAATCCCTTATTTCATCACCAGATAACGTCTCATAAATTAAAAGTGCTTTTGCAATCTTATGAAGATCGTCGATTTTTTCAGTTAAAACTTTTCTAGCTCTCTCATAACCTTTATCTACAATTTTTTTTACTTCTTCATCGACTTTTTTAGCAGTGTCTTCAGACATATTTTGCTGTTTTGTAACCGATCTTCCTAAAAATACCTCTTCTTCGTTTTCACCATAAGCAATTGTTCCTAGCTCTTTGCTCATTCCATATTTTGTAACCATGTTTTTTGCCATTTTAGTAACCATATCAATATCCGATGAAGCGCCCGAGGTTACTTTATCATGACCAAAAATAATTTCCTCAGCAATTCTTCCTCCCATTGCTACTGCTATATCTGAATGCATTTTTTCTCTGGTAACTGAAAGTTGATCTCTTTCAGGCAATCTCATCACCATGCCCAAAGCTCTACCTCTAGGTATAATTGTTGCTTTATGTATTGGATCTGATGCTTCTTCATTTAAAGCTACAATTGCGTGTCCTCCTTCGTGATATGCTGTTAGTTTTTTCTCATCTTCAGACATGACCATAGATCTTCTTTCTGCTCCCATCATAACTTTATCTTTTGCTTCTTCTACGTCAGACATAGTTACAACTCTTTTATTTTTTCTTGCAGCTAATAAAGCAGACTCGTTTATTAAATTTGCCAAATCTGCTCCAGAAAACCCTGGAGTTCCTCTTGCAATAGTTCTTAATTTTACATCTGGTCCAGTGCTTATCTTTTTTACATGTACTTTTAAAATCGCTTCTCTTCCAATAATATCTGGATTTCCAACAACTACCTGTCTATCAAATCTTCCGGGTCTTAATAAAGCAGGATCTAAAACATCTGGTCTATTAGTAGCAGCAATTAAAATTATTCCTTCATTAGTATCAAAGCCATCCATTTCTACTAAAAGCTGATTAAGGGTCTGTTCTCTTTCATCATTGCCTCCACCAAGTCCGGCACCCCTGCTTCTTCCAACTGCATCAATCTCATCAATAAAAATTATACATGGTGAATGTTTCTTTCCTTGTTCAAACATATCTCTAACTCTAGATGCCCCTACTCCTACAAACATTTCAACAAAATCTGATCCAGAGATAGAAAAAAAGGGTACATTTGCCTCTCCAGCAATTGCTTTAGCTAATAAAGTTTTTCCTGTTCCGGGTGGGCCAATTAATAATGCTCCTTTTGGAATTTTTCCTCCCAACCTACTAAATTTTTTTGGATCTTTTAAAAATTCTACAATCTCCTCTACTTCCTCTTTTGCTTCTTCAACTCCAGCTACGTCATTGAAAGTAACTTTACCCTGAGCTTCATTTAAAAGTTTTGCCTTTGACCTTCCAAATCCCATTGCTCCACCTTTTCCTCCTTGCATCTGACGCATAAAGAAAATCCAAACTCCTATTAATAATAACATTGGGAACCAAGATAAAAGTATTCCTAAAAGTGAAGGCATTTTATCCTCTAGTGGGGAAGCAACTATACTTATATTTTGTTCAGATAGTTTTTCAACTAGATTTGGATAATTTGGAGAGTACGTATTAAAAGTTTTACCATCAGATAAAACTCCAGAAATATTGTTACCTTGAATTTGAACTTCAACTACCCTACCTGCCTCTACCTCACTCATGAAGCTCGAAAAAGGAAGTTTATTGTTTTCTGCGTTTATTTTTTTGGGGTCTTGAAACATGTTAAATAGACCTACAGAAAGTAAGACTATAATTCCCCACATTATTAAATTTTTAAAATTCATGTAATTTAAATAAGTATTTTTTTTAATTAAACAAGTCTATATTAAAGACAATTAAGTTGTAAATAAGACAAATTATATCACATTTAGTAAAATTCCTAATTTTTGATCTCTTTCTTTAAATTTATATGATTTTTTTCCCTGGAAATGATACATCCTCCTAGAGTTAGTTTTGCATTTTTCTTTGCTTTAATTTGATCAATTAAATTGAAGATTTTTTTTGACCTTGCTACATAATAAACTTTAGTTAAATCCTTTATTGCTTTTTTTAATACTCTCATTTTCATTTCTTGGTTTATTTTATTAAAAATTTTTAAGTCGATCATTATTTCACTTTTCTTTTTATTTACAATATTCTTATATATTTGATTAAAATATTGCTCTAAAGTATCTTTACTTGAAGCTAAATTTTTAATCGATTTAATCACCTGATCATAGTTAATGCCACTCGTCTCAAGGATTTTTTTTAGGTTTCTAATTCTAGTTCTTAAATATTTTGTATTTTTATTTGATGGATCGTTATAATACTTACCAAAGATAATTTTTGATATTTTAATAAGCTCGATTTTTTTAAAATCCAATAAAGGCCTTACTAATTTAATACTATTTTCAATTTTATTAATCTTTTTCATTGAAGATAATCCATCCAAACCACTACCTCTTGATAGTCTAATAAAGAAAGTTTCAACTTGATCTTCTAGATTGTGAGCAGTCAAAATCACATTTATATTTTTTTTTTTGCAAAAAGAAGTAAGAAGACTATATCGAACTTTCCGGGCCTCACTTTGAATATTCTTATTTATTATTTTATTATTTTTAAGAATATAAAGATTAATTCCGTGTTTTTTGAGTAATTTTTTTACTAATTGGGCTTCCCGGGATGAATCTTTTCTTAGCTTGTGATCAACTAAAACATAAAAGATTTTAGATCTTTTTTCATAATTGTAAGATTTTGCTAAAGCTGCCAAAGCCAAGCTGTCTGGTCCTCCAGAAACAGCGATTAGGAAATTTTTTTTTTTAAAAAGATTGAGTTTTTTTTTAAAATTTAAATAAATATTTGACAATTCATCATAATCCTTAAATCTATTCTTAAGAATTACATTTGAATTTTTTTTGCTCATACTGCGCTTTTTGTAACACAGACTTACTTGCTTTTGGATATTCTTTTTTTACACCAGATATCATCTTACAACCTTGATCTTTTTCACCTAACTGAACCATTGTAATACCAAGTTTTAAAAGATTATCGGGAGCCTTTTTGCTTTTAGGATAATTCTGGTAGCCATCTAAATATGCTGTAGCCGCATCCGAGTAAAGTTGTCTTATTCTGAATGTTTCACCGTACCAATATTGAGCATTCCCTGCTAAATCATCACCTTTGTTTTTTTCAATAAATTCCTTTAGTGCAAACTCTGCAGTTTCATAATCGCCTATTTTCATAAAGCTAACAGCAAACTCATATTGTTCTTTCGGTGGTTTGTTTGGTAACAAAGATTCTTTTTTTTCTGGTTCCTCAAGTATAACTGTTTGAGCGCTCTCGATCGAACTAGTCTCTTGTTTTTTTGGCAAACTAGAGACAGAGTATCCTGGGTTTGCACCAAAATCTGCAGGTTGACTAGATCCCGGTAAATTTTTTTTTGTTTTTTTATTTTTAATTTCTGGATTTACATTTTCAAGATCAGAGAACCTTAGTTGATTGTCTGATTGAATTTTTGTTACTCGCGAAGATAATTTATCTAATTTAAAATTAACTTCCTCAAATTTATTCGTTAGTTCTCTAAATTGGTCTTCAATTTCATTTAATTTTAAAAGATGTTTAGTTAAAATATCTTCGTTGAGTCCATCGGATTGTATTGTAGATATGTTTGAAGATTTGATAATATCAGATTTATTATAGACAGCTTTTTCCAAGGTTTTTAAATCTTTAGTTAAAACTTGAATTTGATCTGCTACTGCTTGAATTAAAACTTCTTCTTCTTCTGCTTCTAAAAAAGAGAATGACAACAATAAAATGATAGAAAAAATTAAAAAATTTTTTTTAATTAAAACCATAATGATTCTTTAAATATACAAAATGGCAAAAAAAAGACCCTTTAATAATGTGTTTATTAAAGGGTCTTAAATCTTAAATATTAATTTACTTTAACTGTAACTGATCGTCTGTTTTGAGACCATGCTAAAGGGCTAGATGCAGGATTAACTGGCTTTTCCTTACCATAACTGATTGTGGAAATTCTTTTACCTGAAATTCCATAGGTCATTAAATAATCTCTGGCTGCGTTAGCTCTTCTTTCACCTAAAGCTAAGTTGTATTCTCTAGTTCCTCTTTCGTCAGCGTGACCTTCTATTGTTACATTAAGCTTTTTATTCTTTCTTAAATAAGTAGCTTGCTTTCTTAGGGTCGCTCTTGAGGCTGTAGTTAAAGAAGATTTGTTAGTAGCAAAAAATACTCTATCTGGAACTCCACTCGCTAAATATTTTACTGTTTCTTTACCAGTATATACGTCGCCATCCATATCACCTGATTTCTTAGCCGTTGAACATGCGCTTAAAATCAAGGTTGTAAAAACTACTAAAAATATATTTTTCAAATTCCTGTTAAATGTCATTTTTTCCCCTGGGTTGATTGTTGAAATATTTCAAATTATTAAACATTATTCAAGCTTTAATTACACAAAAAATGCCCTCACTTTGATAATAAAGAAGACCAAGATGGGTCTGATGCGTCAGTTTTTGTGGTTAGTTTTCTTTCATTATAGCCTGTTATATCTATTGACCAAAGTGAAGCTGAAAAACCTTCTCCTTTAGAACCAGCTTTAGTCTCTCTATAGAATACTAAAACTCTTCCATTAGGAGACCAAGAAGGAGCTTCTTGATAAAAATTTTCAGTTAACAATCTTTCTCCTGAACCATCTGTCCTCATTACTCCAATATAAAACCTTCCTTTTCTAACTTTTGTAAAAGCAATTAAATCTCCTCTTGGAGACCAAACTGGTGTTCCATAAATTCCATTACCAAATGTTATTCTTTTCACGCTGCTACCATCACTCCTCATAACATATATTTGTTGCAGCCCACTTCGATCTGAATTGAAAACAATAAATTTTCCATCTGGAGAAAAGGATGGCGATGTATCAATTGAAGAATGGTTGGTTATTCTTTCAACTACTCTTGTTTCTAAATCCATTGTATAAATATCTGAATTACCGTCTTCAGCGAAACTCATTATTATCTTTTTTCCATCAGGAGAAAATCTAGGAGCAAAAGTCATACCTGGGAAATTTCCAACCACTTCTTGAACACCTGTTTCTATATCAAGCAAATAAACTCTTGGCATATTCCTAAAATATGAGAGATATGTAACCATTTGATTAGTAGGATTAAATCTTGGTGTTAACACGAGTTCATTTCCTAATGTTAGATATTTTGTATTCGCACCATCTTGATCCATAATCCCTAACTTTTTAACTCTTTGATCTTTGGGACCACTTTCTGCTACATATATAATTCTCGTATCAAAATATCCTTCTTCGCCAGTTAAACGTTCATATATTTTATCAGAAATTATATGAGCAACTCTTCTCCAATTTGTAGGTGTTGTAGTAAAAGCTAAAGCAGTCATTTCTTTAGCTGCTGTTAAATCCCAAAGCCTAAATTCTACTTTTAACTTTCCATCTTTAACTAATATTTTTCCTGTTACTAGTGCTTGTGCCTTAATTAATCTCCAGTCTTCAAATCTAGGTTTTAAATGAGCAATATCTGGTTTTTGAACAAAAGCCTCTTTTTTTAATGGATTAAACAATCCAGTGTTTTTAAAATTTCTTTCTATTATTGATGAAATATTAGCACCAAGCTCTTTAACTTTTATACCTTCATGTTCTGTTGATTTTATATCAACGTGTAAAGGTGAAACCGCTATGGGAAGAGGGTCTAAATTTCCTCTAGTTATATCAACTTCTATTAAAGCGTATGAAGAATTTAAGGAGATGAAATATATAGTTAAAGCTAAAAATATTTTTTTCATATCAACCTTTTAACATTTCTGCAGGATTAAAATTTAATTGTATATCTTTCCACTTTTCGTATCCTGTGGGTGGAACCTTAAGAGGTTGACATAATCGAACGGCTCTTAATGCGCTTTCAGCCAGTACTTTATAGAATTTTTGTCCAGGCCTATTCATTCTTTGATGGTCTAAAATCTCAGATTTCATAATTGTTCCGTCTTGTTTTAATTTAAGTTTAATTCTAACTAACAAATTTTCATCGTATGGTAAACCAAGAGGTACACTCCAACACCCAAAAATCTGAGCTCTAAGTGCATCTTCTTCGGATAAAGATAAACCTGTTGCAAAAGAGTTCTTAACATTACTTTGGGTTAATTTGTCTATTTTATTTTTTTTTACAGCTTCCTCCTCTTTAGCTTTATCAATTAAAGCTGCTATTTGATTAGTGTCTATAATTTCTTTTTTTTCAAACTCGGAAGATTGTCTTATTTGGGGTTCTATCTCTTCTGGATTTTGTTTTTTTTTAACAATTTGTTTTTTTTCCTTTTTTTCATCAGGCAGAGGAATTCTATCAGGCTTTTCCTTTGCTTTTGCTGCTGGAGGTGCTTGTTCAGAGACTACTCTCTCCTCTTTTTCTTTAGTCTCCTCAATAATTTTTCTAGCTTTTGGAGCAAAAGGAATATTTGTTTTGTCTGATATTTGAATCAATTCAACGGATACTATAGGAGGTAAATCTATTGGCTCTCTAATCATGAAAGGTAAAGATAAAATGGTCAGCATAATCATTACCGAGTGAAAAATAATAGAATAAATTAAACTTTTTGCCATTTTTCATTTAATTTTTGTATGGTTCAGATATTAAAGCTACTTTTGAAAAACCTGCACCAGACAATGTTCCCATAACCTCTAAAACTCTACCATAATTAATTGTTTTATCGCCTCGAACATAAATTCTTGTATCTGTTCTATTCTTAGCAATAGCTAGAAGTTTTGGGACTATTTTTTGATAATTAACTTTATGTTCTTGAATATAAATTTCTCCTTTTGAATTTATAGAAATTGTTAAAGGTTCCTGATCATCAGGTAAAGAATCTGCTGCGGACTCAGGTAAGTCAACTTGGACGCCAACTGTTAAAAGAGGAGCTGTTACCATAAAAATGATTAATAAAACTAACATTACGTCAACGAACGGTGTAACGTTAATTTCACTCATAGGTTCGTTTCTTGAGCGATTAAATTTTAAAGCCATTTTTATATTATTGATAAAAATCTTTTTGAAAAGTTGTCTATTTTTGAAATATATCTTTTTGAGTCACTATTAAATTTGTTGTAAGCAACCACAGCTGGAATTGCAGCCAATAAACCAAGAGCAGTTGCAAATAAAGCTTCGGCAATACCGGGAGCTACAATAGCCAAACTTGTATTTCTAGAAATTGCAATTGATTGAAAGGAATTCATGATACCCCAAACCGTTCCAAACAGGCCTATAAAGGGTGCTGTTGAACCTATTGTTGCAAGATAAGTAAAATTTTTTTCTATCTTCTTAATTTCAGTATCTGTAGCAATCTCTAAAATTCTTTCAACTCTTACTGCCTGCACTGAAGATGATTGTCTTTTTGTTTTCATAACTTCATTCATTGCAGTTTTAAAAATTATTGTAGCTGGATCTTTAGAGGTAGAGGGAAGATTATTATTAAAACTTTCAGCAGATTTTGCTTTCCAAAATTTTTTTTCAAAATCTTCAGTAGAAGCATTTATATTTTTAAATAATTTAAATTTATCAAATATTAATGCCCACGAAAAAATAGAGCTAGCGATTAATAAAATAATTACAAATTTGACAACAAAATCAGCCCGGACAAATAATTTCCATAATGAAAAATCTGAACTACCGCCTAAACCAACAACTTGAGCTGCTATTTCTTGTTCCATTCAAGTTAATTACTTTTAGAATGTGTCATGAATTTGGCGCTTTTAAAATTAAATATGTGATTAATTTATTTAATTTCCTTCATTTAATCTAGTCTCGCTGAAGAACCTCGCTATAAGAATAGCGTCAGATTTGTTTACATCTTTTTTTTTTGATAGATCGTTTGATAATGAAGGGTACATTTCTATTGCTTTAGTTCTGCTAGAATCTTTTGAAGAATTAATCAATTCAAAGTGTTTTTTCCATTTGGACGGTCTAACAAAAAAAATAGGCAGTCCTAGAGCTGCACACACACCTTTAATAGCACCAAATGTTTGACCAAAATTAAACATACTGGTGACTCCTTGCCCTGGCATTGCGTTTACTTGCTCTACTACTACTGATACTTCTTCATTTTTTGAAACGTTATCATTTAATAACTTCACTAGTTGCGCACTATTAAGTTGTCTTTTATTCTTTTTCCCTTCTGACATCACAGGAATTTCAAAAATGTTAAGTACTTTATTATTCTCCAAAATTGCTATTGCTCCACTTAAACCTGGATCAATACCTATAATTTTCATAGTTAAATATTTCCTAAATTAGCATTTATATAAACATTTTGAACATCATCTAATTCTTCTAAAGACTCTAATATTTCTACAATTTTTTCTGTTTCTTCTTTTTTTAAATCTAAATAATTAATAGGTCTCCATTCTATACCAGAGTATTCGAAAATATTTAAATTTTTTTCTAGATCGCTTTTGACTTTATAAAAATCCTCCTTTTCACAAATAATTTCATAGTAACCATCTAAATTAAAACATTCTTTAGCGCCAGAATTTATTGCTATTTCAAATATTTGTTCTTCACTAATTTTTTTCTTATCTATATGGATAATTCCACAATTATAAAATAAGTGCGTGGTTGACCCTGACTCTCCTAATCTTCCTCCATTTTTTTGCAAAATAGTCCTAATGCTTGAGGCAGATCTGTTTTTATTATCTGTTAAAGTTTCAATTATAAAAGCGATATTAAATGGACCAAAACCCTCGTACCTTAAGTTGTCATAATTTTTTTCATCAGACATCTCAGATTTGCTAATAGACCTAGAAATATTATCTTTAGGCATGTTTGCTTGTTTCGCAGCTTGGATTGCTGTCCTTAATCTCGGATTCATATCTGGATCTTTATCTCCTAACTTAGCAGCAACTGTTATTTCTCTCGATAGTTTAGAAAAAATTTTTGATCTTTCTTTATCTGCACGACCCTTTTTATGTTTAATTCCTGCCCAGTGAGAATGACCTGCCATATTTATTTAATTAGACTTCCTCCTTCAATTACTCTTGTTATTCTTTTTGCCAAACCTGATTCGTTATCGCCTTCAATAATTACTCCTGATAACGTAGCTTCTCCCTCGGCTGGAAAATGTTGTTTTGACTCTTTGTCTTTAAAAAATCTCTTTAAAGAATTTTCTTTATTCATCCCAATTACAGAATTATAATCTCCACACATTCCTATGTCAGTCTGATAAGCTGTTCCTTTCTCCAAAATTCTTGTATCGGCAGTAGGCACATGCGTATGCGTCCCAAATACTCCAGTTGATGAACCATCAAAAAAATGTCCTATAGCCATTTTTTCACTTGTGATTTCACCGTGGAAATCTATTAAAATGAAATCAACATTTTTTTTTAATATAATCTTTTCTTTAATTTTTTTAGCTGTTTTAAAAACGTCCTCAGTTTTTTTCATAAAAACATTTCCCATTAAATTTATTACTCCAACTTTATATTTCTTACTCTTTGTTTGAAATACTCCATAACCTTTTCCAGGAGAGTCTTCCGGAAAATTTGCTGGCCTAAGAAGTCTGTTTTCTTTATTTATGTAATCGATCGTTTCCTTTTGATCCCAAATATGGTTTCCTGAGGTAATGACGTCAACACCTAACAAAAAAAACTCTTCGGCTATAGATTTTGTAATTCCCTTTCCTGAATCTGCCGAGTTTTCTCCATTTATAATGGTAAAATCTATTTTATTGTCATCAATAATTTTAGAAAGATTTTTTTTAATTGCTTTTCTCCCTGAAACTCCCATCACATCGCCTAATACAAGTATTTTCATTAACTGATGCCTTTCTCGGTCAAAATATAATTTAATTTTACATCGTGGTTTAATTCTGGAATCTTATGATATTTTTGAAATGAAAAAGCAATGCCAACCGTTAAAATATTATCGTGTTTTCTTAAATATTTATTAAGATATCTATCATAGAATCCTCCTCCGTAACCCAGCCTATTTTTTAAATTATCATAAGCTAGTAAAGGAACCAACATTATATCTGGCACTATATGATCTGGCAAAAAAGCAGGTTCTAACATTCCAAATCGATTTATTTTTAAGACATCATTTTTTTTCCATTCATGGAAATACATCTCATTATTTTTTTTTATGACTGGAAGAAGGATCTTAAACTTATCTAACATTCTGATTTCAAATAACTTAGTAGTATTAACTTCATAAGATGATGGGTAATAACTCGACAAAAAAAGCTGTTTTTTTTTAAATTTTCTTTTAATTAATTTAATTAGTGGTAGAAAAAAACTGGATTTTATATCATAATATTTTTTTTTTCTAATTAAAAAATATTTTTTTCTTAATCTGTCTTTGTTTTTCATTTACTGAATTTTAGAAATTGATTCAGTGTTTAGTAGTATTTTTTCTAAAGACTTTGTGGTTTTGTCTAACATTGACTCATAAAGATTGTTGCTTTCATCAACAGTTTTTTTAAATTTATCTAATTCATTATTAAGTTTTTCTATTTCTTTATCTTTTCCTTCTTTATATTCAATTGCTAATTTCTTTAATTCTTTGAATTTATTTGCAAGATCATCTATTTTTTTCTTTTGTAGAGTAACCTTTTGTTTTAAATTAAAATATTCGTCAATTAATTGTATTGTTGTAATTAAGAGAAGTTTATTTTCTCCTATATTGCCTAGTTTATCTTTTAGTTCAGTATATTTTCTATCCAAGTATTTTGTTAAGTTTTTTAAGGACTCTTCTTGTCCATCGTCGCAAGATAAAAGATAGTCTTTATTATTAAATTTTATATTTATGTTTGCCATTTTTCGATTTCACTAACTAAATTTTCTGTTTCTTGGCTTAGTTCTTCTATATCTTGGTTGAATTTATCTTCCATAGCCGATTGTTGATTTACCTCTTTTTTAAGACTATCGATTTTTTCCTTTAAGTATTTGTGCTCTCTCATTAATTCTTGATTTTTTTTTTCAATCTCTGATTTTTGCCTTAGTATTTCATTCTTCTCGGTTTTTATATTTTCTGCCTCATAGGAAGACTGTGAATAAGTTGAAGTTAAAACATCCAATTTATTAATTAGCTCGTTTAAATTTTTTTTCTTTTTTTTCAAAAATACTCATAATTTTTTTTTATATCATATTATTGATATACTTAGTTTAAGTCTATATAGGTAATTAAACTGTGAACGTAAAATTTAATCAATTATCAAACGCAATAAGATTTTTATCAATCGATGCTGTTCAGAAGGCTAATTCTGGTCATCCTGGTATGCCGATGGGTATGGCGGATGTAGCTACAGTTCTATTTAAATACCACCTCAGGTTTAATCCAAAAAATCCTGATTGGGTCAATCGAGATAGATTTATTTTATCAGCTGGACATGGCTCAATGCTTTTATATTCATTGCTTCACTTAACTGGCTATGAAAGTGTGTCGCTCGATGACATAAAAAATTTTAGACAACTAGATTCAATTTGTGCAGGTCATCCTGAATTTAAAAGTGGTACAGGTATTGAAACTACCACAGGTCCCTTGGGACAAGGTCTTGGAAATGCTGTTGGAATGGCAATCGCTGAAGAGATTTTAAAAAAAAAATTTGGACCTACTTTAATCAATAACAAAACATATGTTATTGCAAGTGATGGTGATCTTATGGAGGGAATAAGCCACGAAGCTATGAGTTTAGCGGGTCATCTGAAACTTAAAAACTTAATTGTTTTTTTTGACAACAATAAAATCTCAATTGATGGTCCTACTTCGTTAAGTGTATCTGATAATTATAAAAAAAGATTTGAAGGATATGGATGGAATTTTTTAGAAATTAATGGTCATAATGAAAAACAAATTTCAAAAGCAATAACTAAAGCATCTAAAGCAAACAAGCCTACTATAATATCTTGTAAAACTATCATTGGATTTGGATCTCCGAATAAATCAGGCAAAGCTTCTTCTCATGGCTCACCTCTTGGAATGGAAGAAATTGCTTTAGTAAGAAAAAAACTTAAATGGAATAATGAACCATTTGAGATTCCAGAAGATATTTTGAACTCTTGGAGAACAATTGGAAAAAAAGGAATAAAATTAGAGGAAAAATGGTTAGAAACATTAAACAAAAAAAGCTCTCATATTAAATCAGAATTAAATAAAACATATGTGGAGTCAAATCTAAAAAATCTTGAAGATTTAATTAAAAAAGAAAAAGTAAAATATTTCGACTCAAAACCAAGCATGGCAACAAGACAATGTTCTTCGGCTGTTATAGAAAGTATTTCAAGTATCTTACCTCAGTTAATTGGTGGATCAGCAGACCTTAGTGGATCAAATAATACTAAAACAAATAATTCTAAAGTAATTAATTCAAAAAATTTTGATGGAAATTATATTCATTTCGGTGTTAGAGAACATGGAATGGCGGCAATTATGAATGGATTAGCATTATACAGCGGATTAATTCCTTATGGTGGAACCTTTTTAATTTTTTCAGATTACTGTAAACCATCAATAAGACTTGCCGCACTAATGGGATTAAAAGTAATTTATATTTTCTCTCATGACTCAATTGGACTAGGTGAAGATGGTCCGACACATCAACCAATAGAACAATTAAACGGCCTAAGAGCAATTCCTAATCTTAATGTTTTTCGACCAGCCGACATAAATGAAACATTAGAATGTTGGCAAATAGCTTTGAAAAGTAAAAATACACCTAGCGCGATTGCTTTATCAAGACAAAAATTACCTTACATTAATCCTAAATTTTCTGAAAATAATGAATGTGAAAAAGGAGCCTACACTGTAAGGATGGACTCGCACGAAAATAAGGTTACTTTAGTTGCCTCAGGTTCTGAAGTTGAACTGGCTATAAATGTTCACGATGAGTTAAAAAAAAATAATATTTCATCTAAAGTTGTTTCAATGCCATGCCAAGAACTTTTTAATAAACAATCTGAAGATTTTAAAAAAAATATTTTAGATAAAGAGTCTTTAATTGTAACAATCGAGGCTGGAAATATTTCTTCTTGGGAAAAATATTTAGGGAATAGAGGGTTAAGCATAGGTATTGATAAATTTGGTGAAAGCGCACCTTATAAACAAGTATATGAACATCTTAATCTATCAGTGGGGAAAATAGTATTGGCCATTCAAGAAAGGTTAAGAAAATAATTACAGTTTGAATGAGTAAAATAAAATATTTTTCTGAAAATCTTAAAGTTCAGAACAAAACAATAATTCTTAGACTGGATTTTAATGTTCCATTAAAAGAAAAAAAAATTCAAGATAAAAGTAGAGTTTTAACAAGTTTACCTCTTATAAAAGACTTGATAAATAAAAAAGCAAAGATTGTCATAGTAAGCCATTTGGGAAGACCAAATGGGGAAAAAAATAGCGAATTATCTCTTGCGCCAATATATAAATTTTTAAAAGAACAGCTAGAAACAAATGTATTTTTTTTTATGGGGGATATTAATGAAGAAACAAAAAATAAATTCTCATACTTAAAAGAAGGTGAAATTATTTTGTTAGAAAATGTTAGATTTTTTGAGGGGGAAAATAAAAATGATGACAATTTTGCAAAAAAACTTGCTTCACTTGGTGACATTTATATAAATGACGCTTTTTCGTGCTCCCATAGAGAACAGGCTTCCATTCACAAAATTACAAAATATATGAAAGAGTCCTATGCTGGGCCACTTGTAAAAAAAGAAATTGATGCAATAAATACAATTATTCAAAATAAAAAAAAACCAGTTACTTGTATTATTGGAGGGTCAAAAGTATCAACAAAAATCAATGTCATTACTAATTTAATAAAAAACGTAGATAACATTATAATTGTTGGAGCCATGGCAAACAATTTTTTGACCTTCAAAGGTTTTATAGTTGGAAAATCTCTTGTAGAGAAAGGAACTAAAGAAATAATTAATAAAATATATACTGAGGCCAAAAAATATAATTGTAGTATTTTTATTCCTGAAGACTGTAGTGTTTCAACTAATTTTGAAGGCTCAGGAAAAACTAAAGAGCTTAACTCTATTTCTAAAGATGAAATAATCTTAGATATAGGGCCAAAAACAATCAAAAAAATTAAGAGTATTATAGATCAATCAAATACAATTTTATGGAATGGTCCAGCGGGGTATTTTGAAAATACAAACTTTTCAACTGGCACTTTGGCGATTGCTAAGAAAATATCTGAAAGTACGGCTAGAAAATCTCTCATATCAATACTAGGTGGTGGAGATACCATTTCTGCAATTAAAAATAGTGAGGATAAATTTACTTTTACACACTTATCAACAGCAGGCGGAGCGTTTTTAGAATTTCTTGAAGGAAAAGACTTGCCCGGCCTCAATGTTTTAAAATAAATATCAGCTATGACTTTAGAAGAAATTGCAAAAAAAATGTGTGCCAAAGGCAAAGGGATACTCGCAGCTGATGAAAGCACCGGAACTATTGCAAAAAGATTTAAAAGTATAAACGTAGAAAATACTGAAAAAAATAGATTGGTTTTTAGACAAACTCTTTTTAGTGCAGAAGCTATGAAAAATTATATTGGAGGAGTTATTCTTTTCGATGAAACTATAAAACAAAAAACTACAATTGGGCCAACTGTGCCAGAATTAATTACAAAGAATAATGCTGTTCCAGGTATTAAAGTTGATAAAGGAGCTAAATCACTTGCAGGATCATCCGATGAAACTATTACTGAAGGCCTAGATGGGTTAAGAGAAAGATTAAAAGAATATTATGAGCTGGGAGCAAGATTTACAAAATGGAGAGCGGTTTATAAAATTGAACATAAACTCCCATCATCTCAATCAATAAAATCTAATGCCCACGCTCTAGCTAGATATGCAGCTCTAGTACAAGAGGCTAAAATGGTTCCGATTGTAGAGCCAGAAGTATTAATGGATGGATCACATGATATTGATAAATGTTACCAGGTAACAACTGACGTATTAAATGAATGTTTCAATGAACTTGAAAATCATAAAGTTGATTTAAAGGGAACAGTTTTAAAACCTAATATGATTATTCCTGGAAAGGGCTCAGAAAAAAAATCAAGCGCAGAAGAAATTGCAAAAAAAACATTAGATTGCCTTAAAAAAAATGTTCCAAATCAAGTAACTGGAATTGCTTTTTTATCTGGGGGACAATCAGAAATTGAAGCAAGTAAAAACCTAAACGAAATCAATAAAATTAATGATACGAATTTTTTAATTACTTTTTCTTATGGCAGAGGTTTGCAAGCCAGTGCGTTAAAGGAATTTGGAAAAGATCAAAATGGTCAAAACAATATTCAAAAAGCATTTAACCACAGAGCAAAAATGAACGGACTATCTTCAAGAGGAGAATGGTCTGAAAATCTAGAAAAAGAAGTTGCGGCTTAATAAAATTGAGAAAGTTTGTATATTTAATCTCACCAAAAAAAATCAGTAGTAATTTTTATAATAATCTACATAAAGTTTTAGCTGCCAAAAATGTAAAATTTTTTCAATTAAGATTAAAAAAAATTAAAGTCAAAGAGACAATTCAAATAGTAAAAAAAATTAAAAAAATCTTAAAAAAATACAGTGTAAAACTTATAATTAATGATAATCCCCATATTGCAAAAATTACAAATGCTGATGGTTGTCACTTGGGTCAGAAAGATGGTTCTATATTAAATGCTAAAAAATATCTAAAAAGACAAATTGTTGGTGTTACTTGTCATAACTCAAAATCTTTGGCCAAAATTGCAATAAAAAATAAGGCCGATTATTTGGCTTTTGGTTCTTTTAATAAATCAAAACTTAAGCCTGAAGCTAAAAAAGCAAATATAAATATTTTAAAGTGGGCCAAAAGAAATATTAAAAAACCAATTGTAGCAATTGGTGGCATCAAAGGTTCAAACTATAAAAAATTTATTAAATCTGGTGCAAAATATATTGCAATATCAAGTTATATTTGGGATAACCCAAAATTAAAACCAGAAATTGCGATAAGAAAGTTTAAATGAAAATAACTGCCATAGAAATTAAACCAGGAATGATTATTGAACATAAAAATGATTATTGGAATGTTCTTAAAACTCAACACGTCAAACCAGGAAAAGGTGGCGCTTTTAACCAAGTAGAATTAAAAAGTTTATTGAAAGGAACTAAGTTAAATGAAAGATTTAGGTCGAGTGAAACTGTTGAAAAAGCAGAAGTCGATGAAAAAAAATTCAATTTTTTATATATCGACGGAGAAACTTGCCATTTCATGGACAATGAAACTTTTGAACAAGTAGAGATTTCAAAATCTATCGCTGGAGATAGTCATAAACTTTTGAGAGAAAATCTCGAAGTTACAATTTCTTTTATGGAAGAAAAGCCTATATCAATTAACTTGCCTAATAATGTAGAGTGCACTATAGAAAGCACTGACGCAGCGATAAAGAATCAAACAGCATCTTCTTCTTATAAACCAGCTTTGTTAGACTGTGGGATTAAAATAGATGTTCCGCCTTTTATCGAAAGTGGTGAAAAAATTATAATAGATACTCGCACTTTAGAATATGTAAAAAGAGTTAGTTAATGAGATTAAATTCTCCTCACATAAATATTATTACCAGGGCATGCATGAAAGCGTCTAGGTTACTAATTAGAGACTATGGTGAAGTAGAAAATTTACAAGTTTCTACTAAAGGTCCTGGAGATTTTGTAACATCTGCAGATAAAAGAACTGAAAAAATCTTAATCGAAGAGTTGCAAAAAGCGCATCCAGAATATGGAATTATTACAGAGGAAACTGGAGAAATCAATAAATCAAATACCAAAAATAGATGGATTATTGATCCAATAGATGGAACTATGAATTTTTTAAATGGAATACCACAATTTGCAATCTCAATAGGTTATGAGGAAGAGAATGAAATAAAATGTGGAATAATATTTAATCCTATTACGAATGAAATGTTTAGTGCTGAAAAAGGTAACGGAGCTTATTTAAATAATTCTAGAATTAGAGTCTCAAATAAAAAAAAAATTAAGGATGCCTTTTTAGTTACTGGAGGTCCAAAACAAGCAAGTAAAATAAAAGATAAAATTTTTTCTGAATACATTAATGTGTCTAAACAAGTATCTAACGTAAGAAAATTTGGAAGCGCTGCCTTAGACATGGCGTACGTAGCTTGCGGTAGATTTGATGGTTATTGGCAAAGAGAGTTGAATTATTGGGATATTGCAGCAGGGATAATTATTTTAAAAGAAGCTGGTGGATTTATTGATTTTTTTGAAATTGACGATAAGGCACCATTAAAAAAGAACATTTTAGCGTCAAATTCAAACATTCATAGTGAATTACGTGACTTAATAATTAAAAAAAATATTGAGTAAAAACCTTTAATCATATAAAACTCGCAACATGAAAAAAAACTTACACCCAGACTACCATAAAATTAAAGTTGTTATGACTGATGGAAGTGAATTTGAAACTAAATCTACCTGGGGAAAAGAAAACGACACTTTAAAATTAGATATAGATCCTAAGTCCCATTTTGCATGGACAGGTGGTGCGCAAAAAATTTTGGATAAAGGTAGAGTTAGTAAATATAACAAAAAATTTAGCAACCTTAGAACAAAAAAATAAAATATGTCTGAAGCGCCATTTATGCCAAAAGCCACAGCTGTTTGGTTAGTAGAAAACACAACTTTGACATTTAAACAAATTGCAAAATTTTGTAATCTCCACGAGCTTGAAATCAAAGGTATTGCTGATGGAGATGTAGCTAAGGGAATTAAGGCCTACAATCCTATTTTAGCAGGTCAATTATCTAGAGATGAAATTGAAGTCTGCTCAAAAGATCCTACGAAAGATCTAAGTTTAATTAAAAAAGTGGACGAAGTTGAGTTAAAAGCTAGGAAAAAACCTAAATATACGCCGCTGTCTAAAAGGCAGGATAGACCAGATGCTATTTTATGGTTATGTAAAAATGCAGCAGAGTTAACCGATGGACAAATTTCAAAATTAGTTGGAAGCACAAAAAATACGGTGTCGTTAATTAGAAAAAGAAGTTATTGGAACTTTTCTAACCTTAAGCCAAGAGACCCAGTGATTTTAGCTTTATGCACGCAAGAGACTTTTCAAAAAAGCCTCGAAAAAGCTAAAAGAAGAGTTGAAAGAGAGAAAAAAGCTAAAATTAGAGAAGAAAAAAAAGCTCAATTAGCTTCAGTATAGACAATTACTGAAGCAAATGATAACTAACGTAAAATTAACTGGAGGTTTTTATTAAAATAGACGTAAAAGATAATAATGTTGAACAGGCTATTAGAGTTTTGAAAAGAAAGCTACAAAAAGAAGGTTTTTTTAAAGTTATGAAAATGAAAAGCACGTATGAAAAACCCTCTGAAAGAAAAAAAAGAGTTCAAACTGAAAATATCAAACGAATTAAAAAACTCCAAAAATTAAAAAATAGATACTAATTTATACAAAATGAGAGGATCAATAATGCCTTCAGGTAAAATCAAATGGTTTAATTCTAAGAAAGGTTACGGATTCATTACTGATGATGAAACAAACAAGGATATTTTTTTACACGTTTCAGCCTTAGAAGAGTCTAAGTTGAGAGTTTTAAAAGAAGAGCAAAAAATAAAATTCGATATAAAAGAAGAAAAAAATAAACTCCAAGCAATAAATATTAAAAAATTGTAATTCAACGCGGGGTGGAGCAGTCTGGTAGCTCGTCAGGCTCATAACCTGAAGGTCGTAGGTTCAAATCCTACCCCCGCAACCAAAAAAATGAAAAACACAATCAGAAACATAACTATCATTGCTCACGTAGATCATGGCAAAACAACTTTGATTGATAATTTAATGAAACAAAGCGGTTTATTTAGAGAAAATGAAGTTGTCGAAGAAAGAGTTATGGACTCTGGTGAGCTCGAAAAAGAGAGAGGTATTACAATTTTAGCAAAACCAACATCAATAAATTGGAAAAACTCCAGAATAAATATAATAGACACTCCTGGGCACAGAGATTTTGCCGCTGAAGTAGAGAGAGTTTTGCATATGGCTGATGGAGCATTACTGTTAATAGACTCTTCTGAAGGAGTTATGCCACAAACTAAATTTGTTTTATCTAAAGCACTTAAACAAGGCCTTAAGCCAATTGTTGTCATTAATAAATTGGATAAAACGGATCAGAGAGCTAACGAAGTTTTAGATGAAACGTTTGATTTATTTGTTAGCTTAGATGCTAATGAGGAACAGCTAGATTTTTCTATATTATATGCAAGCGGAAGATCTGGTTGGGCTAGTAAAGAAATAGATGGGCCTAGAGAAAATCTAAATCCTTTATTGGATTTAATTATTGAAAAAGTGAAACCAGCTGACTTAGACAAAACTAAGCCTTTTGCAATGTTGTCAACATTACTTTATGCTGATAGTTTTTTAGGTAGAAGCTTAATTGGTAAAATTGCGCAAGGAACTGCAAAGGCAAACCAACAAATTAAAGCAATAAATCTTAAAGGAGAAAAAATTGATGAGGGAAGGCTAACAAAAATTTTTAGATATGAAGGCACTAAAAAAGTACCTATTGAAACTGGGGAAGCTGGAGATATCGTAATAATAGCTGGTTTAGAAAAAGCAAATGTTGCTGATACGATTTGTGATTTAGAAATAAATGAACCTATAGACGCCACCCCTATTGATCCCCCAACGATGTCTATTACTATTACTGTTAATAGTTCTCCTCTTGCTGGAACAGAAGGTAAAAAGCTTACCAGTACACAAATTAGAGAAAGGTTAATTTTAGAAGCAGAAAATAATGTTGGAATATCCTTTAACGAAAATGAAAATAAAGATGCTTTTATTATAAGTGGTCGTGGAGAATTAATGCTAGAAATTTTGCTTACTCAAATGAGAAGAGAAGGATTTGAAATGACTGTTAGCCCACCAAAAGTATTATTTCAAAAAGATAAAGAAGGAAATAAATTGGAACCTTTAGAAGAAATTACAATGGATTTAGATGAAGAATTTTCTTCTAGAATAATTGACTCGATGAATAGAAGAAAAGGAAAATTGATTGAGTTAAAAGATACAGGTAAAAATAAAAAAAGATTAATTTTTCATGCACCAACCAGAGGTTTAATGGGTTATACAAGTAGATTTTTGACGCTAACAAAAGGTTCTGGTGTGATTAATAGAATTTTTCACTCTTATGGAGAATATTCTGGCGATATGGAAGGAAGAAGAAATGGAGCTTTAATTTCTATGGAAAAAGGAAAAGCTGTTGCATTTGCAATATTCAACCTTCAAGCAAGAGGAGAAATGTTTGTAACTCATAATGACCCTGTTTATGAAGGTATGATTGTCGGTCTAGCATCTAAAAGTGGGGACCTAGAAATAAATGTTATGAAAGGAAAAAAACTTACCAATATGAGAACACAAGGAACAGATGAAAATGTTGTCTTAACTCCAGTAAGAAAGATGGCAATAGCAGAACAGTTAGGTATGCTCAATACTGATGAAGCTCTTGAAATTACACCAAAGTCTTGCAGATTGAGAAAATTAATCTTAGACCCTCACGAAAGAAAAAGACAGTCTAGAGTTTCTTAAATTTTAAATTTAGATTTTTTACTGTCAATTAAAAACCCTTTAACTGTGTCTAGAGTCATTGCTTTATAGCTTTTGCCAAAAGAGCTTATCTGATTGATCGCTTTTGGAGGCATGGTAATAATATTGCATTTTAATTGTTTAGCTTGAATATAGTTGTACGCTTCTCTGGTACTTGCCCAAAGTATTTCAGTATTTTTACTCTTTTTAGTAAGGGAAATGCTTTTTTTAAATATTGGAAGAGGATCTTTGCCTTTATCAGCCATTCTTCCGGCAAAAATAGATATAATTGATTTTGTTTTTTTGTTTAGACTTTTATAAATTTTTTTTGTTTGTTCGTAAGTGTAAACAGCAGTTATATTCAATTTTATACCTTTGTTACTGAGCTCTTTAATAACTTGACCCATAAATAAACCTTTAGAATTAACCACTGGTATTTTAACATAAACATTTTTCCCCCAAGTATTAATCTCATAGGCTTGTTTAAGCATTTCCTTAGGTTCATCAGCAAAAACTTCAAATGAAATAGGTTTTTTGTTACAAACTTTTAATATTTTTAAAGAATAAGCTTTGTAATTTTTCGCTCCGGCTATTCTCATTAAGCTTGGGTTGGTTGTAAAACCATCAACAATAGATTTAGTATTAAAGATTTTTATTATTTTAAAGTCAGCAATATCACAAAATATTTTTGTTTTCATTAATCCAAGTTTTTTACTATATCTTCAGTCATTTTTTTTGCATCCGCAAATAACATTAATGTGTTATCTCTGTAGAACAACTCATTATCTATGCCGGCGTATCCGGGGGATAAACTTCTCTTTACAAATAAAACTGATTTACATTTCTCAACATCCAACACAGGCATACCAAAAATAGGGCTTTTTGGATCAGTTTTAGCAATCGGATTGGTTACATCATTAGCTCCAATCACAAAAGCCACATCAGAATTAGCAAAATCATTATTTATATCTTCTAATTCAAATACTTCATCGTAAGGAACATTGGCTTCAGCTAAAAGAACATTCATGTGACCGGGCATTCTACCAGCAACTGGATGTATGGCATAAGTAACTTTGATATCATTTTTTTTCAACTTATCTACCATCTCTCTTAAAGCATGTTGTGCTTGTGCGACTGCCATTCCATAACCTGGTACTATAATTACTGAGGAGGCATTTTTCATTAAAAAGGCTGCATCTTCAGCGTTACCACTTTTAACTGGTTTTTGATCTTTCTTTTCTTTTTTTTCACCGGCTGAACTATCTGCTCCGAAACCACCAAGAATTACACTAAAGAATGATCTATTCATAGCTTTACACATTATATAAGAAAGTATTGCTCCAGAAGATCCTACGAGCGCGCCAGTAATGATTAAAGCAGTGTTTTCTAATGTAAAACCTATTCCCGCTGCAGCCCAACCAGAGTAAGAGTTAAGCATTGAAATAACTACGGGCATATCTGCTCCACCAATAGGTATGATTAATAAAACACCAACTAAAAAAGAAATTATAACTACCAACCAAAAAATATTCGCTGACTGAGTTTTACATAAATAGAAAATTAATACAAAAATTCCTATACCAAGTGTTAAATTTAAAAAGTGTTGGCCGCTAAATGTAATTGGAGAGCCAGACATCATCCCTCTTAATTTCAAAAACGCTATTATAGAACCTGAAAAAGTTATTGCCCCTACAGCAGCACCAATAGACATTTCTATAAGACTTGCTAATTTAATTGCGCCAACAGCTCCTAAGTTAAAAGCTTCTGGATTTAAAAAAGCTGCAATTGCAACAAAAACAGCTGCTAAACCAACTAAACTATGAAAACCTGCCACCAGCTCTGGCATTGCAGTCATTGGAATTTTAAAAGCTATAAAAGCCCCAATTGCCCCACCAATAACTAGAAACATTATTACAAAAATTAATGATGTAGAAAAATTTCCGATTGATAAGAATGTTACAACAATTGCAATTATCATTCCTACAATTCCGAAATAATTTCCTTGTCTTGATGTGTCTGGAGATGACAATCCTCTTAAAGCAAGAATGAATAAGATGCCTGAAACTAAATAAAAAATTGCTGACAAATTTGCAGATATCATTTCTTTTTATCTTTTTTTTTTTTATACATTTGAAGCATTCTTTGAGTTACTAAAAACCCACCAAAAATATTTATCGCAGCTAAGACAATAGCGATAAATCCAAAAATACTAGATATATTAAAAACACTCTCCGAAGATCCTGCTAAGGCTGCGATTATAGCACCAACAATGATAACTGATGAGATAGCATTTGTAACAGACATTAGAGGGGTATGTAGAGATGGAGTAACGCTCCATACCACATAGTAGCCAATAAAAATCGACAAAATAAATATACTTAATCTAAATATAAACGGATCTATTTCCATAATTAAACTCCTTTTATTAATGATTTTTCAATTATCTCGTCTTCTAGATTAATATTAAAATCTTTTTTTTCTTTACTATATAAGTTTCGAATGAAGCTAAATAGGTTTTTAGCATATAAACTTGAAGCTGTAAGCGGCAATCTGTTCATTAAACTTTTCACACCAATTACTTTTATTCCATCAACTGTATTAATTTTTCCTGCTTCAGAATATGCGGAATTTCCTCCTTGTTCTGCTGCTAAATCGTAAACGATAGACCCGGGTTTCATTAATTTTACTAAGTCCTCAGTTAGAATTCTTGGTGCAGGTTTTCCAGGTATCAGCGCAGTGCATATAACAATATCATTTTTTTTTAATGCTTCCTTCATCATCTCGGCTTGTTTTTTTTTATAATCGTCTGAAGTTTCTTTTGCATATCCTCCCGCTGTTTCCATATCTTCTGTTTGTTCAACAGTTAAAAATTTTCCACCTAAGCTTTCTACTTGCTCTTTTGATGCCGCTCTTACATCTGTCGCTGAAACTATTGCACCCAATCTTTTTGCAGTAGCAATAGCTTGTAATCCTGCTACACCCGCTCCAATTACCAAAACTTTAGCAGCTGGCACAGTTCCAGCAGCAGTCATCATCATCGGCACGGCTTTTTCAAATTCAGCAACACAGTCAATAACTGCTCTATACCCTGCTAAGTTTGATTGAGAGGATAACACATCCATCGATTGAGCTCTTGTGATACGAGGTAATAATTCAAGTGAGAAAATTTTAATATTTTTGTTTATTATTTTGTTAATTTGATCTTTGTTTTTTAGAGGATTGATCATTCCAATTAAAATCGTGTTTTCTTTTAAAATACTAATTTCACTTTCAGAAGGACAATTCACTTTAATAATCGCTTTACTTAAGTTTAAAACCTCATTTGAGGAGGCTTTAATTTCAACTCCAACTTTTGTATACTCATTATCTTGAATTCCTAGATGGCTTGCGTAGTCTTTTTCAATATATACTTGAAGTCCCAAAGCTATAATACTTTTTGCAGTTTCAGGGGTTAATGCGACCCTTTTTTCAAATGTTAAATCTTCTTTAGTCGAGCCAACTATCATTTTAAAAATATTTTTAGATTAAAGTAAAGTTAAAGCAAGTATCACTAAGATCGCAATTACTGCAATGGTTCCCCATAGGACAAACTTGGTAAATCCTTTCCAAGTATCTTTGTGGTCGTCATCGCTCATATTAACCTTGACGCGCTTTGAATCTTGGATTTTTTTTATTTATAACGTAAAGTTTCCCTCTACGCTTAACTAACTTAGAGTTTAGATCTCTTTTTTTTAAAGATTTTAATGAGCTTGCTATTTTCATAATTTAAAGCCTGGCAACGTCCTACTCTCCCGTATCTTAAGACAAAGTACCATCGGCGCTGAAGGACTTAACTTCCGAGTTCGGAATGGGATCGGGTGTAGCCCCTTCGCAATAATTACCAGGCATGGTCTTATAGTATTTTTATAATAATAAGTAAATAGCTCATTACATACTAATTATAAGGTTTTGGTGGGTGTGATAAGAATTGAACTTATGGCCTCTACGATGTCAACGTAGCGTTCTACCACTGAACTACACACCCAGACTTAATTAAAAAAATTACTTATAATTTTTTTAATTCTCATTTTAATTAAATAATATTTTAAACTATATAAATTATATCCTGAATTAATTAATTTTTTTTCATTTTTTTTTATCCATTTATATAGTTCTCCAATATAAATATTTAATCTTTTTGAAAAGTTATTTTTATGTAATCGGTAGTATGCAAGAGGTTCTTGAATTTTATTAATTTTATGATTTTTACTGATTTCAAAAAATAAATCGAAATCTCCTATGATTTCGTATTTTTCATTAAACTTATATTTAAGAAATAATTTTCTTCTTATCATTACAGTTAGTATTGCGATAACATAATTGTTTAATAAAATTTTTGATATCATTCCTTCGGGTAAATTAAATTTATATTGTTTTAAAACTTTGTTTTTATCCATGTCTAATACAAGGTAATTGCTGTATAAAAATTCGCATTTCTTATTTTTTCTAAAAAAATTTACTTGTTTTGCAAGCTTATTGTTGTGCCATTTATCATCGGTATCTAAAAAAGTAATAAATTCTCCTTTTGCTTTTTTCAAAGCCAAATTTCTTGCTTTGTAAAGTTTTAATTTTTTTTTTGAATAAAAATATTTGAATCTTTTATTTTTAAATTGCTTGAAAATTTTTAAAGTATTGTCGTTGGAACAATTATCAAAGAAAATTAATTCCCAATTTTTGTATGTTTGTTTAATTAAACTTTGAATCGCCTCATTTAAAAAATTTTGCCCGTTATGACAATTCATAATTACACTTACAACTGGACTATAAGACATTTTTATTTTACTACTTATATTTAATAAGATTTTTTTTTAAAATTTTGTCGAGCTCATTTTTATCTCTCTTTGTGTCAACGCACTTCCAAAATCCTTTGTGTTTATAAGCAGATAACTGTTTATTTTTTGCTGATCTCTCAAGAGGATATTTCTCTAGAATTTCTTTATCTCCACGTATTAACTTTAAAAAACTTTTTTTGGCTACAAAAAAACCTCCATTAATCCACCCATTTGTAACCTGAGGTTTCTCTTTAAAAGAATAAACTAAATTTTTTTTCATCTTGATCTCACCAAATCTTGCAGGTGGCCTTACAGCAGTTACCGTGATAATTTTTTTTGTTTTTTTATGAAATCTTTGTAATTTTGAAATGTTTATATCAGAAACGCCATCTCCATAAGTAAACATAAAATCTTTATCACTATTACTCAAATATTTAGAAGCTCTTTTAATCCTCCCACCTGTTAAACTGTTTAATCCAGTATCTACGATTACAACATTACATTCTTTGCCACTTATTCTACATGAAAAATTTTTTCCACTTTTTTTAAAGTTTTTAAAATATTTTTTAATTATGTGACTTTTATATCCTGCAGCTATTATAAAATCTTTGATATTATGTTTGATGTAGATTTGCATAATATGAATTAAAAGGGGATAGCTATTTACCTTAACCATTGGCTTTGGTATCAATTTTGTATATTCAGATAACCTTGATCCAAATCCACCAGCTAAAATTATTACTTTCATTTTATTTAAAATTTTTATTCAAAAAAGACTTTTTCATCTATAACTTTTTCGTTATTGGGTTGATCTAATCCTTGAACTGGAAAAATAAAATCATCTTTTTCTCTTTGGATATTATGCTTTCTTGGAGAGTATGTAGCCTCAAAGACAGTCGCATAACCTTTATTATTTGTTTCTGCAAAATTATTGATATGTACATGAACTAGATCAAGTTTAAGTCTTTCAGAAAAGG